>JBEICQ010000156.1:0-5269 GCA_040383885.1 Flavobacteriales bacterium | reverse complement strand
CGACCATTGTTCATTACCTGAAGCGAGTTTTCCATCACTACCATTTGCAACGAACGGGCAGCAAGCTCAGCAACAGAGAGTGCCGAGGCCTTGTTCAGATAGAATCTGTTGTTGTAGGCTCCTGCTTCCAGGTATAAGCTGATAGAATTACCTTGCACAAGTGGCATGAGGGTATTGGTTTCCATGTCGATGAACCAACTGTTTTCTGCAGTAGTAACATTTGAAAACTCATCAACACTGAAAGTATATACGCCACTTTGGCGGATCACCACACCCAAAGCAATTTCTTTGCTAGTATGGAAGTTGAGGTATTCTTTGATGCTCAGGTTTTTTGCATCCAGAGCCACAAACATTTCCGGGCTGCTTGAACCGGGCATGGAAACCATCTTCTCAATATCCTTTCCTTGCAGGAACTGATCGCTTCCATTTTCAGTGGTATAGATGGCAATCTGATCTGTAAGACCTGCCTTGCTGATGCTGAGTTTTAGGTTGTTTTCATTTGAGTTAATAACCTGGTCTGAGGAGGTACGGAAGAAGTTGCCGTTTGAAGATGTCCTTCTGATGGAATTGTTCATCAGGAGGTTTCCACTACCATTGGCTTGGATAAATACTGCCTGACCCGTGTAGATGGTGTCTGTAGCTCCAAGCGTGCCTGTGGTACCGTTCCAAGTGGCGTAATTGCCCGCTGAAGCGCTCCAGGCATGGTAAAGATTACCCATGACCAATTGGCCGGGCAGCGCATACATCGCATCAAATGAAATGGGCGAAGGATAGGGATTTCCCACCAGGTTGTATCCGTTTCCGGCAGCTGTATTACAAGTTAAGGAGACAGTACTGTTGGAGAGGGTTCCGCTGGCATCAACCGTTACTGCACCTCCGGGATTGCTTTTTGCTGCATATCCTGCAGAAATGGACGCTGTTGTGAGGTTCAATCCTACAGCACTCTCCCAGCCCGGAGTAGAGGAGGCCAAATTAGCAGTTGGATTAAATGACCAAACTGTTGGAAATACGCTTGGCTGAGCAGTTCCGCCGCTTGAGCTGTATACATAGGGATAATCACCGTTTACCGGGAAATCATCACCCCATACTTGTGCAAAGGAGGATGCTGTAGGGTTTACGGGAATGGAGAGATAGTGGTAGGCAGATTGTCCACCACCGGGAATGTATCTCTCTATAGTTACATTTCCTGTAATGTCGTTGTTTGCTCCTGAAGGCACATAACAACCCGTTCTGCCCGCAGTGGAACCAATGGTGAGGTTTCCATTGGAGTTAAGGGTGGAACCATTGGTAATAGAGATGTTGCCGTAAACCTTGAGGGGATTGTTTTGCGTATGTGTAATTCCATTGCGCGCCATACTGAGATTGTTCATACCGGCATTACCAAAATTAATCACTCCGTAGGGATCTGATCCTGCCACAAAATTCAGGTTGGCATCATAAGCACCAAAAGGTGAAAAATTTCCGGTACCGGAGATGGTTTTGTTGATGGTAAGTGTTTGTCCGCCTGCATTGAATTTACAAATTCCATTAAGGGTAAGATTGTTCACAGTAAACCCTCTGTTAAAAGCAAGAGTGGTTCCGGCAGCGATGGTTAAGCCGGCGGCTGTGGAGGTGTTAAAATTTATTGCACCTGTTCCTGTGCCGCTGATAGAGGAAGTTGCTCCACCATTAAATGTGGCAGACCCATTTGTTACCACCAATGCATTGGCCAATGTACTGTTGTTGGTGATGTTGCCCGTGATAGTAAGTACACCTGTGGTAGCATTTGTATTGGACACTGTGAGTGAACCATTGCTTCCGAGTGTGAGGTTACCAATGGTGAGTGTGCCGGAATTGGCTGCGGTAATGTTTGTATTGATGGTGAGGTTGCGGTAGGTGCGTTTGTCTCCGTCAAAACCATTTGAGGTATTGAAGATTTGATTGCTGCCTACCTGAAAATCAACTACACTGTTAGGTGCACTGGACTGGAAGGGATTGTTACCTGCATTGTGCACATAGCTTGCGCCTGATTGAAATACAATTGCATTGTTTACCGATGAGCCAAAAGGACTCCCGGTGAAACCTACACTGGTGGTAAAACTCGAACCGTTTCGGAACACGATTCCGCCGGCAGCTGAAGCCCCCAGAGTACCGCCTGCTGCTGTGCTGTAACTTCCATTGATCGATGCGTTGGCACCAGCAAGAATGGAAACGGATACAGAAGGTAGAGCAGGGGAATTCAGCGATGAACCTGCAGCAATACTCAAGTCATTGGTGGAGCTGTTTCCGGCAATTGTAAGCGTATTTGAACCTGCTCCAACAAGGTTTACTATGGCACCTCCGCTGATGGAAACAGCAGCTACCGTTTGTGATGGCACATTGGTGATATTTCCGCTGATTGGCGTATTAAACACCAGGACATCGGTAGCATCAGGTGTATTTCTTGCAGGTGTCCAGTTTGCCGCTGTGGTCCAGGAGCCTCCGGAAGCATTGCTCCAGGTGTAGGTTACTGATGAGAGTGTTGTCTGGTTACCCGAAGCAAAGGAAGAAGTGCGGTAGTTCTCTGCACCGGCTGTTCCATTGTCATTGTATTCAAATACAGCAAAACCATAGGAAGTGCCCGGGGTAAGTCCGGTTAAGGTAACACTGTTTCCTGTTCCGTTATACACCACAAAGTTCCCTGAACCGATCTGCGTACCCAATCCGAGTTGCGCATTGGCACTGTAGGTTGAGGCATCCGCCGGCGTAGCATTTACTGCGCCACCTGCTCTGGCAAGCACAAGGCGTTTGGCTCCTTGTCCGGAGGTAAAGTTAGCGGTGATGGTGTTTGATGTTACCGCGGAAAAGGTGATGTTTCCGTTAGGCGTTCCGGGCTCACTGGCAGCAGTTGCTCCCAGTGTACCCGATAGGCTGCCCAAAGAAATTTCGCTTCCTGTGGGATTGCTTGCCACAAAATTTTGCACACCGGCGCTTGGAGTTCCAATCTGGAGATTGATTTCGTAATGAAATATTCCGTTGGTGGTGATTTGTGCAAGTAATACACGGTTGTTTCCGGTAGGTCCGCTAAAACCACCCAATACTGCAATAGAACCGTTTGATGTGGTAAAAGCATTATTTCCCGCTGCATTGGTGTTGTTAAGGCTTGCGATAGGCTCTGTAATGCCCACGAAATTAAGGGTGGGCACCGTTCCTGTTGTGTATCCGTCGCGACCACTTGCTCCGCTGATGGCAAAGCCCATCGCAGTTGTGTTGTTCTGCAACATAGTGGCATCGCTTGGGCTCATCCCTCCATTTACATCTTCGGATTTAAGGATACCCAACTGATTGGTAGAGGCACCTCCGATGGTGAGGTAGGAATCGAGGTTTACGCTATTGTCATTTGCCTGTGTTCTCGTCCAATTGGGTTTGTGACTACCCCTGTCTTCATTGTTGAAAAAAGAGGTGCTTGTATTGAATACGAGGGCATGTCCTGTTACACCATACATAGCTTGCAGGGTGTAGCCCGGGAGTAAGTCAGCATAGATGCGATAGGTTACTGAACCCACCGGGAGGTTGCCGCCTCCATTGTTGTTGCTTCCTGTTTGGTCGGCTGCATTGGAAACATAGTAGGTTTCAACTACTATGTTTTCCAATCCATTTTGGGCAAAGCCCACAACCGTTAACAGCAGCGCCGCAACTGTTGATATTATCTTTTTCATTATCTTTTTTTATGATTGGATTATTGACAGCTTTGGTTGAACTGGCCAAGCAATTGCAAAAAGTCTGTATTGTTGGTGATGCCATCCTGGTTAATGTCAGTAGGACAGGGAACCAAACCGGGTGTAAAAGAAATCACATTGAGCAGTGACCAATCAGATAACCATGACTTTTTACCGGCTTCAAAAGCCCCGCGGTAGTTGGCAGGCGTAAAAAATCCGCTGTTTGCGGGAACAGAGGCTGTTGTGCTTAGGTTGCTGCTTGGAACAACGGCAAATTTATCACCACCTACTACAGTGTTAGAAGTAAAGTTGATATTGAAATTAATATCAAGTCCAGGCACACTGGCTAAAGAGGTGTTGTTTCCGTTTGTGAAAAGAGTATTGTCTGATGCAAGTACATTGGCTGTTGAATTACCAACGGTTAGAGCACCACCGGTTCCGGTTCCGCAAGCTACAAAAGTGTTATTACTCAAAATGGTTTGGCCATTTACCCAGTTATGATATGCTTCAATTGAACCAGTTCTTGTTCCCATTGATTTGATGAAATCCATTCCACGGAAAAATTTTGCGAAAATGCAGTTGTAGATTTCACCTTCAGTAATTTCTTTCATTTTTGCTCCACAATTACCGGTGTTATCAGAGCCCTGGTTACCTGCAGATGGTACTCTTTTTGCACCATTTCCGATAAAGGTAGAATTGAAAATTTTCGGGTGTGATCTGGGTAAAGCGTTTGATTTCTGGTCGTCGCCATCTGCTTCAATGCCATTGTCTGCCATAGGTGTGGTTACCGAGTCGGCATGCATTCCAAAAAAGAACTGGCAGTTTCCTGACCAACCTAAGTCCCAATCCAGCATATCGTCAGCACCAAAAAGAGAACTGCAATATTTGATATTAACCGTACCGCCAAAAATTTCGATTCCATCATCATCACAAGAAATTACTTCAACATGATCAACCTGCGTACCGCGGCCTACTGAGCTCAATGTTAAACCATTTAACTCGTTTCCGGCTGTGATGATATCACCAGCATGACGTATAGAAACATACCTAAGGATACCTGAGTTATCATTGTCATCTACTGGTCCCTGTCCCGCTCCCGGATTTCCACCATGATAAGTTCTTACATCCACATTACCATAACCCTCTACTGTTCCAACACCATTGATTCCGGCGATTCCAATCCCTGAGTTGTTTGTGGGAGAAACAAGATTATTTGTAGCTCTTCCGAGAACAACAACACCGCCCCAGCGCCCCCTGTTGGTAAGTGAATAATTGCCGCTCAGGTCATCGCCTCCGGCGCCGTTAACTCCACCGGTAGTAAATACGATTGGACAAGTAGGTGTTCCTGAAGCAAAAATTTTTGCATCGCGGCAAACAATCAATGCTGATGCAGCACCGGCTCCGGGAGCATTCAAATCATCTCCTTTGATTACAGTACCCGGTTGGATGGTAATTGTTTTACCGGCAGGAACATAAATTTTTTTGGGTAAACGCCAGATTTTGTCACAAGTGAGGATGGTGTTGGTGGCAATCAAATCGCCATCGTTCGCTCCACCTTGAACTGAATAGGCAGCATCACCGAGATTTACAGT
>JBEICQ010000155.1:0-5289 GCA_040383885.1 Flavobacteriales bacterium | reverse complement strand
ATTGAGGTACGATGTTTGGTGAAGCCTCCCCCCAACAGGGGTCATGTAATCATCCCTCCCTCACCGCCACCAAACATCGCCCGACGGGGCTTTATTTATTTTGAGTGGCGGATGATATCCGGCTAAACAGTTGAATTCTTCAAAAAATGAATGGAAAGACCGAGAAAAATAAATAAACGGATGAACTCAAAATACCTATTGGCGCCTTCCTATCCAACCTTACCCTACACATGTAGAACATCGTTCTGGTATTTTGAATTTTACAAGTAAAAAAACTGAACTTAAATCAATCGCATTTCATTCGGAACGAAAAAAAATATCTAAACAAAACTCAATTTTCGTTTATCTGAATAATCGATAGACACGGTGTAAAACAAAAAAAGCCGGAACAAGTCCGGCTTTCTCTCATTGGTAAATGATTATTTTTTCACATTGGCGCCCAATCCGGCAGGACTGCCTACCCTGTCCATGGCACATCGGAAGCCAAGCCAGTTTGTAGATTGCTTCTCGTCCAGGAATCTTCTTGTACCGGGATTCATATAGTAGGCCCGGTCTTTCCAGCTTCCTCCTTTGTACACTCTGGCTTTGTCATCTACCATAGATGTTTTGGCATATTCATACATGCCCATGGTTTCTTTCTTTTCAGGATCGGGAGCTGCTTTCCAGTCTTCAGTGGCCTGGGATTGTATGTCCCCGTCGAGGAAATTGATGTTATCAGACCTTTTGTAATTTCTGCGTTCAGCGAGGTTGTCATTTTCAACGGTTACATCCCTCCACTTCAATTGACCGGGTATGCCGGTGATATTTCCGGATGAATCTGTTGTTACTTCTTCGAGCTTGGCGTCAACTTTACCTTCGTCATCAAGAACTTTGGTTTTAAAAACATTGCCCCTGAATGGTCGGAAGTCAGCTTTGTCTTCACCACTCAACGGACGATACACATCCATCACCCATTCGCTTACATTTCCGGCCATGTTATAAAGACCAAAATCATTGGGCCAGTAAGCCAATACCGGCGAGGTAATATCCGCATTGTCATTAAGTGCACTTGCAACACCCATGTTGTCACCCCTACTTCTTTTGAAATTGGCCATCATGCGGCCGATATGAATCTCCTGGTCATTTCGCACATAGTGACCATTCCAGGGATAAATACGGCGCTCATTGATGATTTCATCATTGGTATTTCCGATAAGAGAGAGAGCTGCGTATTCCCATTCTGCCTCGGTCGGCAGTCTGTAATTGGGCAGTAGCATCCCATCTTCCATGCGAACTTTTCTTTCTCCAGCCCCTTTTGGATTGAGATCCGGAAGCAGTCTTTGAACAGTACCTTCATATTGTCCCGCCAGATAGGCATCAGTATTGAAGGAGTTTTGATTGGACCAGTTGGCAGGATCCCATTGCAGGATACCTTCTCTCACCAGAATCATTTCATTTACACGATCGGTTCGCCAGGTGCAGTAATTGGAAGCCTGAAGCCAATTCACACCTACCACAGGATAATTGGAGTAGGCCGGGTGTCTCAGGTAGTATTCAACATAAGGTTCGTTGTATCCGAGTCTTTCTCTCCACACAAGCGTATCGGGAAGGGCCTTTTTGAGCACCTCAGGAAAATCTGTTCCGTACACACTTCTTAACCAATAGAGATACTCTCTGTAATTGGAATTGGTGACCTCTGTTTCGTCGATATAGAATGATGAAACCGTGACTTTTCTTGGGATGTTATTCCAATCGTACATCACATCCTGCTCAACCCTGCCCATGGTAAAGGATCCACCTTCAACCAGAATGAGTCCGGGACCGGTTTCCTGCTCCACATAGGGCAATTTTTCAAAACCACCATTGTCGGGGGAATTGTAATCCCAGCCTGTGGCGTTGGATTTGTCTTTGCTGCAAGAGGCCAAGGTGATTGCAACGATGGCCAGGGAGAGCAACCCTTTGAACCCTGAGTTTTTCATTGTCATACAATGATGTTTTGAATTAAAACGCAAATTAATGGTATTTATTGCTGATTATCAAGTGCCTTTTTAACGGGTACAACCGCGAAAAGGTTTAGAATGTAGGGCAATTTACTGTGTTGAATACCTTTCTTTTCTTTCTGCAATAGAACTGAAAAGAGGCTGTTAACTCATGAGAGCCATAGCCACCGCGGAGTTTGGAGATGGTTACATCATAGCTGTAACCAATCTTAAAGATGTTGTATCTGAAACCAACAAGGGTGATGAGGGCATCCCTGTTTCTGTACCACAATCCGCCTACGAAAGGTCCTTTCGTAAAATACATGCCAAGGTTAAGCTGCTGAAAGGTGCCCTGCATTTGATAAATCACATTGGGCGATAAGTTGATATCATCATCCGCACCCACGGGTATGATGGCGCCGATATGACCGGTATACTTTCTGTAGAGGCGGGAGTTGCTGGCACTTCCGGTTTTAATAAAGGCTTCGTCAGGCTCTGCTAGGTGGTGTACGGCTATTCCACCGAAGAAATTGTTCCCAAAACCCATGATGCCGGCGGAAAAATCAGCGAAAGATCGATTGTTTCTGGCGAATCTTTCGTTGGTATTGTAGATGAATCCATACCGTGAGTGTATTTGGTCAGGAAAGTTCATTCGGGAAGGATCGATAGCGCGCTGAACAAAAGTAGCCTGTACGGCAGCACGAATTGAAAAAGAACGATTTACATTAATTTGGTAGGAGTAAATACCGGAAACGGAATTGGTGTTAATGGTACCATTGCCCATTCTGTCACTGTAGGCAATCACACCGATTCCACCACCGAGGTCGTCAACATGTCTGTCGAAAGTAGCCGCATAAGTCACATAGTTGCCAATCACGCCAGGCCATTGATTGCGATAAGTGGTTACCACTCTCGGACAACGCACAGAGCCCGCAAATGCAGGATTCAGAAAAAGGGGATTGGCATAAAACCGCGAAAAGTGCAAGTCTTGTGCCTCCGCTTTATAAGAAATTGCCTGAACAAGGATGACCAATGGCAACAGGAGTTTGATTCCTTTCATCATTTTTTTCGAAACAACAAATTTATTATTTTTTTTGTTAGACAATAACATATGCCGTAATTCGTTCTGATAAATCATAAAAAACCTTGATGCATTCTTGTAGATTATGTTTTTAAAACCATCGTCGGTCAATATTATTGTGTTGTGCCTGTTTATTTCTGCGGGTTCCTTGCTGGCACAATCCAACATTGAAATCTCACTGAAATGGGAAACGCCTGCGATGATGGGTGTTGAGGGCTTTATGAAGCCTGGCATGAGATTCCGCGAATTTTGTCAACCTGTGCAAGTGAACAATCACTGGATACCAGAATATCAGCGAAGCCTATCAAATTTCCCCGCACACGCATCATCAAAATTGCTCAATCCGGTGGTTGAGCCGCTCTCACAAGAGGAGCTGCAGACCCTCAACGGTTATGATGAACTCCCTGAAAATTTTGAAGTGTATACGAATACCGGGCTCGAAAGAGGTAAAAACATTCAATTCGTCAGAGTTGTACCAATCCGCCGTCAAAAAGGCAAAGGGCCTGAGAAGCTTGTCAGTGGCACTTTGATCTTTAGCAATCCCCTGCCTCCGGTTCAAAAGAAAAGTGCACGCGCATTTGCCGGCTCATCGGTTCTTAAGCAAGGCAATTGGTATCGTATTGGAATTACATCTGATGGCATTTACAAACTGGACTACCGTTTTTTTAAAAACACTTTGGGTGTGGATCCCTCTCAGATCAACCCTCAAAACATTCGTGTATTTGGCAATGGTGGCGGCTTACTTCCATTTTTAAACTCAGCCGTTCGCCCCGACGATCTTGTTGAGAATGCCATCAGGGTAGATGGTGAATCAGATGGTACTTTCGATTCCACTGATTTTGTCTGGTTCTTCGGACAAAGTCCACATGTTTGGGTTCCCTCTGCTGGTTGTATTCCGCTTTCTCATCGACTTCACTATTTCAGTGACACCAGCTATTACTTCATCAATTTCGACACCGGGCCGGGTAAAAGGATGAACCGAACGCCTTATAACGACATCAGCACATCGGTTACCATCAACAAGTTTGACGAATTTCAATATTATGAAAATGAAGCTGTAAACATCCTATTGTCCGGCAGGCGCTGGTTCGGAGAAAAGTTTGAAAATATACCCGAATACACTTTCGATTTTAATTTTCCTAACATCAGTACAAATGACTCTGCCACTGTAAAAGCAGTTGTGATGGCAAGATCAAAACCACAGAGCAGCTTCACACTTTCCTGTCAGAACGCAACAAGAGAGATCAAACCACCCATCATTGATCCGGGTATTTACTACAGCGCCTATGGCAGAATTGATTCGGGATGTGTTCGTTTGCTGCCCGGCCAGCAGAAGCTCACTGTGAAATTGGCCTTTAACAAAAATCCCTTGTTTGCTTCTGCCCTTGGGTATCTCGATTACCTGGAAGTTCATGCCATCAGGCAATTGCGGATGTTTGGCAACTATGTTCAATTCCGGAGTATCAGCACTGTTTCGCCCGGTCAGCAGGGGAAATTTCTCATAGGGGATGCTAATGCTTCAACAACTTTGATAGATGTGACAAATCCGCTGGAACCTTTTTTAATTGAAGGCAGGTTTGATGGTAATCAGTTGTTTTTTAATGCAGACATCTCTTCTGTCAGAGAATATGTGGCATTTACCCCGGCAGACAATGTATTGAAAACCCCTGTTTATTTTGGTGAAACACCCAACCAGGATTTGCATGGAAGCAGCCCTGTTGATTTAATTATGGTGGTGCACCCTCTGTTTTGGGAGCAAGGTCTTCGCATCAAAAGACTGCATGAAACCAATGATGGAATGCGGGTAATGATGGCGACGCCACAAATGATTTACAATGAATTTTCATCCGGCAAGCAAGACATCACCGCTATTAAATCGCTCGCAAAATTGTTCTACGACAAAGCGGCCGGACCGGATGATCAGCCCAAGTACCTTTTGCTGTTTGGCGATGCCAGCTACAACAATAAGAACCGCACCAAAAACGGAAACACCGATTTTATTCCAAGCTACCAGAGTGAAGAGTCGCTGGCCATGATCTTTTCATATGTGAGCGATGATTATTTCGGCTTGCTCGACGATAACGAGAGTGATATGCTCTCCAGTCCAATAGACATTGGCATCGGACGATTACCCGTTAAAACAGCTGAGGAGGCCAAAAATGTCACCGATAAAATCATTCAATACGAAACATTAAAATACCCTGAGAATGCTCTGCAATCCAATAATTGCAACAGCACAGGTCTGGCAGT
>JBEICQ010000154.1:0-5341 GCA_040383885.1 Flavobacteriales bacterium | reverse complement strand
TTATTAATCCTATTGATGAGATGCCCTTGCGCATCTGGCATTACTACCAATCTCTTTAGCTATAATGAACCGACCCAAAAGCCGACCGTGCGCAGTTTCCTGTTATCAGTCAATAAAAAAGTCGAAAAGTAGATAAAGAGGTGTGTTGATAAATTCTCGATTTTTAGTAAGTTTGAAAAATCCCGTTATGGAAAAAGAAAGTTTCGCTGCAGCCCCCCAGAATTTGGAATTCAACAAGAATGAAGATGCCAATAAATTGCTTTTCTCCGATTTACAAAGGAGGTTCGAAAAAGTATCATTGGGTGGAGGTGCTGCGCGTATTGAAAAGCTGCATGCAGAGGGAAAAATGACCGCTCGTGAGCGGATTGATTATCTTCTTGACAAAGACAGCCGCAGAGTAGAGATTGGTGCATTTGCGGGAGAGGGTATGTATACCCAGCATGGTGGTTGTCCGGCAGGCGGTGTGGTGGTGGTAATCGGATACATCTCCGGAAAGCAGTGCATTATGGTTGCGAATGATGCTACCGTAAAAGCAGGTGCCTGGTTTCCCATCACGGGCAAAAAAAATCTGAGGGCACAGGAAATCTCCATTGAAAATAAGTTGCCTATCGTCTATCTGGTAGACAGTGCAGGCGTTTACCTGCCCATGCAGGATGAGATTTTTCCGGACAAGGAAAACTTCGGCAGAATCTTCAGAAACAATGCGGTGATGTCATCCATGGGAATCATTCAGGTGGCAGCCATCATGGGAAGTTGTGTGGCCGGTGGGGCCTATTTGCCCATCATGAGCGACGAAGCCATGATTGTTGACAAAACAGGAAGTATTTTTCTTGCCGGTTCATACCTGGTAAAAGCTGCCATCGGCGAGGATATTGATAACGAAACCCTTGGCGGAGCCACCACGCAATGCGAAATCTCAGGTGTAACAGACAATAAATGTGCAAACGACAGGGACGCACTCAACCGCATCCGCAATATTTTCGACAAGATTGGAAAATTTGAAGAGGCCGGTTTCAACAGGTCAATACCTGCTCAACCCTTGCTTGATGAAAAAGAAATCATGGGTATTTTGCCAGCCACAAGAGACAAAGCATTCGATATGCGCGATATTATTCTCCGTTTGGTGGATGATTCTGCGTTTGAGGAATACAAAGAAAAATACGGACAGAGTATCATTTGCGGAACAGCGCGCATTGAGGGCTGGGCAGTGGGTATAGTAGCCAACCAGCGCAAGGTGGTGAAAAGTAAAAAAGGTGAAATGCAGTTTGGAGGGGTCATCTATTCCGACAGTGCCGACAAAGCTGCCAGGTTTATCATGAACTGCAACCAACGCCGTATTCCGCTCGTCTTTTTGCAGGATGTAACAGGCTTTATGGTAGGTTCCAGAAGCGAACAGGGCGGCATCATCAAGGACGGTGCAAAGCTGGTAAATGCAGTAAGCAACAGCGTAGTGCCCAAGTTTACCATCATTATTGGAAATTCGTTTGGTGCCGGCAATTATGCCATGTGCGGAAAAGCCTATGATCCCCCGATTGATTGTTGCCTGGCCAACTGCACAGATTGCGGTGATGGGAGGTTCACAGGCTGCAAAAACCTTGTTACAGATTCAGGTAAGTTCTCTTAAATCTCAGGGTAAAACCATTGCACCTGAAGAGGAAAAGGCCATGCTCGACAAAATCACAGAGTCCTATAATGCACAAACCCAAGCCATGTATGCCGCTGCCCGTCTTTGGGTAGATGGAATTATCCATCCCCTCGAAACCCGTAAAGTAATTTCTATGGGCATTGAGATGGCCAACCATGCACCTATTACCAAGCCCTTTCAGTTGGGCGTAATTCAAACCTGATGCCCAAACTTTTGCATATCTTTCTTTTTTTGTTTCTGTTTGGATGGAATTCTCCTCGTGCCTCTGCCCAGGCGGTGCCATGCAGCGGATATTTCCTGCGAAATCAATCGAAAGATACAGTTGCCACCAGCATCCTCGTTCCCGTAAAAGACAAACGCATTGAGTTCAGAAAATTACAATGGCGCGTAACAGTAAAAGATCCCTTCTCCACCATCGACCTCGATAAAATGCCGGGTGATATCAAGGAATTCGGATTTACATACAATGGAAAACAATATGTGTATTGGACTGTGCCAAATCCGTTTGACAAAACAGGTCCGGGAAATAAAAATTATGATAAAATGTTTCTCAGATTACTCAAACCCGGATTTTGCAAAATGTTTGTCGGTTATACAGAAATTCCGGGCGTGAACATGGAAGGAAAACCCAGCAAGCAGGATTTGCTTCTAAAAGCCAACAATAAGGAATGGCTCGTAATAAAGGCAGGCAATGCAAAGGAAGATTTGTTGTTTTATTTTGCGGATTTCCCCTCACTGGCAGAAAAAATAAAAAACAACTCCTACACGGAAAAAGACATAGAAAAAATTGTGTCGGAATACAATCAATTTAAAAAAAAGTAATTTGATTAATCTCCATTTTTTACGAACTGAAATTTCAGGTTCTTCATTCACCAACCAATCATGGCAAAACTTGTTCACATATTCGAAGCAGTGAATATTATCAGGGAAGGAGGCATTGTAGCTGTTCCCACTGAAACTGTTTATGGCCTGGCTGCTGATGCTACAAATGCTGATGCCATTGCCAGAATTTACAAAGCCAAAAACCGGCCGGCAGACAATCCCCTGATCTGCCACTTTCATAGCATAGACCACATCCTCGAATGGGGCATTAGCCCGGATGAAACAGCACTGAAATTGCTGCAGGCATTTACTCCGGGTCCGCTGAGCATGCTATTAAATCTTCCTTCTGATTCTCCTTTAAAAAACGCAACTTGTCAGCGTGAGCAAATCATTGTGAGAATTCCTTCAAACAACATCTTCGCTGCACTCATACTGGGTTCGGAAAAACCTCTGGCTGCTCCATCAGCCAATACTTCCGGACGATTTAGTGGAACCAATGCAAAAATGGTTCAGGAAGATTTGGGCGATGTGATTGATGCCATCATCGACGGTGGTTCAAGTGAACATGGTTTAGAAAGTACGATTGTTGATTGCACCGAAGAAGGAATCGTAAAAATTCTTCGTCCCGGACCTATCGGCACCGACCAAATAAAGGAGATACTTGGTACTGATGTGAAGGTAAGCAAAACAAAGAGCGGAAACATTATTCCGGGAAGCAAGTACAGGCATTATGCGCCGGTTACTCCTTTGTTTTGGTTTAATGCAGATATTCCTTTCGACAAATCACGCAACCCGGTACTTATACTTACCATGCAGGACGAAAAGCGATGGAAGGGTGCGGCACATTATGATGCCCGGGTTCCGGTGATCATGATGGGTGATGAAACACATCCCGAAGTGATCTCACACAATCTCTATCAATGCCTCTATCACGCAGATAGCTATCAGTGTCCGTTTGCCTACATCTCACATTACCATGCAAGTCACAATAGCGGCATTGGAATCGCACTGGAGGAGCGTCTTTCAAAAGCTGTTGAAGGAAGAAGTAATTAGTTAGATCAACTTTTTTTACTCAGGTAAAAAGATTTGTTTGCCCGCAAGAGACTCAATTCCCAGTTCCAGGCGCTTTTTACCATGTCTTGAACATTTCGTTTGGCCTTCCAACCAAGTTTTTTCTCTGCAAGGGTGGTGTCGGCATAGATCTTTTCTACATCACCGTCTCTACGCGGGCCAATTACATAAGGGAGTTCAATATTATTTTCAGATTGAAAAGCATTTACCAGTTCCAGTACAGATACTCCTTTGCCTGTTCCGATGTTAAAAACCTCGTAAGCATCTTTTGATTTTCCGTCAATCAGTCTTTTTATGGCAGTGAAATGGGCATCTGCCAGGTCGCAAACATGAATATAGTCACGGATACAAGTGCCGTCCGGTGTGTTGTAATCGTTGCCGTAAATCGTAAGTTTTTCACGCTTGCCGGCAGCAGTCTGTGTCATATATGGCATAAGATTGTTCGGCATTCCGCTTGGGTACTCTCCGATAAGGGAACTTGGATGTGCACCAACCGGATTAAAATACCTCAGAGCAATTGTAGGAAACCCCAGCTCAGAGGAAGAGGAACAAATCATTTCCTCGCATACCTGTTTTGTATAACCATATGGTGACTGTGCTTTGGCAATGGGTGTTTGTTCTGTTACAGGCAGCAATTCTGGTTGGCCATAGACAGTGCAAGAGGAAGAAAAAACCAAGCCTTTAACGGGTTTGTTCAGCATCTTGAGCCCACTCAGAAGATTGATGGTAGAAAAAAGATTGTTCTCGTAGTATTTGAGAGGGAAGGCACAGGATTCGCCAACAGCTTTAAAAGCGGCAAAGTGTATCACTGCATCCAGTTGGGGCTGTGTGGAGAAAAATCTCTTGGCGGCAAGCCTGTTGCTAAGATCAATATTTATAAGTGAAGGCGATTTGCCTGCAATTCTGGAAATTCTTCTGATAATTCTTGAACTGGAGTTGGAAAAATTATCGAGAATAATCACATCATATCCCCGCGATAAAAGCTCCACACAGGTGTGTGAGCCAATATAGCCGGCACCGCCGGTAACGAGGATGCGCTTGGCCATTGTCTACAAACTCCAGTAAGGAATGCTTTGAATCTGGTTGCGATAAATACCCTTGATATCAACCAGAAATCCATCCTTGGCCATAATGCTCTTGAAATAATTTTCATCCAGGGATTTATACTCCTGGTGATTCACGGCTACGATAACAGCATCATAATTCTTCTCAATTTTTTCATGCAGCCCAAAACCATACTCATCCTGCAGTTCATGTGAGTCAGCATGAGGATCTACCACATGAACATTGATAGAGTAGGAGCGTAGCTCCTTGATTACATCTGCCACCTTGGAATTGCGAATATCGCTCACATCTTCTTTAAAGGTGGCTCCCATCACCAGGACATGCGCCTTGTTGGGATCTTTTTTTGCAGCAAGAATTTTTTTAACGGTTTGTTTGGCAATATAAAAGCCCATGGAATCATTTACATACCTGCCGCTGTTGATGATGCGTGCATGGTATCCAACAGACTCTGCTTTGTGGGTAAGGTAATAGGGATCCACGCCTATGCAGTGTCCTCCTACAAGGCCGGGATAGAACTTGAGAAAATTCCACTTGGTACCTGCTGCCTCCAAAACTTCATAGGTATTGATGCCTATTTTGTTGAAGATGATAGAGAGCTCATTCATCAGGGCGATGTTCACATCCCGTTGGGTATTTTCGATGATTTTTGCCGCTTCTGCAACTTTGATGGAGGATGCTTTGTGAACGCCGGGTTCTACAATAATACGATAAGTAGCTGCAATGTTATCGAGGGATTCT
>JBEICQ010000153.1:0-5401 GCA_040383885.1 Flavobacteriales bacterium | reverse complement strand
ATAATTGTATTAGCAGCTTCAGTCCAACAATACCCATCTCCAATTCGGGTGGAAGAATCCTCGACTCGGTAAGAGTCACTGTTGAATTGAACGGAATTAACCGTATTTCCTATTTCAATAATCTGGCGCTGGGTGCAGGGCAATCTTTGACGCTCACACTTGCAGCAATCAGCAACCTTACGCCACAAAACTATACACTTGTAATCACGGTTAGCAGTTCCTCCGGAATCGTTGATGTAGATGGCTCAAACAACACGCTCTCCAGGAATTTTTCTGTCATTGTACCCCAATCTCAGGCGCCGTTTTTTACCAATGGCTTTCAAAACATCCTCACTCCCAACGGTTGGAGTTTGGTCAATCCTGATGGCAATGGCACATGGACATTGAATAGCACAACAGGCGGATTTGGCAGTTCAAACTCCTGTGCTCAGTTCAATAATTACAATGACAATACACTTATTGCCGGACAAACAGATTACCTCGTGAGTCCTTTTATCGATTTTACCTCCAGTCTTTCTCCTGTGATGCTGAGATTTTCGCGTGCCTATGCTCCCTTTCAGAACCGACCCGATTCCTTGCTCATTGCCTGGTCCGACAATTGTGGAGAAACCTGGAATACGATGTACAGAAAAGGAAGGGTGATGCTCTCTACAAACGGCGGCTCCTCCGTGAATTCTTCTTTTGTGCCCACTCCATCACAATGGATGAAAGACAGCGTGAACCTGAATGCCTTGATTGGTAAAAACAACATCAGGCTGGCTTTTATCAGCAAATCCGGGCTGGGTAACAACCTTTACCTCGACGACATCAACCTCAGTTCCAACGCCAGTGGACTACAAAAGCTTGCCACACAAAATCGCAGCCGGGTTTTCCCAAATCCAAACAACGGTAAATTTACTCTTCGCTTGGCAGAAGAAAACCAACCAGCCACTTTCAGGATCATTGACCAAACAGGAAGAGTGCTTGCAGAAAAAATCATTTCTTCTTCACTGCAGCCCTCTGAACAGGACTTCTCTTATTTATCTTCGGGCATCTACCTGCTTCATCTGATCCAGGGAAATATGCAGGAGGTGCATCGGCTGGTTATAAGGTAAATCATCTCTGACCAAAACTTAAAGCGACAATAGTATTTCCTTAACGACTCTGCTTCTGCAGGGGAGATTCAATGGTACTTGTTCGCATACTCTATTGGCAAAGAGCCTCTGCCGCCTTGCCTTTTCCTGATTTTTTATTAAACGGGGCAAACAAAAACATGTTTTCCCTGGCATTAAAAAAAACACAAAGGATTAGGTGATAATTTCTTTTCTTTGTGTACAAATAACACTCAATTGCTTTGCATGAGAACCATTCATCGTTTTTTTGGCTTCAGCTTGCTGCTGATAGCCATTTCAATTCATGCGGCAGCACAACAGGCTACCGTGAAAGGAAAAGTTACCGACGAAAAAGGAGAGCCTGTTATCGGTGCAGCAGTTTCCATTGATGGAACCACCAAAGGGGTATCCACCGATCTGGATGGAAACTACAGTTTGCAGGTACCTGCCACCGGAAAAGTTTCCATCATCATCAATTCGCTTGGATATGAAAGAACAAAGCGAAATATCACAATTAGCGAAAGCAAAGACTACACTTTGAATGTAACATTGGGAAGCGGCGGAATTCAGCTAAAAGAAGCGGTAGTGATCGGTTACGGTACCGAGCAAAAAAGAGATATAACAGGTTCCATATCAACCATTAAATCGAGAGAAATTGCAGCCAATCCGGTACCGTCTGTGGACAATGCACTACAGGGGAGAATACCGGGTTTACAGGTGCAATCTTCAAGTGGTGTAGCAGGTGCACAAACCCGCGTTACCCTGAGGGGAACCAATTCCATAGCAGCAGGCGGTCAGCCCCTCTATGTAATTGATGGTTTGATCATCAATACCTCCGACATCAGTCCAAACAACCTGGGTTCCGGAGTAAATCCCCTGGCAGACATTAACCAGAATGATATTGAATCCATTGATGTTTTAAAAGATGCTGCAGCAGCTGCCATCTATGGTTCCCGGGCAGCCAACGGTGTCATCATCATCACCACCAAAAAAGGCAAATCGGGCGTAACCAAATTTGATGCAGGCTACAGTGCAGGAGTTGTTATGCCAACCCGGATACTGGATTTTCTCTCTGCAAAAGAACACCTTCTCCTACGAGATCGTGCGGCTGAACAGGACTCCAGCGCCAGCGGCTTTAAAAAAGACCGAAGCAACACCGTGCTCGGAGTATGGAACGGAAAGGATTACACCCGCAAAATGGCAGATTCGCTGGTAGCTGCAGGCTACTTCGACAAGCCGGAGAACCAGTGGATTCCGCAGACACTGAGGCAAGGAATGACACAAAATGCAAGTCTCTCTGCAAGTGGTGGAAATGAAAAGACAAGATTTTACATTTCGGGCAATTATTATCAATACAACTCCTTCCTGAGGGGAAATGATTTTGATCGCTTCAGCGCAAAAATCAGTTTAGACAACCAGGCCCTGAAAAATCTTAACCTCGGCGCAGATATCAATTTTGCCTATTCCATCAATGACAGGGTGCCCACAGGCGATGGCGGTGGTTTGGGATGGGCGCAACAAAAACTTCCTTACCTGCCCATCTACAACAATGACGGGAGTTACAACGACCCCTACTCCAATCCCATCTGGAAACTTAACAACAGTACTTTTGAAGCAAGAAACCTCCGCACCTACTCATCAGTGTATGCTGAGATTAATCTTCTGAAAAGCTTAAAATGGAGGAGCAATCTCGGTATTGATCTTACCAACCAGGTGGAATATGAATTCAATTTCAGAAACCTCCTCGATTCAGCCAGTCAAAGTTCTGCATGGGACCGAAGAACCAATGTGAACATCCTTACCTCAGCCCATTATTTTACCTGGAATCCGGAATTAAAAAACAAAGCACATGTTCTACAATTTACCGGAGGTTTAGAACTTACCCAGCGCAAACAAGATGGCGTTGGTATAGAAGGTGTAGGGTTTGTAAATGATTATTTCAGAAGACCCGGTAATGCCATTTTAAAAACACAGAACAGCTACAACTACACCACCGGGTCAGGCTTTCTATCCTATTTTCTGAGAGGGGTGTATAAATTCAAAGAAAAGTATTTCTTCAATGCCTCTGCCCGTTATGATGGTTCCTCCAAATTCGGACAAGACAACAAGTTTGGATTGTTTCCTGCTGCATCCATCGGTTGGATGGCCTCTGATGAAGCCTTTATTAAAAACATCAAAACCATATCTCATCTCAAATTCCGCGCCGGTGTTGGCCTCACAGGCAACGACAATGTGGGTGATTTTCAGTCTGTAGGTTTTTTCTCCAGCAATGGAGGCTATCTGGGCAATGGAGGCATTGCTCCGGGAGCCCTTGCAAATCCGCAATTGCGTTGGGAGAAATCGGTTACTTACAATGCAGGGTTTGAAGCAGGACTCGTGCGTAACCGCATTTTTCTGAACCTCGATTTGTATCAACGCATCAGCAGCGATATGCTTCTGCCCTACTATTTGCCCACCTCTACAGGCTATTCATCCATCCTTATCAATTCAGGTAAAATGGAAAACCGCGGTGTAGAAATCAGCCTGACCACCAAAAACATCGAAGGCGATTTTACCTGGAGCACCGACTTCAACATCTCTGTGAACAGGAATAAAGTATTGGATGTTCAGAACCAGCCTCCCGATAATTTTGAAAGCGGACAACCCGGAGAGGGGCGTGTTTTGCAGGGATATCCTGTGGGACAATCTTATGTGGTGCGCTTCTCAAGAGTTGCCACAACTGATGGCAGCGTCATTCTGCGCGACAAATACAGAAATCCCATCAAAGGAAAAAACGGAAACGATTCACTTATTGCCTATAAAGCAGGGGAATCCATTTATCTGGATTCACTGGGCAATGAGATGATATTTAGAGATGCAGGATATTTTTACAACCAGCGAGTACCGCGTGGCAATCCCATGCCCACTTTTTTTGGAGGCATCAATAATCGTTTTACCTACAAAGGCATTGAACTATCGTTCCTGCTTTATTTCCAGGTAGGAAATTACATCTATGATGATCCCGCCAAACGCCAGATAGGCTTGTGGAAAACCGATGCACAGCGTAAGGAAATGCTGGATGCTTTCCTCAGCCCCGGTGCAACCACCAACTTACCCGGACTTAACCGATACAATGATGCTGTAAATTCTGATCGGTTTCTTTATAATGCCTCATTCATCAGGTTACGAAATGTAACGCTCGCCTATACCTTTCCGGAAAACTGGGTAAACAAAATGAAACTAAGCAAACTAAGGATTTTTGTATCAGGAAATAATCTGTTCACATTCACCCGCTATCCGGGCTGGGATCCGGAAGTAATCCGAAATGTAAATACTAACTCCCAGCAGGGGAATGTTTCCTTTAGCGGACCATCCTACCAAACACCACAAGCCATGACCATCATTGGTGGTATTAACTTTAATTTCTGAGAGCCATGAAAAAGTTCCTTCTCCTTCTCACTACATCCACTTTGCTTGTTTCACAATCGGGATGTAAAAAACTACTCTCCCCGGAACCTGAGCAACTGCTTTTATCAGAGTCTGCCATTACCTCTGTAAATGATGTAAACATCTTGCTTGTCTCTGCCTACGACGCTTTGCAAAGTGGCAATGTGCTCGGCGGCAACATGACCATCTATGGTGAAATGCTTTCGGATGACAGCAGGATGAATGAAAACCGACTCTCTCCTTTCGGTACGCTCGAAATATACAACGGAACCACATCTATTCAGATTGGAGCACTGCGCGATATGTGGAGAGATTGTTACAATGCCATCAGCAGAGCCAACTATGTGATTGATGCAATAGACAACAACCTGCGTGTTCAAATTGATCCTACCTATAACAAGAACAAAAACCGCATCAGAGGCGAAGCTCTTTTCATTAGGGCACTTGTTCATTTTGAACTGATGCGATTTTGGAGTATGCCATACAATATCTCAGATATGGCGGAGAACAGAAAAGAACAATCGGGCATCGTGCTCAGACTAAAACCCATAAAAAAACTCACGGATGACTTCAAGCAAAAACGCGCTAACATTGAGGAATGCTATAACCAAATCATCAGTGACCTGCAGGCAGCCGAAAACGCTTTGGCTTCTTCAGGTATAGAAAAATCTACCCAGTATGCTTCTGCAGATGCCGCCCGTGCACTGCTTTCAAGAGTCTATTTTTATGCCGGCAATTACTCCAATTGTGTCGATTATTCAAATAAGTTAATCAATTCCGGGAACTATAATCTGGCTGATTCTCTTCAGTTGTATTTTGCCATCAATGGAAATCCTCCCTCCAATATGCGTGAAACCATTTTTGGCTTACAAAACATCAGTATT
>JBEICQ010000152.1:0-5460 GCA_040383885.1 Flavobacteriales bacterium | reverse complement strand
GATGGAAACTATATATGGGTTACAGGTTCGGCAATCACCAATGGATGTTGTGAACAATTTAATTTTGCCGGACCCTTTCAATTTTTAGACAGCGTAGGCTCCTGTTTTTATCAGAGTCCAATCCTTGTGGTGAATGAAGCCACGCCAAGCATTCCTACACTTACGGGATATGTTGCCACCTACGACAATTTCTCCGAACCTGATACACTGTTTGCCAATATCCCGGGGACTGTTATTTCCATCAATGGTAATTCCGGTAACATCATTCAGCCAATGAGTCTCCAGCAGGGCTACAATTATCTGGAAGCGTCTTATACAGATACCAATAATTGCACCTGGACATTTACAGATTCTGTCTTCATAAACCTCAATGTAGGCATTTACCAAAATGATGTGCACAGATTGCAACTCTCTCCCAATCCCCTGAGCAGAGGGCAATTGTTGCAACTCTCAAACACCGGAGCAGGATTCTCTGTTTGGATCAGTGACATTACCGGAAAAGTGGTGGCAAGAAAAATCTGCACAGAAAAAAATACAATCATCGATGCCGGAACCTTTGGTGATGGCGTGTATCTGCTGCACTACACAGGTGGAGTAACAAATGAAATTTACAGATTTGTAATTCAGCAATAACAATGGATCAATTTATCGTTTCGGCAAGGAAATACCGCCCTTCCACATTTGATTCGGTGGTGGGTCAAAAGCATATTACCACCACGCTTCAAAACGCATTAAAAAATCACCAGCTTGCTCAGGCTTTTTTGTTTTGCGGGCCAAGGGGCGTGGGAAAAACAACATGTGCGCGTATTCTGGCCAAAACCATCAATTGCATGGCAGGGCCCGACAGAACAGAGCCTTGCAATGCCTGCGATTCCTGCGATTCATTTAACAAAGGGCAATCCTTTAATATCATTGAACTGGATGCCGCATCCAATAATTCTGTAGACGACATCAGGGAATTGGTAGAGCAGGTACGCTTTGCGCCGCAGCTCGGAAAGTATCGTGTGTTTATCATTGATGAGGTGCACATGTTGTCTTCCTCGGCATTTAATGCTTTTCTGAAAACCCTCGAAGAACCTCCGGCACATGCCATCTTCATCCTGGCAACCACAGAAAAACACAAGATTATTCCCACCATTCTGAGCCGATGTCAGATTTTTGATTTTTACCGCATCAGGGTGCAGGATATTGCAGAGCATCTGGCCTATATCGCCAAGCTGGAAAAAGTTGAAGCAGAACCTGATGCACTCCACATCATTGCGCACAAAGCAGACGGTGGACTAAGAGATGCCTGCTCCATGTTCGACCAGATCGTGAGTTTCTCCGGTGGAAAAATTACTTATCAATCGGTGATTGATAACCTGAATATCCTCGATTACGATTATTACTTCGGACTTGTTAACGGTTTTTTAAAAAACGACATCTCCGCCGGTTTTCTCACCCTTGATGACATTCTCGCCCGTGGTTTTGATGGCCTGAATTTCCTGTCAGGACTTGCTACACATTTCCGTAACCTGGTAGTGGCAAGAAATCCGGCCACTGTGGGACTCATTGAAACCGGAGAATCCATCCGTGATAAATACCAGGAACAGGCAAAACGCTGCACAGCCATGTTCATTTTTCAATCTCTTAAATTACTGAGTGAAGGAGAGGTTCAATACAAGCAGAGTAAAAATCCGAGACTTGTGGTGGAGCTTACCCTCATGAAATTGTCGCTGTTGCAAAAAGAAAACAGGGACGAAAAAAAAAATGACATAAGTGAAGGAATACCGCCAAAGGCAAAACCTATTCAAGTGCCCTCGGGGGAGACCGTTCAAGCGCAATCATCAGTAGAAGAACCAAGACCGGTTGAGCTTGAGAAAAAAACTGTGGTTACAGATACCACCACAAAAAGCGGATCTCAGGAAGCAAAATCATATGCACAGCCTGCTCCTGCATTGGCCTCGGCTCCATTATCTGCAGCCAAACCAAGCATGCCAAGAATCAGCACCCTGCTGTCTAAATCTGAAAAACAGGACAAAACAGAAGATCCAGGTGCAGAGGTCTCATTGCTAAACAAACCGGGAAATGATCCCTTCACCGAAGACATGCTTCGCGAAAAATGGGCAGAACTTGCCAGACAATGGAAAGTTGAAAAAGGAGAATTTGTCTATTCAACCCTTGTTACGGGTGAATTGTCATTAGGTGAAGACAACACCATACAATTTCTTGTGAACAATGCGTCCCAAACAGAGATGATGAACGGACTCATCACGGAAATGGCCGAATGGCTGAGGAAAATTTTGAATAATCAATCTATCATACTTCGTTTTGGATTGATCAGAGCTGAAGAAGCCAGAGAGAAAAAAGCCTATACCTCAAAAGAAAAATTTGAAAAAATGGCTCAGATGAATCCTAATATTCAGTTGCTCAAGCAGAGGCTGGATCTGGATATTTTGTAAGCCTTTTCTTTGCAAACATCCTTTTTTTGGTTGAAGAAAATACCCATACAAGGACCAAGCATTCTTATTACATCAACTGAGTAATTTTTTTGAAGAAGCATGGATGTATTGTCTCATGTCATTAGAAATAAAATCTTTGGTCGCTCCGAATATTCATTCTTCAAAAAAAGAAGAAGTACATTCGTAGGAAGAAAGAAACAACCCGAATACTTACCGTGAAAAGCGGATACAGGCTGCTGCAGTAAGCCAAAGCGCCTGATTGGAAACACCATTAAATATTTTCTCGCGAGCCCGAAACAGCTTCCCTTCTACCCGGAACTTGATCAGGCTATTGAAGTTATAATCGATGTTTGCCGTATATCCCATGGTGCGAAAACCCTCACTTTTTGTTGTAACATAAATAATTTGCTGTGGGTCATGGAAATATTCTGTCCTGATAGCAAGAAACCATTTATTGACCAGAGGTGTCCTGAAAATCATGACAGGTGAATACCATGTTTGTGGATTGCCTGATTTTGCCTGTTGCGTTCCGAGATCAAATCCAAGGAGGAATCCCTGGCCGCGGGCAAACTGGTATTGAAGAAAAAAATTGTGGTATTGACGAAGTACAACAATCCCATTATTAAAAACCTGGCCAAGAAAGTAACTGTAATTAAAAAATCTGTTTTCATCAGGTTTATACATCGTTTGAAAACCCAGTGAAGGGCTTTTCACCAATGGATGCACCGTGATGGTTTGCCAGCCATTGAGTCCGAGTAATGCAAACTGCCATGCCTTGTTTTTGGATGTATAATTCAGACGAATGCCGGATTCATAATAAGGAGAATTTTCTGCAAGGATACTTCTTGTCAAATTCCATGAATCTGCTCCAACAGGACTCTCGAAGCCGATGTGAGAAGGGATGATGCCCACATCCAGCCAAAGGTTGTGTGAGGAAGAAAGTTTGATTCCCAGGTTTGCTTCATACACAAATTGTGCCCACAGGGGTTCGTGCGAGAGATTATATTGTGCATAATTTCCTGCCATCAGGCCAAGGTTTGCCCTGTAGCGCTTGTGCGTCTGAGAAGCCTTGATCATGAGCAGATTGGCATTCAGTTCACCGAGTCGTTTGTGGTTGGAAAAAAAATCAGGCTTTACTCGTGCAGGATTTTTTGAAAAATCGTGACTGAAATAAAATTCAGCATACGCATCTATGGCAAATGTGGACAGTGAATCTGTTTGAGCGAAGAGCGAATGAACAAAGAAAATTTGTACAACGAGGATGCAGAGCAAGCTGTTTTCAAATACTCTTTTTTGTTTATTTCCGTTAGTAGAAACCGGAATCAAGAAGGAACGCAAGGTCTTAACAACTTTCAGCAATGGCATCCTTGTTTACCTTCTTCACCAATCCTTGCAAAACTTTGCCTGGACCGGCCTCATAAAAATGTGTTGCTCCGTCGGCAATCATTCTTTCTATGGTTTGTGTCCACCTTACTGGAGCCGTTAACTGATCTACCAGATTGGATTTTATTTGAGAGGGGTCTGTTGAGGGAAGTGCATTTACATTTTGGTAAATGGGGCAAACCGGTACGCTGAAGACTGTTTGTTCAATGGCTTTTTTTAGTTCCTCTTTAGCGGGTTCCATGAGGGGAGAATGAAAAGCTCCGCCCACCTGCAAGGGAAGGGCGCGCTTGGCTCCGGCTGCTTTCATTTTTTCACAGGCTTCCTGAATACCTTCCATGCTTCCGCTAATCACCAATTGACCGGGGCAATTGTAATTGGCTGCGACTACCACTTTACCGGAGGAAGAAATTTCCGCACAAATCTGTTCTACCACTTTATCATCCAAACCCAGTATGGCAGCCATGGTTGAAGGATTCTGCTCACAAGCTTTCTGCATGGCAAAAGCCCTTTTAGAAACCAGTAACAAGGCGTCAGAAAAAGACAAGCAGCCATTGGCAACAAGGGCTGAAAACTCACCTAATGAGTGACCTGCAACCATATGCGGAGCAAATGATTCACCCAAGGCTTTGAAAGCGGCCACAGAATGCAGAAAAACTGCAGGCTGTGTAACTTTTGTTTGCCTGAGGTCTTCTTCCGAGCCTGCAAACATGATATCAGTAATGGAAAAACCGAGTACATCATTGGCCTCTAAAAAGAGTTGCCTGCAATTGGGGTGATGATCAAAATACTCTTTTCCCATACCGGGAAACTGGGAACCTTGTCCCGGAAAAACATATGCATTCATATCAGTTTGTAAGGGGTGTTTTTAATGAGATATAACCATTTTGCATAACCATTACCTGATCAGCAATTTTTGATAGATCAGGATTATGGGTCACAATCACAAAGGTTTGATTGAATTCCTTTCTTAGTGTAAGGATGAGCTTGTTTAGTTCCGATCCGTTGCTTGCATCCAGGTTACCGGATGGTTCATCGGCAAACACAATTTCGGGCTGGTTTACCAGGGCTCTGGCAACAGCCACGCGTTGGTTCTCACCTCCTGAAAGTTCAGCCGGTTTATGGTCTTTTCTGTGGGCAATATCAAGAAATTCGAGAAGTTGAAGTGCCTTCCGGTACGCTTCTTTTTTTGAATCACCTGCAATAAGTGCCGGCATTGCAGCATTTTCAAGAGCAGCAAACTCAGGCAGCAAATGATGAAATTGAAATACAAATCCAATGCTTTTGTTTCGAAGGGCATACAACTTTTTTGAACTGAGCGAAAAGAGAGAGGTCCCATTCAAAAGCACCTCACCGGCATCGGGATTCTCCAATGTTCCAAGAATACTTAAGAGGGTTGATTTACCTGCTCCACTTTTACCTTCAATACATACAATCTCCCCGCGGGATACTTCAATATTAACATCCCGGAGGACTTCTACCTTATGGGTACTGAAATAGGATTTTTGGATGCCGTTTGCTTTGAGAAGCACAGGGTGTATATTTGAGGCAAAATTATCAAAAATCAGTACACGAAAGCTTCATATTGTTTAATTTCATGTTCCTTTTCAGGAAGACTAGAACGGAAGAGAACAAGACT
>JBEICQ010000151.1:0-5488 GCA_040383885.1 Flavobacteriales bacterium | reverse complement strand
GCAGCTTCCTTCATGGTAACCAGATCACTTTGGCTACCCATTATTATACCTATTATCGGTTGTTCTGATTCCATATTGCGTGAGTTCAGGCTATTACTTTTAATGTTTGTTTGACAAATCGGGCTGTTTGAAACGCGCGCTGAATGTCGGAATCGATCACGGTTACATGCCCCATTTTACGACCTGGTTTGGTTATTTTTTTTCCATACCAATGCAGATAAGCACCTTTGGTGGATACAATTTCATCCATTCCGTTTATCATAGCCTGTCCCTCATGACCTTCGCTGCCAATAAGATTGATCATCACTGCCGGCATCAGCGAATCAGTATTGGCAGGCGGCAGTCCGGTGATGGAAAAAAGCCAGAGCATAAACTGCGAACAGGTGTTTGCTTCAATGCTGGCATGTCCTGAGTTATGCGGCCGGGGGGCCATTTCATTTACATACAAATCATTGTTTTCATCCAGGAAAAGTTCTACCGCCAGTAAGCCGGTGATGGCGAGTGCATGCGCGGCCTCTATCGCAAGTTGCCGGGCTTTTTCAGCCAGGTTAGCGGAAATTTCTGCCGGTGAAATCAAATAATCAACGAGGTGAAGTTCCCCATGAAAAGAACTTTCTACGGGAGGAAAAACAGCCGTTTGTCCTTTGCTGTTTCTCGAAACAATTACCGCAAGTTCCTTCTGTACTTTCACCTTCCGTTCGATCAGCCAGGGACCGGGAATGCTCACCGGATCGTCACTACTTCTGAGCAGTTGAACGCCTTTGCCATCGTAGCCTCCGGTCCTCGACTTAATAAATACCGGCCAGCCAAAGGGCTGATCTGCAATTTGCGCAGGAGTATCGGCAAAACAAAAATCTCCGCAGGGACGTGCATGCCTCTTGAGGAATTCTTTCTGTTTGCCTTTGTCTTTGATCAATTCAATCACCTCGGGTTCCGGAAAAACGCGGACGCCCATATTTCTCAAATCATACAAGGCAGTCGTATTTACATCTTCAATCTCTATGGTAAGTATGTCTACATTTTTCCCGAATTGCATCACCTGGTCATAATCCCTGAAACTCCCGCAGGTAAAACCATCAGCCAGGGTGGCTGCAGGCGCATCCGGATCGGGATCGAGTACAAAAAACGAAAAGGGGAATGCCCGCGCTTCCTGCAAAAACATGCGTCCCAGCTGTCCTCCTCCCAGAATTCCTATCTTTTTAACCATGTGCACAAAAGTAAATATTACATTCGTGGGATTAAGATTCAAAAAAAATGGCCAAGAATAAAAGCTCCATCATCACGGCATCTGCCGAACAATTTTTGGGTAAATACCTCAACAATCCCTCACCTACCGGCTTTGAGTCCAAAGGGCAGGAACTATGGCTGAAATACATCAAGCCATACATCCACACCCACATGGTAGACACATACGGAACAGTGGTGGGCATCATCAATCCGGATGCAGAATACAGGGTGGTGATAGAGGCGCATGCTGATGAAATCAGCTGGTTTGTCAGTTACATCACCTCCGACGGATTTATCTACCTGAAACGCAACGGTGGCAGCGATCACCAGATTGCTCCCAGCAAGCGCGTAAATATCCATACCGAAAAAGGCATGATTAAAGCTGTTTTTGGCTGGCCTGCCATCCACACCAGAGATGCCATGAAGGAAGAACCACCCTCACCCAAAAATATTTTTCTGGATTGCGGATGCCATACCCGTGCAGAGGTAGAAAAACTGGGCATCCATGTGGGTTGTGTGGTTACCTATGAAGACGAGTTTATCCAACTCAATGACAGATACTATGTGGGCAGGGCACTCGACAACCGCATTGGCGGATTCATGATTGCTCAGGTGGCCAGATTGCTTCATGAAAACAAAGTGAAGCTACCCTTTGGCCTCTACATCACCAATTCCGTGCAGGAAGAGGTTGGTCTCAGGGGAGCCGAAATGATTGTTAATAAAATCAATCCCCAGGCAGCTATCATCACCGATGTTTGTCACGATACCCAAACACCCATGCTCAACAAAATTACCAATGGTGACCTGGCCTGTGGCAAAGGACCTGTGCTTACCTACGGACCGGCTGTGCAGAACAATCTCTTGAAACTCCTGGTGGAAACTGCCGGAAAAAACAAAATTGCCTTTCAAAGACAGGCTGTTTCTAGGGCAACTGGTACTGATACTGATGCATTTGCCTATAATGGCGGCGGTGTAGCCTCTGCACTTATCTCGCTACCCTTAAGGTACATGCACACCACAGTAGAGATGGTGCACAAAAAAGATGTAGAAGCAGTGATCAGACTGATCTATGAATCGCTACAGGGAATAAAGAAAGGGCATGACTTCAGATACCTGAAATAAGCCGGTTAACAATTGTTAAACATCCCTGCAGAGCATGGCTACAAACAAGCACAAGTCAAAGGCCTTACCTGCAAAAAGTTTTTACATTTGCGCCTGCTTTACAGAATAATTATGAACGCCAAACTTTTGACGCTGTATGCCATGCTGATGTGTGGTGTGCAAGCTGTTGCTCAAAAAAAACAGTCCACCCCTGTTCCTCCCAAAAAACCGGCAACCCAGGTGGCCAAAAATGAAGATCCCCAGATGCTTGTTATTGGAGGAAAACCGGTCAGTAAGTCAGAATTCCTTTCGATCTACAAAAAAAATAACAAGGAACAGAAATTTGATTCTGTATCAGTGAAGGAATACCTTGAACTTTTTATCAACTTCAAACTTAAAGTGAGGGAAGCTGAAGAAATGGGACTCGATACCATTGCCTCTTTCAAGAATGAGCTTGAAGGTTACAGAAAACAACTTGCCCAACCCTACCTGGTCGACAACGAGGTGAATGAACAACTTCTTCGCGAGGCTTATGACCGTATGAAAACGGACATTAAAGCAGCTCATATCCTGATTAAGTGTCCACAGGAAGCACTTCCAAAAGATACCCTGGCAGCCTACAACAAAAGCATTGAAGCCAGAAACAAAATACTCAAAGGAGAAGCATTCGAAGAGGTTGCTAAAAAATATTCTGAAGATCCCTCAGTAAAAGAAAACAATGGTGATCTGGGATTTTTTACCTCTCTGCAGATGGTTTATCCGTTTGAATCTGCCTGCTACAGTGGCAAAGCAGGTGATATTACCATGCCTGTTCGGACCCGTTTCGGCTACCATATCATCAAAGTAATGGAAAAGAGACCCAATCCCGGACAAATTACCGCTGCACATATCATGATCAAAGGCGGTAAAGAACTTCGTGGGGAAGATTCTGTGAATGTGCGTAAAAAGATTGATGAGATCTATGCCAAATTAAAAGCCGGTGAAGACTTTGCAGAGCTTGCCAAGCAATTTAGCGACGACAAAGCTTCCTCCAGAAAAGGTGGAGAACTACCTGCTTTCGGTACGGGAAGAATGGTTTTAGATTTTGAAAAAGCTGCATTCGCACTTGCCAAGGACGGAGATTACTCTGCACCGGTTCAGACCATGTACGGCTGGCACATTATCAAAAGATTATCTAAAAAAGAAATCGGCAGTTTCGAGGAACTGAAGAACGAGATTAAAACCAAAGTGGGCAAAGATTCCCGCTCTCAGAAAAGCAAGGAATCGATGCTGGCTAAAATCAAAAAGGAATATGGCTTCTCCGACAATCCTAAACTGGCGGAAGAATGTGTTTCCGTGCTCGATACCACTTTTTTCGAAGGCAAATGGAAGGCATCTTCTGCAAAAAACCTGAACAAAAACCTCTGCAAAATTGGTAACAAACAATACACCCAGGCCGATTTTGTGAAGTTTCTGGAAAGCCACCAAAGCAAGCGAACTAAAATTGATATGCTCATTGTGGTAACAGACATGTACAAACAGTTTGTGAATGAAAATCTACTTGCTTATGAAGAAAGTAAGTTGGGGGAAAAACATGCAGATTATCGTTCTCTCCTGCAGGAGTACAGAGATGGAATTTTACTGTTCGATTTAACCGACAAGAAGGTATGGTCCAAGGCGGTGAAAGACACGGTAGGATTAAAAGAGTTTTACGATGCACATAAAGAAAAATACATGTGGGATGAGAGGGTGCAGGCAACTGTCTATACCTGCAAGAATGATTCTATTGCTAATGCCGTGAAAGCGCTGCTAAATCCGCCTCCTGCAAAGAAAAAGAAGAAAGACAAGGAAGCAGACAAGCCACTCACCGAATCTGAAATCCTTGCAAAAATCAACCAGCAATCGCAGTTGAACCTGAGAATTGAGCACGGTAAATTCAGCAAGGGAGAGAACGAAGCAGTTGACAAGGCAGGAAAAAATCCGGGAATAAGCCCCAACATGAACATCGGAAAACAGAGCTTTTTCGTAAATATCGAAAAAGTATTGCCACCCGAACCCAAAACGCTTAGCGAAGCCAAAGGGCTGATTACTGCCGACTACCAGAATGTATTGGAAAAACAATGGATTGAAACCCTGCGCAAAAAGTACAAGGTTGAAATCAACCGTGATGTTCTCACCAAGTTGCCCTGATTCTTCACCAATCCCGGTTGTGCAAGCCGGGGACGCAACGCTCACATGAACTATTTTCCGGCCTTTACTCTCCTCATTGTGTTTTTTTTTGGGTGCTCAGAAAAAAGGCAGGGAAAAGATTTTGTGGCAAGGGCCTATGACAAAGTACTTGTAAAGGCAGACATTGCAGGTGTAGTCCCTCCGGGGGTGCACGGAAAAGACAGCCTGGACATGATTAAGTCCTATGTGCAGTCGTGGATTGAGAACCAGCTCATGTTGCGGCAATCGGAAAACAACCTGGAAGCAGAACAGAAAAATTTTGATCATGAAATAGAATCTTACCGGAATGCCCTGGTAATTTATGCCTACCAGAAAGAATTTGTGAGGCAAAAACTGGACACCTCAGTGAGCGACAATGAGATCAGGGAATACTACGAGAAACATCCTTCTGAATTCCTGCTCAAAGACAATATCGTTCAGGTAAGATATATCAAACTTGCGAAATCCACACGAGGAGCAGCCCTTGTAAAAGCGCTCTACCAAAGCAGCCGTGAGAGTGATTTACAGAAACTGGACGCATTCTGCAGAAGGAATGCTGTTAACTATTTTTTGGACGACAGCAAATGGCTTTACTTCAAGGACCTGAAAAAAGAAATTCCCATCAAAACATTCGATGAGGAAGAATTTTTAAGAAATAACAAATCCATTGAGTTTACGCAGGGAGATTTTCTGTACTTTGTGGGAATAAAAGGTTTCAGGACAAAGGAAACCCGCTCTCCTATGGCATTTGAAAAAGAAAATATCCGACGCATGATTCTCAACAAAAAAAAGTTGCGTCTGATTGACAGCCACAAGCGGGATATTCTCGAACAAGCAAAAAACAGCAATGAAGTGGAAAATAGTATCCCTTAAGTTGTTCCTTCTCCTGCTTTATCTTGATGCAAGCAGTCAGAGATTGGAAAAAAAACTGAAACCCTCGGATGTGATGATTAACAAGGTGGAGGCTGTGGTC
>JBEICQ010000150.1:0-5610 GCA_040383885.1 Flavobacteriales bacterium | reverse complement strand
CCTCTGTGCAGATGAACAATAACTTGCTTACCATTCGCTTTAACAACATCATGTTGCCCGACAGCACTACAGATTATGATGGCAGCATGGGCTATTTTCAATACCGCATCAAACCACTATCCAATCTTCCACTTGGATCGCAGATTAAAAATACTGCCAACATCTACTTCGATTACAATCCGCCTATTGTCACCAACACCACCCAGAACAATTTTGAATTTCCGGTGGGTGTGAAGCAAACAGATGTTGCACCCGGCTTTGTTGTGTATCCCAATCCCGGAAACGGTTTGTTCGTGATAAAGGATGCACGCAGCATCCGAACTGTGGAGGTGTATAATTTGCTGGGAGAGCAGGTGCTGGCAACAAGCAACAATAGACAGATTAACCTGCTTGCCTTCCCCCGCGGTGTTTACATAGCACGCATCAACGGAAGCCGGATGGTGAAGTTGGTAAAGGAATAAATCTTGATTGAAAGAATAAGAAAGGGCAGGATTTATTCCTGCCCTTTTTGTTTTAAGGGAAATTTATGCCTTGGTAAATAATGAGTATGTAAAATGATAAAGGAAAAAATATCCTTAAAAAAAAATCCGGCATGTGCCGGATTTTCCTTTGAGATTGTATGTGTACTTAAACATGGCCTTGGGCGAGCATGGCTTCTGCCACTTTCACAAAGCCTCCAATGTTTGCACCTTTTACATAGTTTACAAACTTTCCTTCTTTGCCATATTGCATACAGGTAGCATGGATGTTTTTCATGATGCCATGCAGACGCTGGTCAACCTCTTCGCGTGTCCAGGAGAGTCTCAGTGAATTTTGGCTCATCTCCAGTCCTGACACTGCTACACCACCTGCGTTGGATGCTTTGCCCGGAGCAAAGAGAACCTGAGAGGCGATAAAATAATTTACCGCTTCGGGTGTGCAAGGCATATTCGCACCTTCAGCAACAGCAAGTACCCCATTTTTGACCAAGGCTTTTGCATCGGCTTCATTGAGTTCATTTTGTGTTGCGCAAGGAAGGGCAATATCCACCTTTACATGCTGCCAGGGAGTTTTGCCACTGTAGTATTTGCACTTGTATTTATCAGCATACTCACTGATGCGTCCGCGTTTTTCGTTTTTCAATTCCATCAGATAAGCCAGTTTGCTTGCATCAATGCCTTTTTCGTCATAAATGAAACCATCACTGTCGCTCATGGTAACCACTTTGGCACCCAGCTGCATGGCTTTTTCTGCGGCATACTGTGCCACATTTCCCGAACCTGAAATACCTACAATGGCACCTTTCATGGATTTCTTTTTTGTGGCAAGCATCTCCTGCGTGAAGTAAACACAACCATAGCCGGTAGCTTCCGGCCTGATAAGGCTGCCACCAAAAGTAATACCCTTGCCGGTAAGCACACCTGTAAACTCGTTACGCACTCGCTTGTATTGACCAAACATGTAGGCAACTTCCCTTCCGCCTACGCCAATGTCTCCCGCGGGAACATCTGTTTCAGCACCAATATGCTTACTCAGTTCTGTGGCAAAACTCTGACAGAAACGCATCACCTCGTTGTCTGATTTTCCTTTGGGATCGAAATCAGATCCACCTTTTCCACCGCCCATAGGCAAGGTGGTGAGGCTGTTTTTGAAAACCTGTTCGAAGGCAAGGAACTTAAGGATCCCTAAATACACGGTGGGATGAAAACGCAATCCTCCTTTATAGGGACCAATGGCACTGTTCATTTGTATGCGGAATCCCCGGTTTACCTGAAATTCTCCCTTGTCGTCAATCCAGGGAACGCGAAACATGATTACGCGTTCAGGTTCAACCATACGCTCCAGGATGCGTGCTTTTTTATACTTGGGATGTTCCTCTAAAAAGGGAATCACAGCCTCAGCCACTTCGTGAACTGCCTGGTGAAATTCTTTTTCACCCGGATTGCGGGCAATTACCTGTTGCATGAATGCATGCACCTGCTTTTCATATGCAGAGGCCGGTGCGCTTGTTTTTGATTTTGCCATAACCTTTTAAATCTTTGGTAAATGTATAAAAATTGTGAAAAAACAATGCCTCCTGTCTCAATCGGCAAAATGGGTCATACAACACGCGGGGCTGAAGATTGTATTTGAAAAAAATCGAGCAAAAGTAGTAAACACCGCAACGAACAAACAGGCGACATGAAAAACAGTGAAAACATACAGGCAAACAATAGAAAGCAAAACCATAGTCATGCCTGTTGTTGTTTAAATATTTTAGAACTGCTGATCCAAGGGGAGTTTTTTTTCTTCCTGCTGCTCGGCATCCGGCTGGATTTGCACCTCTTCTTCTTTCTGTGACTCTGGTTTATCCGGAGTGTTCGCCGCGTGTTCAATTTCGCTTCGAATGGATTCAGAGGCTTCTCTTATCTCGCGCAAACCCTTGCCCAAACCACGCGCCAGTTCAGGAATACTTTTTGAACCAAAAAACAGGAGTACCACAAACAAGATGAGCATGACCTCACCACCACCTAAATTGAGGAATAACAGGATGTTGTTGTTTATCGGATACATGGTTGGCAAAGGTATGTCATTAAGGTGTATTTTTGGGAAGCACCATGAAAATATTGCGAGCAGAGAACATCAAGAAAGCAGACAGTGAAACGCTTCAAAAAAGAGGCATCACTTCATTTGATCTGATGCAGGAGGCGATGATGTCTCTCCTCCCGGTCTTGCTCAATTACCTGCAACCACCACAAAGCATTTTCACGCTTTGTGGAAGAGGAAACAACGGTGGTGATGGCTTGGTATTATCCTGTTTTCTCCGCAACATGGGGTATGAAGTATTTGTTTTTATCCTCGATGATTCCGGAAGCAGTTCGGTTGAGTTTGAGCTGGCAAAAAAAATGTTTGCAACAAGTTGGCCGCAATATCTTTCTGAATTGGATGCACAAAAAGATTTTCAGTTTCCTACCCAGGCCGTGATCATAGACGCGCTGTTCGGAAGTGGATTAAACAGACCCTTGCAGGGAGCTATAAAAACACTCGTTCAGAAAATCAATGCATCCGGCTTGCCCATCTTCTCTATTGATGTGCCCTCAGGTACTCCCGCCGATTTTCCGGATGATCCTGCACGATTTACGACCATCATGGCGCAACTCACCCTTTGCCTGCAAATGCCAAAAGAGACTTTGTTTTTCCGTGAAACAGGTTTGGCTTATGGCCGTGTAGAGATCATTGATATTGGGATTGAAAAGGAATGTATTGATGCCTTTGACGACAAGCAATATGCCACTACAGAAAGCGAAGTACTGGCTTTGTTGCAAAAACCAAATCGGTATGAAACCAAACACAGCAGAGGCCACGCCTGTTTGGCAGGAGGCATCTACGGAACCACCGGCGCCGTTTGTTTGGCCGCGCAGGCCGCTCTGGAACAGGGCCCCGGACTGGTAAGTGTGATTAGTGATAAAGAGGGACTGGTGGTGGTGCGGAACATTCTTCCCAGGGTGCTTACCTCTGCCGCAGATGAGCAGGTTGCCTTATCAGGGTTGTTCACGACCTTTAGCAGTGTAGGAATTGGGATGGGCCTTGGCAGAGGCGACATGTCGAAAAGTCTGCTGCATAATCTGCTGCATTGGTATAAGGGCCCCATGGTATTGGATGCAGATGCTATCAACATTCTTGCTGAAAACAAAACCTGGCTGGAGTTTTTACCCACTGATACCATTCTTACACCTCATGAAAAAGAGTTTGAGCGACTCACTGGCTGCAAAGGAAACCGTAAAGAAAAAGTGCAAGAGGCTTCTCGTTGGAGCATGCGTTACAATGTAATTATCGTGCTAAAAGGTGCATTCAGCAGTATTTGTTTTCCTGACGGAAGCATTGTTTACAACATGTCCGGCAATCCCGGGCTCGCGCAGGGAGGCAGCGGAGATATGCTCACCGGGTATATCACAGGTATTCTCGCAAGGGGCTACACTCCGGGAAAGGCCGTTATTCTTGGCGTTTATCTGCACGGAGCCGGCCTCACGCTCAAGGATCTGGAAGACAAAAATCAGTACTCCATTTACTACTGAAAATCAGTAGGCGAATATTGGCTTAGGTGGTTTTTTGTTTTTCCAATTGAAGGTTTCTCAGGATGTATTTTCCGAGGATATCAAACTCAATGTTTACCAATGAACGGGCTTTGATAAATTGCAGATCAGTATGTTCCCAGGTGTATGGAATAATGGCCACGCCAAGGCTTGTTCCTTCCAGTCTTGCCACGGTCAGGCTGATGCCATTGATACATACAGAGCCCTGTGGTACGAGTAAAGACTGATAAGAGGCATTGTGGTAATTGATGGTGAGCAGATAGCTTCCATCCATTGCTGTGATGTTGGTAATCTGGCCGGTGGTATCTACATGGCCCTGTACCATATGTCCGTCGAGCCTTGCATTCATTGCCAGGCATCTTTCCAGGTTGATATGGGTACCTACTTTCCAATCGGCGATAGCTGTTTTGGCAAGCGTTTCATGAATGGCGGTTACCTTGTGGGTATCTCCTGAAACAGCGGTAACAGTGAGGCATACACCATTATGCGCCACGCTCTGATCTACTTTCAATTCATGGCTGATGGAGGATGCAATTTCAAAATGATAATTACTTCCTTCTTGCACCATGCTTTTAATTGCACCTACTGTTTCTATGATTCCGGTGAACATAATTCTATTTTTTTGTGAGGGTGCATTGAATGTATTCTGCACTGTTATTGATATTGAAAACAGTGAAAAAAAGTTGTCTTCCCTTTGCAGAAAACTGAAGTCCTTTAACAGGATATTGTTTCACCTGAAAGCTGAGGGTATCCTGCAGAGTGATGTAACCCATTCCCGAACCATCATCAAGCACCTGGTTGATGATGAGATTTCGGGAGGAAATATTAAAATCATTTGCAAAATAAAAGGTTCGCCCATTTCCGGTTTGCGGAACAGGGGTGTTGTAGAGATAAAAGGAAGAAAATGTTTGGTCCGCAAAAATCGAAAAGTCAGACAACCATGATTTACCATTCCAGGCTCTGAAGCTGCCTGCATAGGAGGCAGGTAGGTTGGCAAGGACATATTCAAGACTTTGGGTAACCTCCGATTCAATATTACGCCTTACAGAAAATGCATTGGGATACTTTGCCAGTACCTCTACAGCGTATGAACCGTTCTCAGGTGGATTTAAAGTCATGCTCATGCCGGTAACAGATTCCGGCAGAATGGCATTGTCGCGTACATCTCTTACGCTCCATACAAGTTCATCGGGCTGAATTTGTTTTCCTTGGTAAACCACATCTGCCTGAAGCGTAAACACAAGTTTATCGCCCGTTTTTGGATATGGTTTATCAACAAGGAGTGTGGCTCCCCTCAGCGAGACTGTATCTTTCTTACATGCATTCAAAAGAAAAATGAAAGAGAGACAAAAGAAAAATTTAACGACCCGGACCATATCCTGAACCTAAAATTTGTACAAATCCTGAAATGCTTCTGTTGACGATTCCCGTGAGCCTGGCTTCACCCACATCACAGATGTAGAAGTAAACGCCCTGGTCGCACAATCGTCCTGTTTTTTGATTGATGCCATCCCACAGAATACGGGGGTTTGTAGTTTTAAAAACCTCAGTACCCCAT
>JBEICQ010000149.1:0-5622 GCA_040383885.1 Flavobacteriales bacterium | reverse complement strand
CATCATAGGCAATGATGCTTCCCTTGTAATGAGCAGATGCACCCGGAACACCCGTAATCAACTGAGCCAAAAACCCTCCTGTACAGCTTTCTGCTGTGGATATTTGCACCTCCCGCTCCTGGCATTTTTGTAAAACTGCTCCCGCAAGCGTTTCTTCGTCATAACCAAATGCCCAGTGAGCGAGAATATCCTTCAGTTGACCAATAATCTGTTCAACCTTTTCTGTGGCATCCTGTCTCTTGCCCGTGCAACTTACCCTCAGTCTTACTCCGCTGGCATGAGGCAAATAGGCCAATGAAACATCCGAAGGCAACTGATCTTCTACTTGTTTAATTTTTTCGGCAATGTAGGATTCTCCAAGGCCCATGGTGAGCAGCGTTTTCTGTGAGATAAACGGCAAATTAAACTGAGAGGTAATAAGTGGTAATACTTCTTTTTCCAATATGCCTTTCATTTCGTAAGGCACTCCAGGCAGGCTGATCAGGACTTTGCCTTCTCGCTCAAACCACATACCGGGAGCGGTTCCCAATGCATTTTTTAATATCCTGCAAGTGGAAGGTAACAGTGCCTGACCATACTGGGCATCGTTGATCTCGCGTCCGAAGGAACGAAACAACTGACGGATGTGATCCAGTGTGGGCTCATGATGCACAAGGGTATCATTAAAAAATTTCAGGAGTGTCTTTTTGGTGATGTCGTCATTGGTAGGGCCTAATCCGCCTGTGATGATCAACAAATCATGCTGCTCCCACAATCTGCCGAGTGCTTCCAGGATCTCGTCTGCACGGTCGCCAAGACATGTTTTGCCTACCACACTCACGCCGGCAGCAGTAAGTTTTGCAGCGATGTGGGAGGCATTGGTATCCACCACCTGCCCAATGAGAATCTCATCGCCGATAGTGACCAGGTGGGCTTTGCACTTCATGTAAACCAATTATTGCTGCGTTGAAGGTACAAAAACAGCAGGCGTTTGCTATGGTTTTTATTTCCCTCAAATATTTTTCACTTAATATGTATCCACCTCCGGGGCATGATAGCATTTGATTGAGAATTGATACCTCGCTTTCTAAGGAAAGCATCAGAGTTCGGCAACCATTTGCTTCATCACGCGCGTCATCAGGGGTTCTGCTTTGGAGGCCACATCCTGCACATCCTGGTGGGTTACTTTCACAATTTTCCCGGGCACGCCCAGGTCAGTGATAATAGAGATGGCAAAACAGGGAATACCCATATGACGGGCGACAATCACCTCCGGAACGGTTGACATACCCACGGCATCTGCACCAATATTTCTCACATACCTGTATTCCGCAGGGGTTTCAAGGCATGGGCCACTCACACCCGCGTATACCCCTGTTTGCACCTTGATGCTCATGGAGGCTGCCACTTTTTTGGCTTTTTCAATCAGCTTGTGGTCATAGGCCTCACTCATGTCGGGAAAGCGAGGTCCCAGGGTATCGATGTTTTTACCATGCAAGGGACTTTCCGGAAAAAGATTGATGTGGTCACTGAGGATCATCAGGTCTCCGATTTCAAAGTCGGGATTTACCCCTCCGCTGGCATTAGAAACAAACAGATATTGTATGCCCATGAATTTCATTACCCTCACCGGAAAAGTTACCTGCTTCATGGGATATCCCTCATAATAGTGAAATCTTCCTTGCATGGCCATTACAGGCTTTCCGCCGAGCATTCCAAAGATGAGTCTTCCGGAGTGTCCTTCCACCGTTGAAACAGGAAAATGGGGAATGGTATCATAGGGAATAGAATACCGAATTTCAATTTCTTTTACGAGTCCCCCCAGCCCTGTGCCCAGGATGATTCCTGCCAATGGAGTAAAGCCTTCGGTTTTACTTTTAAGAAAGCCGGCCGTCTCTTGTATATTTTCCAACATAGTCTCTAATGTTATTGATGAGTGCGAAGGTATCATTTTGTTGGGCAAACACCACCGAAACAGGCAGCACAAACAAGGGAAATGATGGATGTTTATCCATAAACTTTTTCAGTTTTACCGCATCCTTTTGGGTACAAACAAACAGGTGTTGGGCAGTTTCATTATTGTGGAATTCTAAAAATCGGGATTCATCTTTTTTGTTGTATTCATGATGATCAGGAAAGACAAGTGGATGTAGTTTCCCGCTTATTTTTTCCAGATATTGATGGAGGGCAGCAGGATTGGCAATCCCACTGATACAATACACGGTCTTATTTTTCAGCTTCTCAGTGCCCAAAGTTTCTTGCCTGTTGTGTGCGTGAACAAGGGCGTTTCCGTAGTCAATTTTGCTGTAAGCGACAGGAGCAGGAAAGGCCTTTGTTTTTTTTCTAACAAGGTTCTCATCAAGAGTTTCAGGACATTTTGTAATGATAAGAAATTGAGCCCGCTTGAGTGAGGATAATGGTTCACGCAAATTTCCCAGTGGTAGGAGCTTCATGGGTTTGAGGAGCGACTGATAATCCATCAGCACCCAGGCAAGACCGGGTTTCAATTGTCTGTGCTGGAACCCATCATCAAGCAGTACGAGCCTGCAGGCAGGAAATTGTTTTTCAATAAAGGCAATACCATGCAAGCGGTTTTCACAAACTACCACAGGCACCTCCGGAAAGGCTTGCTTGATTTCCAAGGGTTCATCTCCGCATAATCTGGCATCATCATGAACATCAACCACCCGCAATCCCTTTGTGCTTCGGCCATAGCCCCTGCTTAAAACTGCAGGATGAAGGTCGGAGACCCGGGAAAGCAACCATTGTATCATGGGTGTTTTACCTGTGCCGCCTGCATGTAAATTACCAACAACAAGGGTAGGCAAACTTGTTTCATGCTGTGACAGTATTCCTTTGTCAAAAAGAAGATTCCTTATGCCAACAGCAAGTCCATAGATCAGCGACAAAGGATAAAAAAGGAGAGTTTTCAGCACAGGCACGAATTTGCAAAAAAGCAGGATTCCTTGTTAAAACTTGGCCCTGGTTTTTCTTCTGCCCATTTTGAGGCGTTTTTGCAATCCTTTTTTCCTGGCCTTGTAGGTGCTGTTTGTGCCTTTTAGAATGATGCCTACGGATGCAGAGGCCAAAACATATCCATCGTTGTTTTTAGGATTTCCCCTCAACATGCCGGTTCCTCTGAATTGGTTCCATCCATAGTTGGACTGAGCCGGTGTTTCCTTACCGTCGGCTGTCTTGCTTTTAGAGGGAAGCAGTAGGTTTGGATTGGATATCAATTCATCAGTGGAACCTATTGCTTTCTGTGTGTATCGGTTGCTGGCATCATCCAGAAAATCTGTTCCTGTAAAACGATAACTCAACTCAAAACTAAATTTATAGTGTGAGTTATAGGCATAAGAGATACCCAGACCAACAGGAAAACAAAGGGTTACAGGGCTGTAAAACACTCCTTCATTACGATGTTTTCTCAGGCTGTAAAGTGTTCCGTTGATTTCTGCGGTTGGTAAATAATAAAGCAAACCTATTCCGGTAATGGTATATCCTTTAATGTCAAGCCTCTTTCTGCGTTGCTTTTTATTAAGAGACCAACCAGGCAGACGGGTGAGTTGGAAAAAATTCCATTCGGCCTGAAAGCTTAATTCAGCAAGATGTGTAGTAAACTTGAGGTTCCTGCCGAGAATAAGTGGATTGCCGGAATTTTTATCTGTACCACTGATCATCAGATATCCCAGGTTTGCTCTTACTGAAAAATCTTTGGTTATTTTATACCTGGAGTAACCGGCCAGATGAAACCGGGGTAATCCTGCTTTTGAATAATTATAGAAGTTAACATAATTCCCGGGTCCACCACCCACATCTGAAATAGAAACAGCTGAAGATAAGGTTCCCCCATATTCTAGTCTGTACTGTGCCTGAACAGGTTTTAGTTGTAGAAAAGCCAGGATCAGAATCAGACAAAGCTTAGGTATACGAAGCTGTTTTAACATATCAAAGGATGTGGTAAACATACAGCACCTAATACGAGTGCCTTCGGCAACGGTTGTATAATTTCGATGAAATACCCAAAATACAGGATTCAAAAAAAAAGCGGTACTGAATGTACCGCTTTTTGTGGCGATTAAAATTTCGCTCTTGTTTTCTTCTTCACAACCTTACGGCGGTTGGCAATACTCTTGTATTTGCTTTTGTAATATTTGTTTTTGCCTTTAATGATGAAACCTGCTGTGGCAGTTACAAGGAAGTATCCATCTTTGTTACCGGAGTCACCTCTTTTCAGGCCGACATCATTGTTGTAGTCCCATCCGTAGTTTGAAGCAATTGGCAATTCTTTTCCTGCAGGAGTGGTAGCATTTTTAGGGAGAAGAAGATTGGGATTTGAAATTTTTTCGTCAAGACTTCCTGGCGTTTTTTTGCCATAAGTGCTGCTCGCATCATCAAGGTAGTCAGTATTGGTGAACCTGTAAGACATATCCATGCTCAAACGCACGGATTTGTTGATGGTGTAGGCAAAGCCCAAGCCAACCGGGTAGCAGATTCCAATAGGAGAGTAGGAAACACCCTCGGTTTGGTATTTGCGCAGCGCATAACTTTTACCTTCGATTTCAGCCTTGGGGTTGTAATAAAAGAGACCTACCCCGGCAAAGAGGTAACTTTTAAAATCAGTGCGTTTCTTTTTACGGCCTCGCATGAGTCCGGAGCGGCCTGAAAGCCTGGATTGTTGATAGAAATTCCATTCTCCCTGTACCGACATTTCGATGATGTTGGTGGAAAAATTGAGGTTTCTACCAACTCTTGTAGGGTTTACGGATTTGTTATCATTTCCGGAAATGTTTACGAAAATCAAGTTTCCTTTCACAGAAAAATCCTTCGATATTTTATATCGGGAATAAGCATTAATCTGATATCTGGTGAAGCCCAGTTTGAGGTCTGCAACAAAATCCCTGCGATCGCCTTCGCCTCCGCCAATTTCACCCAGGTAGTTTGCAGCACCGATTCCTCCTCCGTATTCCCAGCGATATTGAGCGCCTGCTTGTAAATAGAGAAGGGAAAATAAAAACCCGATGATGAATAATTTTTTCATGGTCAATTTTTTCTTGATTTGAGCAATTTTTTTCTTGCCTCGCCGCGAATATACAGCAATAATTCCTAAACAGTCAAGATTTTAACGATTTGGCCTTTAAAAAACATATTTTTGGGCTCAGAACCATGAAAAAACAAGCATTCCTCTCATTTACTGCGATTTACCTCTATTTCTTTCAGGTGATTTCCGTGTCAGCCCAACCGGGTATTTCTGGATTGGGTCAGTCTATGGATAAGTTTGGGGCTGCCCTTCAGCTTGTGAATTATTATTACATGGATTCAGTAAAAAATGAAAAATTGGTAGAGGATGCCATTGAAGGCATGTTGGAGAAACTCGATCCACACTCGGTCTATGTAACGCCCAAAGAGCTCAAGGAATTTAATGAGCCATTGAGTGGGAATTTTGAAGGAATTGGCATTCAATTTAATATTCTTGAGGATACCATCACTGTGATTTCTCCCATCGCTGGAGGCCCCTCCGACAAGCTAGGTATTCTCTCGGGTGATCGTATTGTAAAGATAGAAGGAGAAAATGTTGCCGGAATAAAAATAAAGAATGAGCAGGTACTCAAACGCCTGAGGGGTGACAAAGGCACTCTGGTG
>JBEICQ010000148.1:0-5659 GCA_040383885.1 Flavobacteriales bacterium | reverse complement strand
GGCGCCTTTTGCCTCTCTGAGCCGGAAGCAGGATCGGATGCCACTTCTCAACGCACCACTGCCATTGACATGGGCGACCATTACCTGCTCAATGGAAACAAAAACTGGATTACCAACGGACAAAGTGCATCTATTTATCTCGTGATTGCCCAAACCTACCCGGAAAAAGGCTCCAAAGGCATCAATGCCTTTATCATCGAAAAAGACATGCCCGGATTTATGGTGGGTGCCAAAGAAAATAAAATGGGCATCCGCGGATCAGATACACACTCCCTGTTGTTTCAGGATGTGAAAGTACCCAAAGAGAACCGCATCGGAGAGGATGGATTTGGTTTTAAGTTTGCCATGAAAACCCTTTCCGGAGGTCGCATCGGCATTGCTGCACAAGCCCTGGGAATTGCCAGTGGAGCTTATGAACTTGCGCTTGCCTATTCCAAAGAGCGCAAAGCATTTGGCAAACTCATCTCTGACCACCAGGCAATTCAGTTCAAGCTGGCAGACATGGCTACAGAAATTGAAGCCGCCCGACTTATGTGCCTCAAAGCTGCCTGGCTAAAAGACAATAAACTCGACTATGGTACTGCCAGTGCCATGGCCAAACTCTATGCCAGCCGCGTGGCCATGTGGGTAAGCACAGAGGCTGTGCAGGTGCACGGAGGGTATGGCTTCGTTAAAGAATACCATGTAGAAAGACTCATGCGCGATGCAAAAATCACGCAGATCTACGAAGGCACTACCGAAGTACAAAAGATTGTGATTTCCCGCGCGCTCCTGGCTTGATGAAAATTTCATGAGCCTGTCTCATGTCGTCATTTCCGGTTTACAATTATCTAAGCCATTGTAGGGCGTTCCCCTGCGGGTCGTGCTTTCCGCTCAAACTTTTATGCAAGCAAAAAAGTAAACGCTCCAATCACTAACGCATGCATCGTGCTTAAGCCCCGGCAGCAGTCACAAAAAGAATTGAGCCGGCTGAATAGGTTTCCCAAAGGAATCATATTCATCAAAAAACAACAAAAGGGTTTACACCCTCACTCCAATTACACAGATATCATCCACCTGAAAACCGCGTCCTCGCCAGGTATGATGGTGAAGCAATAATTTGTCGTATTGTTCATCCATGGGCAGTTGTGCGATGCTAAGAATAAGGGAACGAAATTTCCCTTTGGTAAATTTTCGGTTGGCTGTGCCTCCAAACTGGTCGGCATACCCATCGGTGAACATATAGATAATATCACCTTTGTTTAGTGAAAAACGATGGGTGGTAAATGGCCTTTCTCTGTAACCCAAACCAATGGGTTGGTAATCGGCCTTTGTTTCTTCCAGTCTGTTTTCTCCTGCCCTGTATATCCATAGCGGGTTATTGGCACCCGACCAAAGCAGTTCCATGGCCTGCAGATTAAGTGCACAAAGCGAAGCATCCATTCCATCTTTTACATCCTGTTCGCTTTTGGCAAAATTTTCTTGAAGCAATTGTCTTGTTTTATCAAAAATTTTCCCGGGCTCTCGTTCACCGAATTCATTTACAGAACGGTTCAGTGCATTGTGGCAAACCACACTTACCAGCGCTCCGGGCACCCCATGACCCGTACAATCACAGATTGCAAAATAAATCACATCATCGATGGATTCCATCCAGTAAAAATCACCGGCAACAATATCCTTTGGCAAATAAAGGATAAAAGAATTGTGCAGAAAAGATTTCACCAGACGCTGAGGAGGCAAAATAGCTGTTTGAATACGCTTGGCATATTCAATGCTGTCGAGCATTTCCCTGTTTTTTACCTGCACCTGCAGGCGCTGATCTTCGGCTATTTTTCGCTGGTATTCGGCAATTTCTTTTTGCTTTTCGGCTTCTACCTTTTGTCGTTCCACCTCCTCCTTCTGCGTAAGGATGACATGGGTTGCCTCCATCACCTTAATCTTCAATTCTCTTGCCCTGTCTATCAACCTTCGGCTGTTCAACCAAACCAGGGTAAACACCATCAGTGAACCCATCATCACATAGAAACCAAGCATCCACCAGTTGCGGTACCAGGGTGGCAAAATCGTAAATACATAGGCAGTAGGTTCACTCCAGATTCCTTCCGGATTGCATGCACGGACTTTAAAAGTGTAAGTACCTTCCGAGATGTTCCCGAATGTGGCATGGGTCTGTTGGGCAGGAGGAGTCCAGTTGTTGCTGTAACCCTCAAGAATATACTGATAGAGCACCATGCGGTTTCTGTCTGTCTCTACTGCGTTAAAATCAAATGAAACATTGTTGCAGGAGTATGGCAGCACCAGATTTTCCGGAAGCGGGTACCAGGGGGAAATACCGGTGTATGAAACATGTTTGTATTTCTTTTGCATTTCTTTTCGCTCCTCTTTTGTAAGGGCACGCCCAAACAATGCCACTTCCTGTTGCGAAACCACCGTGCTGTCATAGTGCAAGTCTGCAGCTTTGGGCGTTCCGTACCACGAAATTTTCTCTTCATTCAATTTAATTGAATTGATAAATAATTTGGGGGGGCGGATGTATTTTGGAATAGCATGTAAATCAACCCTCGTAACGCCGTTTGCACCATGTCCTACCCATAAGATTCCCTCCCGATCAACATACATGGCGCCATTGCTCTGTCCGGCATTTACATCCTTTACCGGATATCCTGTAAACTGGTTGTAGGTTTTGCCTTTTACAAAACCGGAATAGTTTGCTTCAGGTCTAGCTTTTAAGTTCTGATTCCATATTTTTTCCAGTTCAAAAATCGAGATCACAAACAAGCCACTGTTCAAACCCAAAATCAAATTATCCTGCAAATCAAAACGCACTGCATTGATGTAATCATCGGGCAATCCGTTGCTCTTGGTAAAATTGGTAAATGCAATAAGCGCTTTGTCCTTCCTGTCCTTTGCTTTATTACACACTTCCTGCTCAGCATTTTTATTCAGCAGACTCAGTCCCCGCGAGGTTCCAAACCACATGTTCTTTCGGGAGTCTTCGGCTATGCTCCATACAATGTTACTGGAGAGCCCTTGCCGGGTGGTAAAATTGATGAAGTCATTACCATCAAACCTGCTTACACCCCCACCTGAGGTGGCAAACCAAATCACTCCTCGGCTATCTTCAAAAATACCAAGGATGATATTGTTTTCCAGCCCCTGCTCTACTGTATAATTGGTAAATCCTAAACCATCGAACATACTGATGCCCCCATCGGTACCAAACCACATGCGGCCTTTTTTATCACAGAGGATACTGCGTACCACATCATTTACCAAACCTTGTTTGGTATTGTAGGTAGTAAATGTTTTTCCATCAAATACAGTCGCACCGGAAAAGGTGCCGAACCACATGCGGCCTTTTTTATCAGATGCAATACTTCTTACAATGTTGTTGGGTAATCCCTGGTGAATGGTGTAATTGGTAAAGGACTGCTTGTTGTATTTTGAGACTCCTGCATAAGTCCCAAACCAGTAGTTTCCTTCAGTATCCTGTGCAATCGTCCATACCAAATCATTGGTAAGCCCCTGTGTGCCGGTAAAGGTAGTAAACGACTGCCCGTCGTATTTGCTCACGCCTCCTCCGTAGGTCCCGAACCAAAGATTGCCGTGAAAATCTTTTGCAATACTCAACACAATGTTGTTGGATAAACCCTGCGCTGAAGTAAGGGTGGTAAATGTTTTGCCATCATATTTACAAACCCCTCCACCATAGGTTCCAAACCACAGATTGCCCACCATGTCTTCTTCTATGCTCCAAACAATATTATTGGCCATGCCTTCCTTTGTGGTGAAGCGCTGAAAAGTTTTTCCATCAAACCTGCAAGCCCCCCCACCGGAAGTGGCAAACCATAGATTTCCTTTTTTATCCTCCTTTACTGACTGCACAAAATTGTTTGAGAGTCCATGCTTCACCGTGTAATTGGTGAAATATTTCTTCATCTCCTGTCTGTGTAACTCAAGTTGCTTCACATCTTTGAGATTGTGCTTGCAGGTTTGGGTATGACAGGTATTCTTGTACCAGGAGTGATCAAATCTGGAGATGCCCTCCTCAGTGCCGAACCAAAGATTACCCTCGCTGTCTTCATAAATGCATCTCACCAGGTTGTGCACCAATCCCTCTGCGATGGAATAGTTTGTGAATGTTTTTCCATCATATCTGCTCACGCCGCCACCAAAGGTTCCAAACCACATGTTCCCATGTGTATCCTCAGTCATAGAATACACCGCGTTGCTTGGAAGGCCTTGGGCCTTTGTGAAGGTTTGAAAGGATATGCCATCATACTTACTTACTCCTCCCAATTCGGTACCAAACCAGATATTGCCGGATTTATCATCGCTGATGCACCACACAATGTTGTCGGCCATTCCCCGGGCGGTGGTAAATGTGGTAAAAGCTTTCCCGTCGAATTTAGATACACCGCCTCCTGATGTGGCAAACCACATGTTTCCTTTGTTGTCGCATAAAATGGATTTACCATAAGCAAGCGCATCCAAACACAATCCATCTGCTGTACCATAGTGGCTGAACAAACCGATACCGGAAGCACTCTGGTCTCTGCCTGCCTCTCCATTAGGCAAGCGTGTACTCACCGGAAGTGGCTTAATCTCGGGCGCTGAAAGGGAAATCTTTCGAATACTCTTTGTCGCAGCATCCGTATTGAAACCTTCCTTGTGGCTCGGAACAGGTATCCTGCGGGGAGCAGGCTTGTCATGTTCATGGCTGGTGACCGGAGTTTTCCGGCTTGTGCTATTACTTTCTAAAGCCCAAAAAAAACCAATCAGTAAAACAATATAGTTAAGATGTAATTTCATTAAAAGGGCTAATGACTGCAAGATATGATTTTCTTTATGCATGGCATGTTAAAATCAAATTCCTTGAAATTTTTAATTGTCGAGGCCTTCCATAATCGATTCCATGCAGATTCCGGTAAGTTCATATGCATACAAGTGAAAGTAGGTTTTTGTCACTTTGGATAAGCAATCTTCCTGCAATCAGGAGGGATAATTCAATAAGAAAATTAAATACGGTGCCCGGCGCAAGACCAAATGTGATTCTCGCCTTTGTTTGATAAAGACAATAACAGGAAAATACCCGGGCCTTACATTTACCCTTGCACCGGAGAGAAAAAAAATTCAAAAATTATTCGGACAAGAAAATTTTCTTTCTCGAAAATTTTTCAAGCAGTAAGCAAATGGTCTTTTATTTACGCAATGCCAGCCACAATTAGATTTCGATGATAACTGTCAGGGAGCTGAAAACTAATCATGAATCTGAGTCTCCCGACTTTTTTTCTGATGATTAGTCAGGTATCTGCCACGATAGATTCTAAGTATATGGGCTCTTTCATCACAATTTATGGAAAGGTTAATTACTGAAAGGGATGCTGAACCTCCGGGATGAGTAAACTGTAGATGCGCCCGCCTCCTGGAACAAGCCACTCTTTCATCTATGACTTCACTCCGGGGATAGAAACTGGTTTCATCAATGGTGATTCCTTTATCATTCAAAGTAATGTGCGCAGTTAATTGACATATATATCTCCCGTAAGATATAAAAAGATTTGAACTTAAAATAAGTGCTCTGACTAAGTATCCCATCTTGTGCTTTTTGGTGTAAAATATTTCAGTTGATGAGGCAACAGAGAGATCGTCTTCAAAGGTCTCAAAAACTTTAAAT
>JBEICQ010000147.1:0-5712 GCA_040383885.1 Flavobacteriales bacterium | reverse complement strand
CTCACAGACATCAGGGAATTGAATGATAAAATCCAGCGGGAAAGTGCTTTCGTGGATTTGTTGAACATTGAGTTAGAAAAGAATATTGTCGGACAAAAACACATGACAGAAAGGCTTTTAATTGCCCTGTTATCCGACGGACATATTCTTTTGGAGGGCTTACCCGGACTGGCCAAGACCCTTGCCATCAATTCACTTGCTTCTGCCATACATGCCAAGTTCAGTCGCATCCAGTTTACCCCTGACCTCTTGCCTGCTGACCTTGTAGGCACCCTTATTTACAGCCAAAAGAAAGAAGAGTTCACAGTGAGGAGAGGTCCCATCTTCTCAAACTTTGTGCTTGCCGATGAGATTAACCGTGCGCCTGCCAAGGTGCAAAGTGCGCTCCTGGAAGCCATGCAGGAAAGACAAGTAACCATTGGGGACGAAACCTACAAACTTCCTGAACCCTTTCTGGTGCTGGCTACACAGAACCCCATTGAACAAGAAGGCACCTACCCTTTGCCGGAAGCCCAGGTGGACAGATTTATGCTAAAAGTAGTGGTGGGTTATCCGGGCAAGGAAGAAGAGAAAAAAATCATCAGGCAAAATCTTGCAAGCCACCGAAATCCGATCCAGCCGGTACTGCATCCCGAAGATATTGTGAAGGCCCGTAAACTGGTAAAAGAAGTGTACATGGATGAAAAAATCGAGCAGTACATTGTGGACATTGTCTTTGCAACAAGGCAGCCCAAGCTGGCTAAACTTGATAAGTTTTCGCAGATGATTGCTTTTGGCGGCTCTCCCCGGGCAAGCATCAACCTGGCGGTAGCTTCCAAAGCTTATGCCTTTATCAAACGACGCGGATATGTGATACCCGAAGATGTGCGCGCAGTATGTCACGATGTGCTTCGTCATCGTATTGGTCTTACCTATGAGGCAGAAGCAGAAAACATCAAATCAGAAGAAATCATTACCGAAATTCTCAATACCGTTGAAGTACCCTGATGACCTCTGCGGAACTGATCAAACAAATCCGGAGGATTGAAATCAAATCCAAAGGATTATCGAACCAACTATTCTCAGGAGAATACCACTCTGCCTTCAAAGGCAAAGGAATGGCATTTTCGGAGGTAAGGGAATACCAGCCCGGCGACGATATTCGCTCCATCGACTGGAATGTTACCGCGCGATTTGGTCATCCCTTTGTGAAAATTTTTGAGGAAGAAAGAGAAATGACAGTGATGCTGCTGGTAGATGTATCTGCATCCGGGAGCTTTGGTACCATCTCTAAAAGAAAACGCGAACTGATTACCGAAATATGCGCCACGCTTGCTTTCTCTACTATTCAGAACAATGACAAAATCGGAGTCATTCTCTTTTCAGATGTAATTGAAAAATATATTCCGCCTAAAAAAGGACGCAAACATGTACTTCATATCATCAGGGAACTTATTGGTTATACTCCCCAGTCCAAAGGCACCCATATAGCAGGTGCTTTGCAATTCTTAAACAACCTCGTTAAAAAACGAAGTACTGTTTTTCTGGTTTCCGATTTTCTCTCAGCCAATTTTGAGGATGCCTTTAAAGTTGTGGCCAGAAGACATGACCTGATCCCCATCCGGGTAAATGATGCAGGTGAATTTATTTTACCTGATGCCGGTTTAATTCAGATGTATGAGCCCGAGCAGGGAACACAATGCTGGATAGACAGCTCCGACAAAAAAGTTCGTGAAGCCTTTTACCAAAAAGTAAAGCGCAGCGAAGACTCGCTGCAAAAGCTTTTCAGATCAACCGGTTCAGATGTCTGCAAAGTAAATACGGGCGATTCTTATGTCATTCCATTGGTTAATCTATTTCGCAAAAGAGGAGCAAGGGTATAAAATGAAATATAATCCTGTTTATATCTGTTGTTTTTTGCTGCTTGGTTCCATCCAGGCAAGCGCACAGGATGTACGCGTAAAAGCAAGTCTGGATAAGAGCAATCTGCTGATTGGCGAACAGACCCAACTGCGTCTTGAAGCAGACATTCCTTCAGTTGTGCAGATTCAGTTTCCTGCTTTAAAAGACACGATTAAAAAGGGAATAGAAATTATCTCACAAAGCAAAACCGATACGCTGGAAACAAAAGACAGCACCCGTATTAAATTAAGACAAACACTTACCATCACCAGTTTTGACACCGGTTATGCCGCCATCCCGCCCTTTGTTTTTTCCTACGGACAAAACAAAAAAGCAAGCACAGAAGCACTTTTGCTTGGTGTGCAATCAGTGGCAGTAGATACAACCCGTGCATTTAAAGACATCAGGGGAGTAAGAAATGCACCCATCCCTTGGTGGGATTATCTTCGCTACCTTCTTTATGCGCTGCCTTTGCTGCTGGCATATCCACTGTACAAATATTTCAAAAGAAAATCTCCTGCTGTAGAGAAAATACAAAAACAAGAATTACCAACAGATCCCTACCTGGATGCCATCGAAGCATTGGAAAAACTGAAAGCAGAAAGCCTGTGGCAACAGGGATTTCACAAAGAATACCACACCCGTATTTCAGAGATACTGAAGATTTTTATTTCAAGAGCGCTGCAACTGCATGTGCTCGAGCACACCTCTGACGAAACCCTTATTTTATTCGCACGAATTGAAAAAGACCAGGTTCCGCTTACTTTGTTAAGACAGGTATTGCTTCTGAGCGACATGGTAAAATTTGCCAAACAGATTCCTGTTGGAAGCGAAAATGACCTGAGCATGCAAAATGCAATTAGATTTATCGAGTATTATGTGGCCTTAAAAAAACAGGAGAAAAATGAAGTGGCTGCCGGATGATATTTATTTTGCCTACCCTCAACTGCTTTGGCTGTTGTTGCTGGTTCCCGCTATCGTGGCGGCATATTTCTTTTACCTGCGTCATCACCGCACAGCAACCGTGCTTCACACCAGCCATGCAAATCCTGCGCAATTACCGCTTACACTCAAAACCAAACTGCGACACCTGCCTCTTATCCTAAGGGCAGTCTCACTGAGCCTGATGATAGTTGCCATGGCGCGGCCACAATCAAAAAAGTCATGGCAGGATATCCAAACGGAAGGCATCGACATCATGTTGTCTATGGACATTTCTGCTTCCATGCTTGCACAAGATCTGAAACCCAATCGCCTGGATGCCTCAAAAGAAGTAGCAAAAGAATTTATTGATGCCCGACCCGACGACCGAATCGGACTGGTAATTTTTAGTGGCGAAAGTTTTACCCAATGTCCGCTTACCTCTGATCATGCGGTACTAAAAAATATTTTCTCAGAAGTAAAAACAGGTATGCTGGCAGATGGCACTGCCATTGGACTTGGACTGGCTAACGCAGTAAGCAGAATAAAAGCAAGCAAAGCCAAAAGCAAAGTAGTCATCCTGCTTACTGATGGTGTAAACAATGCGGGGAACATCTCGCCAAGCCTTGCTGCAGAAGCTGCAAAACCCTTTGGAATCCGAATCTATACCATTGGTGTTGGTACCCGTGGCATGGCTTATTCACCTGTGGCAATTTATCCCAACGGAGAATATGTGTACGACTATGTGCAATGCGATATTGATGAAGCCTCCCTCAAAAATATTTCCGGTATGACGGGTGGCAAATACTTCAGGGCAACAAACAGACAATCCTTGAAAAAGATATATGAGGAAATTGACAGAATGGAAAAAAGTATTGTATCAGAAAGACATTACTCAAAAAAATCAGAATGGTTTTTTCCTTTTGCACTTCTTGCACTTATCCTGCTGATCATTGAGTTCACTGTATCTAAAACCTATTTGCGTTCACTCACCTGATGTTCAGATTTGAAAACACATACCTCTTGTATCTTCTTCCGATTGTTTTGTTAATCGTGGTTTTCGGCTGGTTATACAGCCGTTGGCAGAGAAAAAAACTGGAGCAGTTTTCCACGCAAGAAATGTGGAAGGTAATTGTCCCCGAGCGCTCCGCACAGAAACAAAACTTTATGCTTTTTCTGTTTGCTACAGGCATCTTGTTCCTGATGTTATCCCTGGCCAATCCGCAGATAGGTTCCAAACTGGAGGAAGTAAAATCTAGCGGAGTGGATATTCTGATTGCGCTCGATGTATCCAATAGCATGCGTGCAGAAGATTTACGCCCATCCAGGCTGGAGCATGCAACACAATCCATTGCCAGATTCATAGAAAAATTGGAGAATGACAGGGTGGGACTTGTTGTATTTGCCGGGGATGCCTATGTACAACTACCAATTACCTCGGATTATCAAACAGCAAAACTATTTTTAGAGCAGGTAAGTTGCAACATGGTTCCCACGCAGGGAACTGCTGTTGGGGCTGCACTCGAAAAATGTATTGAATCATTCGATAAGAAAAGTAAAACCAAAAAATCCATCATCCTGATGACCGATGGTGAAAATTTTGAGGATGATGCCTCTGCTGCAGCGGCCAAAGCGGCGGAACTAAACATTCAGGTGCACTGTATAGGTATGGGGTCGCCTGAAGGAGTACCCATCCCGGAATATGCAGGAGGAAACCACAGTGGCTACAAAAAAGATGCAGATGGAAACACAGTCATCACCAGACTCGACGAAGCCTCTTTGCAACAGATTGCTGCCGGTGGCAAAGGTTTGTATGTGAGGGATGACAATAGCTTTACTGCTCTTGAAAGAATCAATGAACAGATACAAAAATTAGATAAAACAGTGTATGGAGGAAAAATATACAGCGATTATGAGTCGCGATATTTGTATCTGCTGATTCCGGCGTTTGTGCTTCTGCTTGCAGAAATTTTACTCTCAAACAAGAAAAATATCATTTGGGACAAACTCGATTTGTTTCATCAAAACAAAAACCCATGAAACGCTCACTGTTCATCACGCTCGCCATGCTCATGGGAATACCTGCTGCTTTTGCACAATCCTACGGAGGATTGATCAGGGATGGCAACAATGCTTTTGAAAAAAAGAATTTTAAAGAGGCAGAAAAGGAATACCGCAAGGCTCTCCAGAAAGATCCTAAACCTTCTGTGGGAACTTATAACCTGGCAGATGCCCTTTACAAACAAAAGAAATACGCTGAAGCAGGCAACCTGCTGAGAGGACTCCAGAATAATGAAAAAGACAAATCATTCCTTTCAGACATTTACCACAACATGGGAAACACCTATCTGGCTGAAAAGAAATACGAAGAGAGTATTGATGCCTACAAACAATCCCTGCGCTTAAAACCCGAAGACCGAAATACGCGTTACAATCTCTCGTATGCCATGAGCAAACTGTTGCAGCAGCAACAGCAACAAAAGCAGGACAAAAACAAAAAAGACAAAAACAAAGAAAACAAGAACAAAGACAAACAAAATTCATCGCAAAACAACAAATCTGAGCAAAAAGACAAGCAGCAAAAACAGCAGGAAGGAAAAATGAGCAAGGAACAGGCTGAGCAGTTGCTCAGCGCGATTGCCAAGCAGGAAAAAGACATCAACGAAAAGATGAAGCGCAAAAAAGCGAAAGGAGGAAATTATAAACCTGAAAAAGACTGGTGATGCAAAAAGCAATTTATACAATCATCCTTGTAAGCCTTTTGATACAAGTTTCTGCCCAGGAATTTGCTGCCTCAGTAAATAAAAATCGGGTGGCTGTTGGGGAACAGTTTCAACTGAGTTTTACTTTAAATGCCACCGGGAGCAACTTTCGTTCCCCTTCACTCCAGGATTTTCAGGTGTATGGCGG
>JBEICQ010000146.1:0-5812 GCA_040383885.1 Flavobacteriales bacterium | reverse complement strand
TCCCTACAAGACGCTCTTCATATCTCCTATACTCATAAAAACATAAAGAAATTCTGGAAAAAGCCGCCCGTACATGTCCTGTAAGACTGAGCCTCTCGGAAAAACTCATACAGGAAATCCATTTTCACTGGCCACAATAATTACATTGATGCAGGATAGATCTATTTCATTTACCCATGCACCGGTGATGCAAATCAGCCGCGAAGGTGGACTGCTCGCATCAAACAAAGCCGGAAAAACTTTTTTTGAAGAAAATCAGGATACTGCTTTCATCGCAGAAACTATTCGAAATGTTTTTACAGGCGGTTTATCCGGTGAATTTGAATTTGTAAACCTGGAGAGAACTTGGCTTTTTACCTATCAGGTATCGGATTCCGGTATTGTGGATCTCATCGGCATGGACATCTCCGCAAGAGTCATACAATGGCAGGAAATGCAGTTCCGACATGATAGAAATCATTTTATCCTACAACATCTCCAGGCCGGAATCCTGATCATCTCTGCACAGGGAATCATTGAATTTGCCAATGATGCTTTCTGTAATCTTTTTGATCTGGTGATGAAACCTGAAATCATAATTGGAAGCAACTTTCAAACCTTCACCGATAAGCTCTATACCTACTTCGAGAACCCTGTTAGCTTTAAAGAATTAATTGAGCAATGTAAAGAAACGAATGATTTGCTTTTCGACCATAAACTCAATACAGCCAACGGCAAAATTTATAAAGTAGACTTCATCCCTTTCAATACAGAGAATGCTCCCGGTGGATATACCTGGCAGTTTCAGGATATTACCGCGTTAACAAGGGCCAATGAAATTTTTGAAATTGCAGAAAAACAATTCCGCACTTGTATCAACCAGCTTAACTTGGGATTGCTTGAGGTAGACTTGCAAGGAAAAGTAGATTATGTAAATCATTCCTTTTGCCGGCTCACAGGATATGAGCAAGAGGAATTGCTCCAACAATCTGCAGCCGAATTGCTCCTTACAGAAGCTTCCGTAAAACGCATGCAGTCTATCCAGCAAAACCGTACACAGGGTGTAGGGCATACCTATGAACTGGAATTGAAATGCAAAAATGGCGAATCGCGTGTGTTTTTAATCAGTGGTGTACCCAAACTCGATATATCCGGTAACATCTGCGGCTCCATTGGTATACATGTGGCAGTATCTGACCCAACTTCCATCAAAACCAATGTAGGCGATCACTACAAGGATGTAGACGAAGTACAAAATCCCTACCATATTCTCAATATCAATAAACTCGCTGAAATAAAGGAACTCACCGTAGATGCCATGAGCCTGGCCGAATCAGGGCTGATTGCCGAAGATGTATATGTACTGAAAAGTTACATCCGAAACCTGCAGCAATCCATGAAAGCAACTTATCAAATCATCACCCGATGACTTGCCTACGAATACGGTTTTGCAGCTACTGCAACATGTTTAAAAAACAACATCGAGCCATTTCTCCTCTCCCTTTCTCGATACTTTTACACGGGTGGCTGAACCTTTTTGAAAGCTGCCCAGGGCTTTCATGTATGAAGTCATGTCTGCTGTAGATATTTCTCCTAACTGCAAGATGATGTCTCCCTGCATCACACCTGCCCTGAAGGCAGGTTTTCCCTCCGTAACCCCATCTACTTTGATGCCTTTCCCCTCAAAGGAATAATCAGGCATGATGCCGAGCGTCACTTTAAAAGAAACTTTTTGCCCCGTTTGTGCATCCCGCGTTTTTAAGAATGCCATCTTGGGCTCTTCATTCACCTGTTCTACTACACTCGCAATGTATTCCAATACCTTTTTCTCACCGGGATAATTTATTTTTTGGACATCATCTTCCGGCTTGTGATAATCCTTGTGCTGACCGGTAAAAAAATGCAACACAGGAACACGCCTCAGGTAAAAGGAAGTATGGTCGCTGGGGCCCATGCCGCTGCTGTCTTTTACCAGCACCAAATTTTTGTTTGCCTTGTCAGCTATTTGGTTCAAGGGAGCAGAAGTTCCCGTGCCATACACCATCACTTTTTGTGTGCTGTCGTTCAGCCTGCCCACCATGTCTAAATTGATCATGAGCTGCATGTATGATGTGTCCAGCAAATTGGCCTCTACAAATTTCTTGGAACCAATTAGTCCCAGCTCCTCTCCCGAAAAACAAACAAAAGCCAGGTTGTATTTCATGCTTTGCTTCTTTGCAGAAAAATACCTTGCCAGTTCCAATACACCGGCAACACCGGAGGCATTGTCGTCTGCACCATTGTGAATTTTCCCATCCGGATTTGCATCCAGTGAATTCTTATCATGCCCCAGTCCCAGGTGGTCAAAATGTGCACCCATGCAAATGGTGTAAGGTTTGTTGCAATTGATAAAAGCGGCCACATTCATAGATGAGGTTCGTGGGGCACTGGTATCTGTTTCATTCCCGTGCGGATCTTTCGATTTGCGAAAAGTAAACGGAATGACATAATCCTTTTGTCCGGGCAAATAGTCTAAGCCGATCTCCCGGAATGCATTGGCAATATAGGCCGCTGCCTTTTTCTCATCAGCTGTTCCCGTGCCCCGTCCATGCAGAGAATCGGAAGCAAGAAACCCAATGTGTTTTTGCAGTTTTTCGATGGAAATATCCTGTGCAACTGAAAATGCACTTACAAATGTGAAGAGAAAAAATAAACGATGTGTTTTCATGATGAGAGCTGCCTGATGGCATTATATAAGTTCACTGCAGGAATCGTTTCCATGCACTTGAAATGTTTTTTCGGACAAGATGCAAAACCAATCTTGGAACAAGGACGACACGATAGTCCACCGGTTTGCACAATCGCAGACCTTTCGGGATGCAAGGGCAGGTAAGGATACATACCAAACTCAGGCACGGTGCTTCCCCAAACACTTACGATGGGTTTTGAAAAACAAGAGGCCAGATGCATCAGGCCGGTATCGTTGCTCACCACCACTTCTGCCTCTCGCAGGAGTACCGCAGATGCAAGAATACTGCTCCTTCCGCAGGCGTTTACAATGCGGCCCGGATCAATGGATTTGATGGCCTCACCCATCGCAAATTCCTCCTTCCCTCCTGCAAGTACAATGCTACCTTTTACCAATCCTGCCAGTTCCTTCCATTTGCTTTCGGGCAAGCGCTTGGTAAAGTGTGCGGCTCCTACAGAAAATACCACATAAGGTTTTTCTACTGCAAGCAAAATACTGCCGGCTTCCTGCTCAGCCTCTGCAGGAATAAAAATCTCCAGCCCTTTTCCGTCATTCTGTATGCCTAAAGATTCCAGGGCATCAAAATAGCGCTCTACGATATGTATACTGGGCAAAAGATTCACCTTGAGCCGAACCAGCATCCACTTGCGGTAGTTGAGCTTGTGGTAAGAAAAGGAGGTTGCATTAAGCGACATCTTAACCAGGACAGACCGGATGTTTTTATGCAAATCCACCACCAGGTCGTAACCCTCGGCTTTTAATGCAGGCAACACTTCCGAAACCTTCTTTCGTATGGTATATACCCTGTTTACATGCGGATTGTGGGCCAGCAGGGGAAGCATGGAATCCTTGGTAAGAAAATGAATCTCCGCGGCAGGGTATTTGTTGCGCAAACAACGCAACACAGGCGAAGTAAGCACAATATCGCCTATGGAACTGAAACGGATAACCAGGATTTTTTTCATCCCCTGCAAAGGTAACATTTCCTGCCCACCACTTTCCCCTTAGGGATTTGTACCTTCGCAAACAGAACTCAAAAAATTAGGCCAACATGAAATACAAGCTACTCGGAAAATCCGGACTCAAGGTATCAGAACTCTGCCTAGGCACCATGGGCTTTGGTCAGGAATGGAAATGGGGCGCCGATAAGGATACTTCTTTCGAAATCATGAAAATGTTTGCCGACAAGGGCGGCAATTTTATTGACACTGCCAACAGATACACCGAAGGAAGCAGCGAAAAGTACATAGGTGAATTCATGAAAGGTAACCGGGATTACTTTGTACTCGCCACCAAGTATTCCCTCTTCGACAACCTCAGCAATCCCAACGCATCAGGCAACAACCGCAAAAACATGATTCGCAGTGTGGAGGAAAGCCTGCGCCGCCTGCAAACCGATTTTATCGATTTACTGTACCTGCACATCTGGGACAACCTCACGCCGATAGATGAAGTGATGCGTGCCCTCGACGATTTGGTTCGCGCAGGAAAGGTGCATTACATCGGCATCAGCGATACACCCGCCTGGATCATCAGCAAGGGCCAAACCTTAGCGGAACTCATGGGCTGGTCCAAGTTCATTACCTTGCAGGTGGAGTACAGCCTGCTACAGCGTACCCCGGAAAGAGAATTATTGCCCATGGCTGCGCATTATGGTTTTACGCTGTGCAACTGGGCCCCTTTGGCAGGCGGAGCCTTAACCGGAAAATACCTCAAAGGAGAAAAAGGACGCCTCCCCGAAACCAGCAAGCGCCTTGGCGAAAGAGCAGTAAAAATTACACAAGCCATTCTGGACATTTCCAACGAAACCGGATTTGCTCCTGCACACATTGCCCTTGCCTGGTGCCGGCAACAAGTGGCCTCCTGTATTCCCATCGTGGGTGCTACCAAGACTGCACAATTAGCCGACAACATGGGTTTTGTTGATGTTTGCCTTTCTGACGATCACATGCAAAAACTAAACGAAGTAAGCAGCATCGAGCTCGGCTTTCCGGGAGATTTCCTCAGGGAAGAAGGCGTTAAGCAGGTCACCTTTGGCGGCTTCTACGACAGGATAGAGCATCCGAAAAACATGTGATGCACAAGGGCGAAAAAGTGAAATCATCCCGGTGAAAAATTAAAAGCCGGATTACAAGAGGATCCGACGACATGCATCAAAAGTGATACGATAGGAACTTACTGTAGCGTGGTTTGAAAATTTCCTTCGGAAGGGTGCGTGTTTCCAATTCTTAGCCATACGACTTTAGGTGGATGTCCATAAAGGGTAACCAAGTCATAAAAGTCTGCATCAAATGTCACTATGGTGAATTCCTCTTTGCTAGCGAAACTCCATATTTCCCGGTCACTTTTATCTTCAAGACTTAGTTCCCGCATTTGAACACAACCGGGGAATATTGGTCTTAGTCTATTGGCGACGCTAAATGAAATGTTTTGATCGAAAAGAAGTTTTACGAAGCAATGAGAATTTTATGTTCTCTGTCAGCAGCATAAGAGAGCGCTGCTAGAAGATCCTCCTCTGTTAATTCAGGAAAGTCAGCTAGGATGTCTTGCTTTGTCATTCCGGAAGCAAACCAGCCTAAAATGTCATAAACGCTGATTCTCATTCCACGAATGGAAGGTCGACCAAATCTAGTTTGTGCGTTTATTGTTATTCTTTCTGAATAATGTTTCATGTAACTAAGATAGCTAAAAGAAAATTAGTTTCAAATTCATGGTCTTTCAGGCATAACCCTTAACACCATATTTTAAAAAAAACCATTCACAATCCCCGGTTTTAGCTAAGGATAAAAAATGAATTTTTCTTAAATGATGAGACCACATGCAGGAAAACTGTTAACACAGAATATATACCGGCTACCTATTTACAGGCAGAGAACAGCTCATGAAAAAAGGAGTGCGTAAGCAGGAAAAAAACTATTTGAGTACCAGTAAGAGCAGCCGGGTATGAACGCAATGTAGCTTCATTCAACACAAGGCTACATTACAGCAAAGCTTCGTTTAAGCCTTATTTGTTTCCCCCGGTACTTGTTGGTATTGCAGACAAAACTTTAATTCTTTTGGTGCATGCTATTTCATGCTTTAGTCAGTTGTTTTAAACGGCCTTGA
>JBEICQ010000145.1:0-5838 GCA_040383885.1 Flavobacteriales bacterium | reverse complement strand
TTCTTCAGCATGCTTTCAATCCATGCCGGCGGCTCAAAAAGGGCATTGGCTTCATCCTCCTTCAAACCCTGGTGTAAGCCCTTTGCCACATGCACAAGCGTATCCAGACCAACTACATCACATGTTCGGAAGGTGGCTGACTTCGGACGACCCAGTACCGGACCGCTTAGCTTGTCTACTTCCTCAACCGTGAGTCCCAGGCGATCTACTGAATGAAACAGCGACATGATGCCAAATACCCCAATGCGGTTGGCTATGAAAGCCGGCGTGTCTTTACAAAGTACAGTGGTTTTACCCAGGAGACGATCGCCATAATCCATCAGAAACTGAACCACCTCCGGATCGGTATCCGGACCCGGAATGATTTCCAGCAAGGCAAGGTATCTTGGCGGATTGAAAAAGTGTGTGCCTAAAAAATGTTTACGAAAATCTTCGTTGCGGCCTTCATTCATCATTTTGATGGGAATGCCCGAAGTATTTGAGGAGATGATGCTTCCCGGTTTGCGCAATTGCTCTACTTTTTCGAGCAGTTGTTTTTTGATGTCCAGGCGTTCAACCACAACTTCTATAACCCAATCGGCATCTGCAATTTTTGAGAGGTCATCGCTTAGGTTTCCGGTGGTAACCAGTGAAGACAATCCGGGCAGATAAAGTGGGGCAGGAGAACTTTTAATTGCAGCCTGTAAAGCGTTGTTCACAATACGGTTTTTAACTGCAGGATGATCAAGCGTTAACTTTTTTGATTCCTCTTCGGGCAACAATGTATTGGGAACGATGTCGAGTAGCAAAACTTCCACACCTATGTTGGCGAAATGACAGGCAATGCGGGAACCCATAACACCTGAGCCCAGCACTGCAACTTTACGGATGATGCGATTCATATATACTGATAACTTTACAAATGTAACTTAATCTGTGAATGTTGCTCATTAATTTTTGTCATGCAGGGCCAAGTGTATTTTGCTCAGTATTCATGCTCTCTCTCTCACGAGCATTCGGGATAATTTGACGCACAAGCAGGGAGCTCCCGATTAAAAACCTGCAGATTTTTTTCAATTATTTTGAACAGTTGCCTTCTGTCATCTCCCGATCCTGTTTTTTTGTAAATCATGATACTGTTTCGCCTTTTCACCCTGCTCATTTTACTTGTAAGTTCCTCCGCAATTTCTGCACAGGAATCACTGGCTATGTTCCGCGAGCAGGCTGCAGCTTTCATCCAATCAGGGAAACCACTCGCAGCAATCAATTGTTACGACAAGCTGCTTGCTCTTGATTCATCTGACTACACAATTCTTTTCAGCAGGGGTTTGGCTTTGGAAATGTGTGATGAGTATGCCGCTGCCGAGACTGCCTTCTCCTCAGCCATCAAGCTGGATTCACTGAAGTGGGAGGCCTGGTATAAAAGAGGAAGCATGCGGATGAAACAACACAAAACCAAAGAGGCAATTCCTGATTTTGACAGCGTATGCAGGCTGGATCCCGGAAATGCAGAGGCCTGGGTTTTTGCCGGAAAATTGTTGTTCAATCTGGATATGTTGAAGTCTGCTATCTCTCGCTTCAACCATGCCATCGAACTTAAGCCTTCCGATGCATCTGCGCTGGGCCTAAGGGGCAGGTCCTATGCCTTACTCGGTGATACCGCAAAAGCCATGCGTGACCTTAAAATGGCTGTGAAGATGTCTCCTCTCGATCCTGAGATTCGTTACTTTCTGGCGGGTTTGCACATTCAAAAAAAAAGATTGACCCTGGCCATCAGTCAACTCGATACTCTCTCTGTTTTTGCTCCCGATTTTCTACCGGATGTCATCCTGATGAATCATTATTTTCTCTTTCACAAGCGTATGTTAAATCTGCTTCATGGGTATTACAAAAGCTTGTTGAAAACATCAACTCCCGGTGTCATCTATGCAAGAAAAGCGCATGTTTACAGGATGCTCGGCTTCGATCATGCGGCGTTCAAACTATACAACAGTGCGGTTCTCAGGGAGAGATTGAGTAGAGCAGGTATGTATCACAAGGCCTTGCTATATCTCAAAATTGGAAAAGTAAAGGAGGCTGAATGGTTGCTCAATACTGTTTGTGAGGAGAAGATGGCTATTATTCCTGATGCTTTTTTACATCGCGGCAAGCTTTATTACTCAAGCGGAAAACTGGAAGAGGCATGTAGGGACTTTTTAACCTTCAGGACTCTCATGAAGCAAAATCCACCCTTTGTCGTGTTCAATTTCTGCAAATTGCCTCCTGATAAAAAATAGGTAGCATTTGCAGGTTCCCGATTCTTTCTAATAAAAAATCACTTTTGTTTTGGGAACTCAGCCAAACGAACAAAAAAATTTTCTTTTGTCAAACTCCCAAAGCGGCTAACCAAATAGCCAATTATCCGAAGTCGTATGCAAAGACTTCATTGCTTGGGTAGGAGCATTATGATAAGAGCCAGGCACAATAAGATAACATACGGATTTCAGTTTGAAATCTCAATTAACTGATGGCGACTTGAACTCCTTCTGCTGAGAAGTGGTGGATAGAGGTTTTGCCAATCAGCTATTGAGCATGATAGGCATCACAAGCATCAGGATTTCCTCTGCAGATGCATCCTGTACTTCAGGAAGAAGAATTCCTGCTCTGTTGGGAGCGCTCAATTCCAGAATGACATTTTCAGAGTCGAGGTTTTGAAGCATCTCTACCATGAACCTCGCATTGAAACCAATCTCCATATCCTCACCTGAGTAGTTACATGTGATTCTCTCATTGGCTGAATTATTGAAATCATAATCTTCTGCACTCAAACCAAGTTCAGAACCTGTAATTTTTACTCGAATCAGGCTGGTACTCTTGTTTGAAAAAAGAGAAATTCTTCGGGCAGAATTAAGCAGGAGAATGCGATCTACCGTAAGTTTATTGGGATTGTTCTGTGGAATCACAGCCTGATAATTGGGATACTTTCCATCCACCAGACGGCAAGCCATGCGAATATCTCCGAAACTGAAAAAGGCATTGCTGCTGTTAAACGAAAGGATTACATCAGTATCCAGAGCGGAGAGAATATTTTTGAGGAGGTTGAGCGGTTTCCTGGGCACGATAAAGGACTCACTGTCGGGAGATTTCAGGTCATTTCTGCGATACCTCACCAATTTGTGTGCATCTGTGGCAACAAAGGTGCAGTTGTCGGGTTCCAGCTGAAAGAAGATGCCATTCATCTGAGGACGCATCTCATCGTTGCCTGCGGCGAAAATTGTTTTTTGTATGGCAGTTGCGAGCACCTGAGAAGAAGACTGATGGTTTTACCGTCCGAAAGAGATTGAATTCTGGGGAAGTCGGCGCCATCAAAACCGGCCAGCCTGTACTTTCCTTCGCCTGCTGAAATTTCAATGCCGTAATTGCCGGTATCGACGGTAAAGGCAAGTGGCAATTCCGGGAAAGATTTTACAATGTCTGAAAGCATTTTGGCAGGAATGGCAATGCTGCCATCCTTGTCTGCTTTAACAGCCACTTGAGCGGTCATGGTAGACTCCAGGTCAGAGGCAGTAACGGTGAGTGTGCCGTCCTTGATTTCAAATAGGAAATTGTCTAGGATGGGCAATACATTGGAGCTGTTGAGTACGCCGGAAAGCTGTTGAAGGTGTTTGAGCAGCGTGGCACTCGAAACGATAAAATTCATGTGGTACCAGTTTGGATTTCTAACCGCAAATATATTCCTATCCCTTTACAATCGGGTAGATTTTTGCTCTATCCTTAGGATAGTTGTTAACAATGCAATGCTTATTTTTTTAACAGGCTGCTGAGGGGAACACCCAGGCGATCGAACACGAAATACTGACCGATAAAAATTTCTTTTCTGTTATTATCTGCCAATACATAGGCTCTTTCATCATCATAAGCAATACTTTCTCCTCCACGGTTTGTACTACCGGGTGGCATGGGTATGGCCAATACATCTATTTTTTTCTTTTTTGAAGAGACATCTGTAATGAGCAGACTCAGGTATGGCCGGGTGAGGGCTGAGTCGAGTTTGGTCTTGGATATTTGATCGGCAATAAACTCATAGTTCACTTGTTTGTAGGCCGACAGGTATTGCATGACAAGAGAGGTATCGAAGCGGCTGACAACTTGTTTTTTAGCATCAAAAAGGGTAAACCTGAACCTGGATTGAGATGCATCCTTATCAACATGAATGCTGAAGGAGGAGGCCGGATTTGTATGCAAGATCACCTCAAGTTCTTTGATTTGGGCAATGTTGTATGAAAGAAGTACCGAAGCTCTCCATTGGTTGGGAGAAGTAAAAAATCTTGTACTCAGGTACCCTTGAAAGCCGGGTATCTCAACCACAAAAGGGGTGGATGATCCTTCCAGCATCATATAGGTTCCGTCGTGGTCTTTGGTAGGGCTACCCACATAAATCGTTTTTGTTTTTTTACCGCCTGAATACAACTCTACTTTAACGGAAGAAGTGGCCATGTCTTTAATGATATTGTTAAACGCTGCTTTTGCCACCGGGTATTTCACTTTTAAATCATGAAGCGTGGCCAGCATTATTTGCACGGCATCCATACGGGCATCCTGTTTGCCATCGATCTGCCATTTTCTGCCGTTTCTTACAAGAGTTACCTGTGCGCCCTGCATATCTGCCAGGAAGATCTTGTCTACAGCTGCCGTGTCTTTTACACTAAAATCACTGAGCGCCCGGTTGAGGGTTGATTTCTTTTGGCGCAAGAAAAGAAAAATGCTTAGTCCTGCCAGTAAGATGGCAATGATAATATAATTCAGGTATTTTCTCATGTTGTGTTATTTCATGAGTTCATTGATAATTTCTTCAACTGTTACCCCATCTGCCTCAGCTTTGTAATTTCTAACTATTCTGTGCCGCAACACGCCATAGGCCACTCCTTTTACATCTTCGATGTCAGGAGAGTATTTTCCTTTGATGAGCGCGAGGGCTTTTGCACCCACAACAAGGTTTTGGGAGGCTCGTGGTCCGGCTCCCCAGGAAAGGTAATTTTTTACAACTGCAGGCGCATCGGCGTTTGATGGACGCGTTTTAACTGCAAGTTTCACTGCAAACTCCAAAACATTATCTGCCACAGGTATCTTTCGTACCAGATTTTGGAAGTAAACGATCTCTGAAGCATCAAGAATGGTATCTAATTGCACATTTCTGTCTGCGGTGGTATTTTTTACGATCGATAATTCCTGCTCATAGGTGGGATAATCCAAATAAACATTGAACATAAATCTGTCGAGCTGAGCCTCCGGTAGGGGATAGGTACCTTCCTGTTCGATGGGATTCTGTGTTGCCAATACAAAAAACGGATTGCCCAGTTCATATCGTTTGCCTGCTGCGGTAACGGCTTTTTCCTGCATCGCTTCGAGCAAAGCAGATTGGGTTTTGGGTGGGGTTCGGTTGATCTCATCAGCCAGCACAATATTGGCAAAAAGAGGCCCTTTGATAAACTCGAATTCCCTGCGGTCATTGAGTATTTCTGAGCCGATAATGTCACTTGGCATCAGGTCAGGTGTAAACTGAATACGGCTAAAGGATAACCCCAATACCCTTGAGATGGTATTTACCAGCAAGGTTTTTGCCAGTCCGGGCACACCTACCAGGAGACAATGGCCTCTGCCGAATATGCAGATGAGCACATCCTTGAGAATGTCTTCCTGCCCTACGATCACTTTTCCGATTTCATTTGTAAGGGCTTCGTATTTTAGGGTAAATTGTTTTACCGCTTCTACATCATTTTGATAGGTACTCATATTTATTGTTGTGTATCCGTCCATTGGTTTTTAAAGCGACAGGAGCTATAATCACCTGAGATTTTTATGAAGGTTGTTTTTCTTTTT
>JBEICQ010000144.1:0-5878 GCA_040383885.1 Flavobacteriales bacterium | reverse complement strand
CAATTGGCTGGGCAGCAAAACCGGTCAGGGTTTCTTCAAAAAAGTAAAAAACGCCGATGGCAGTTCAGAAATTCTCGTGCTCGACCTGAAAACACTGGAATACCGCACGCAGCAAAAAACCAAATTTGCTACCCTCGAATCCACGAAACAAATTGATGATTTAAAAAAACGACTTCCTGTGCTTTTGCAGGGAAAAGACAAGGCCGGTGAGTTTTACAGAGCCAACTTTTTTGGTTTGTTTTCCTATGTGAGCCACCGCATCCCCGAGATTAGCGACCGGATTTATTCCGTGGATGAAGCCATGCGCTCAGGATTTGGCTGGGATCTCGGTCCCTTCGAATACTGGGATGCGCTGGGCGTAAAACAGGTGATGGAAATGATGGAAGCCGCTGCATACCAAACAGCCCCCTGGGTAAAGGAAATGCTCAACAAAGGAATCGGTAGCTTTTACCGATTTCAGCAGGGACAAAAACAATGTTATAACCCGGCAAGCGGTCAATATGAGCCGGTGGCATCGGTGGCCTCTTTTATCCTGCTCGACAGTTTAAAGGCGGATAAGGTCATTTGGCAGAATGCAGGAAGCACAGTAACCCATACGGGCGACGGAATTCTCAACCTTGAGTTTCATACCAAAATGAATACCATTGGCAGCGAGGTGGTGCAGGGACTCAACAAAGCCATTGACCTGGCGGAGAGCGCATACCGTGGCCTCGTCATCTCCAACGAGGGCGCCAACTTTTCTGCCGGTGCAAACCTCGGACTCATCTTTATGCTGGCGGTGGAACAGGAATGGGACGAGCTTTCCTTTGCCATCAGGGCCTTTCAACAGGCAGTGATGCGCGTGAGATATTCAGCCGTACCGGTGGTTGTTGCCCCACACAACCTCACCCTCGGAGGCTCATGTGAAATGAGCATGCATGCCGACCATGTTCAGGCCAGTGCCGAATTGTATATGGGACTTGTGGAGTTTGGTGCAGGAGTGATTCCGGGAGGAGGCGGTACCAAGGAATTTGCCCTACGCATCTCTGATGCATTCTTCGAGGGCGATATCGAACTGGCTACCCTCCGAAATCATTTTCTTACTATAGGTACTGCCAAAGTGAGTACTTCAGCCAGAGAAGCTTTTGAACTGGGCTACCTCAAAAAAGGCAGAGACCGGATTACCATGAATCGCTGGAGGCTTTTGGCTGATGCCAGGGCAGCATGTATCAGCCTGGCAGATAAAGGCTATACGCAACCCGTACAAAGAAAAAACATCAAAGTGCTCGGCCGGCAAGGGCTTGGCATCATACACCTGGGCGCTGCAAGCATGGAGGCCGGCCATTACATCAGTGAACATGACCGGAAGATCTCAGAAAAACTGGGTTGGGTGCTCTGCGGGGGCGACCTCTCCTCCCCTTCCCTGGTGAGTGAACAATACCTGCTTGACCTGGAAAGAGAAGCCTTCTTGTCGCTGTGCGGAGAGCGCAAAACCCTCGAAAGAATGAAGAGCATCCTTACGGGTGGCAAAGTATTGAGAAACTGAAAGATACAAATGGGCAAATAAATTTGGTGAATACAAAAACAAAACTGATATTTGCAGCCCCAAAAAACAATTGTTTCAACTATGGCTCGTGTCTGCGATTTAACCGGCAAAAAAGCGATTGTGGGTAATCATGTTTCCTTTTCTAACAAGAAAACAAAAAGGAAATTTAACCCCAATCTGCAACTCAAGAAATTTTACATCCCGGAGGATGACATGTGGATTACCCTGAAGGTATCCACCTCAGCCATCCGCAACATTAACAAAAAAGGCATCACAGCCGTGCTGAAGGAAGCTGTTATCAAAGGTCATCTTAAATAATTCCTAATCATGGCAAAAAAAGGCAATCGTATCCAGGTGATTCTGGAATGTACCGAGCACAAAAACTCCGGTATGCCGGGTACCTCTCGCTATGTTACCACAAAAAACAAGCGTAATACCCCCGACAGGATCGAATTGAAAAAATTCAATCCTCTCCTCAAAAAAATGACTGTTCACAAAGAAATTAAATAAGCAGCACCATGGCAAAGAAAACCGTAGCAACCCTCAAAAGTGGAAAAGGCGTGAACTTTACTAAAGTGATTAAAATGGTGAAGTCGCCCAAAACAGGTTCTTACACTTTCAAGGAAGAAATCGTTCACAACGACCACGTAAAAGATTTTCTCACCTCAAAATAAAGGGTATATCAACGAATGTGAAAAGCTTCACTTCCCCCTAAGGAATTGAGGCTTTTTTGTTTTAGAAACATGGGTCTGTTCTCCTTTTTTAGCAAAGACAAAAAAGAAAGTCTCGATAAGGGACTGGAAAAAACCAAACAAGGTTTTTTTTCCAGAATGGCAAAGGCCATTGCCGGCAAATCAAGTGTTGATGCTGAGGTTTTGGATAATCTTGAGGAAATCCTCATCTCTTCGGACGTGGGGGTAACTGCCACGCTTAAAATCATTGAACGCATAGAGAGCCGTGTTTCCCGCGACAAATACCTGGGTACTTCAGAACTCTCAAACATCCTCAAAGAGGAAATCACCGGTCTGCTCTCGCATGTACCGGATGCTGTTTCCGATAAAATAGAAATTCCTGCCACGGAAGGCCCCTATGTGATCATGGTTGTGGGTGTAAACGGAGTAGGCAAAACCACTACCATAGGCAAACTTGCCCACCAGCTTAAGCAGCAGGGAAAAACCGTTGTACTGGGTGCAGCAGATACCTTTAGAGCAGCTGCTGTTGACCAGCTGGCAGTGTGGAGCCAAAGGGCCGGTGTTCCCCTCATCCAGCATGGCATGAACGCCGATCCGGCTGCGGTTGCCTATGACACGGTAAAAGCTGCAGTAGAACAAAATGCAGATGTTGCCATCATTGATACCGCAGGAAGATTGCACAACAAGGTGAACCTGATGAATGAACTCTCTAAAATTAAAAGGGTGATGCAAAAGGTAATTCCCGCTGCACCGCAGGAAGTGTTGCTTGTGTTAGATGCTTCAACCGGACAAAATGCAGTTGAGCAATGTCGGCAATTTACCGCAGCAACAGAGGTAAATGCACTTGCTCTTACCAAGCTCGACGGAACGGCAAAGGGAGGAGTGGTTATTGGCATCTCCGATGAGTTCAGGATTCCGGTAAAATACATCGGTGTAGGTGAAAAAATAAATGACCTTCAGGTGTTTCACAAAAACGAATTTGTGGATTCCCTGTTTAAAGAAACCTCCGTGCTTTGAAAACCAAAAGCCTCAAAAAAAACAAAGTCAATGTAGTTACACTGGGTTGCTCAAAAAACCTGGTAGACAGTGAAGTACTCATGGGCCAGCTTCGCGCCAATGCTTTTCAGGTTACTCATGAATCCGACCAGGACGATGCACAAATCATCATCATCAATACCTGCGGCTTTATTGACAATGCCAAACAGGAATCCATTGATACCATTGTCCGCTACGCAAAAGCCAAACAAGAGGGTGTGGTAGACAAGGTATATGTAACCGGCTGCCTGAGCGAACGATACAAACCTGAACTGGAAAAAGAAATTCCTGAAGTGGATGGGTATTTTGGCACCCGTGATTTGCCACGACTTCTAAAAACCCTTAAAGCAGATTATAAAAAAGAACTTGTGGGGGAGCGACTGCTCACCACACCCCGTCATTTTGCCTACCTTAAGATTGCAGAAGGCTGCGACAGACCCTGCGCCTTTTGTGCCATCCCGCTCATGCGCGGAAATCATGTGTCGCGCCCAATTGAAGAATTGGTAACAGAGGCAGAAAAACTCGTTGCCACAGGAACCAAAGAGATCATTCTCATTGCTCAAGACCTCACCTATTATGGTTTGGACATCTATAAAAAAAGAAGATTATCCGACCTGCTGGAAGCACTTGTAAAAGTGGAGGGCCTGGAATGGATTCGCCTGCATTATGCCTTCCCGGGAGGCTTTCCTCTGGATGTGCTCGATGTGATGCAAAGGGAAGAGAAAATTTGCAAGTACCTCGACATGCCCTTGCAGCATATATCCGACAAAATGTTGGCATCAATGCGACGAGGAACGACCCGAGAAAAAACCAATGCACTCATCAAAACCATTCGGGAAAAAGTGCCGGGTATTGCAATTCGAACCACACTGATTGCAGGTTTTCCGGGAGAAACACAGGCAGATTTTGAAGAACTCAAGAAATGGGTCATCGAAACCCAATTTGACCGGCTCGGTATCTTCACCTATTCTCATGAGGAACAAACCCATGCCTACAAGCTGGAAGATGATGTGCCCGCAGCTACTAAACGCAGGCGAGCCGACAAAATCATGGAGGTGCAGCAGGAAATTTCCAGGCAAATCAACAACCGGAAAATTGGAAAAACTTTTCGTGTAATGGTCGATCGTCAGGAAGGTGATTTCTTTGTCTGCCGAACCGAACATGATTCACCGGAAGTTGACAACGAGGTTTTGGTACCGGCCGAATTTGCGCTTGTACCGGGCCATTTCGCCAACATCAAGATTACCGGTGCCGATGATTACGATTTACATGGAATTCCTTGTTAACCAAAAATGAAAAAGTTAACCGGTAAGTTGCATTTCAAAAACTACATCCCGGGTAGGATCCTCAATCGCTTCATCAAACACCAACAAGCATCGGGTATCCTATTAATTGTTGCCTCTGCCCTTTCCCTTGCACTGGCTTCCTCACCCTGGGGAAAAACTTATTCGGCATTTTTTGAACAGGATTTTTTTTCATCCGAAAACCACCCGGCATTCACGCCTGAGTTTTTACTGAACGATTGTTTGATGTCTCTCTTTTTTTTTCTGGTCAGTATTGAAATCAAACGCGAGCTGGTTTCCGGAGAATTGAGCACTCCTTCAAAAGCAGCACTTCCCCTCCTGGCAGCCTTGGGAGGAATGGTGGTTCCTGCTTTGCTGTATCTGGCTTGTAATATAGGTTCGGGTTATGCCAAGGGCTGGGGTATTCCTACTGCCACAGATATTGCCTTTTCACTTGCGGTTTTGTCGCTTGCCATGAAAAATGTGCCCGGCATCTTCAGGATTTTTCTCACTTCTCTCGCGGTTGCCGACGACCTGGGTGCGGTTGCTGTAATTGCCATCTTTTATCACGGCGAGATGCAGCCAATTTTTTTGTTGTACACAGTTTTAATCGTTGGACTTACTTTTTTGCTTCAGAAAAAAATACAATTGCCCTCTCTCTGGTATCTCCTGTTGGTAGTTATTTGCTGGTATTTTCTGGAGCAGGCGGGTGTTCACCCTACACTGTCCGGCGTGATTGCAGGATTTGTGATGCCCGGCGTGTTTGGAAAAAGCATGGAGCACTGGCTCGAAAAACCCGTACATTTTTTTGTGGTGCCTTTGTTTGCCATGGCCAATACCGCAGTTTCTTTGTTTCCCAACCAACTGAGCGCTTATCCGGGCATCAGCCTGGGGATTGTGGCAGGATTATGTCTGGGAAAACCGCTGGGTATTTTTCTGGCAGCTTATCTCGGCAAAAAGTTCAGGATCATCACCTGGCCCGATGGCTTTTATTCCTCTCATTTACTCATGCTGGGCAGTTTGGCCGGTATCGGATTCACCATGTCGGTATTCGTGAGTCATCTTGCTTTTGAGGGCGCCGGTGAAACGGCCGTGGCCCGTATCTCCATCGTAATAGCCTCGCTCTGCTCTGCCCTTATCGGCTACTTTTCGCTGAAAAAATATGCAAAGACGATTCATGAATCGCACCTTTAAATTATCTCTATATTTGCCTTGTTAGTATGTCTGAAGAAGTATTGATCAGCGTGGTTTCGCCAGTATACAAGGGTGAAAAAATGGTGGAGGAACTGGTCCGCAGAGTAAGCTCCGCAGTTTCGCAGATCAGCAATCGTAACGTTAACCCT
>JBEICQ010000143.1:0-5884 GCA_040383885.1 Flavobacteriales bacterium | reverse complement strand
ACAGAATCATGTTCAACAAGCATTGCGGGAGAACCGCTGCAATAAAGCCCATAAAACTCACCTTGTACAGATGTATTTTTAATCCTGTTGAAAGAAATATTCAGGCTGGATCCACCAATGGAGCTGATGCCTTTGAATATTCCTCCGACAGAGGTCAGATTTGTGAGGACATTAGAGTTACAGTCCTTTGCGAGAAGACCGTCCGAACCCAAGCTGATTCCTGTAAAATTTGTCCCCCCTGATACCTGGATATTAGAAATGATATTGTCACTGACTTGCTCCAGAGATGTTGCCGACATGAGCACAGAAAAACCACCCGGGCTTTGTCCCTGAATTCCCTGATTTGTTTGATTCAGATAACCGTAAAACGAGCCGGTTAATCCGGTTTTTTGGATATTGGAAATGATGTTCGATCGAATAAAAATAGAGTCTGTAGATGTCTTGTTGAGAATGCTGATTACATCTCCGGCAGATTGGGTATTGATTTGATTAATGGTGTCATTAGAAATATAAATTCGGGCAGGTGTTTCATTGTGGATACCGAAAATGTTCCCTTGAGATAAAAAGGTAGATTGTGAGAACGAATTGCCGGTTAAGAGAATTCTACCTGTGATATTACCAAGGGTTCTGATGCCCGTAACCGAAGCTTGACCGGCAGCATTTGAAAATCCAAGAAGCCGGTTATTCTCAATTCTTTGTAATCTTGAGGTAAGGAGGGAAGTATGGATCCCAACCATTGGCTGTGAGGTGTTTCCCTGGGTTAGCGTGATGGTATTTCTCCTGACAGAGGCGAAAGTTCGTCCTATTCCTTCTAAGGAAATCCCTCTTATTTCGGAAATGGCAGGAAATGTGTTGTTAATGGTATTTCTGATGATGTTTTGGTGAACAAAAACACTTCCGGCATTGATGACACGGATACCGTAGGCGGGATAATTCAGGCCTCCGAAAGCGAAAATTGTATTTCCATTACTTGCATTGATGGAATCACCAAAAAGAATATTGTTGTCGAAAAATATCCCATTAGGATCGCTATATCCCTTGGCCACTATTCCTTTGTTCACCTTTGTGATGGTGTTTTTTTGAAACACCAGCGAGGAATGACAACCTAAGGTATTTCCTACCGTGAAAGATTGAGTAGGATCAAAACCATGGTTTCCGATGTATATTCCTGTAGAAACTGTATCTTCTATTTGCAGACGGATATTCCAGTTTCTTAAAACCAAATTCTGGCAAGCATTGGTATTGCTTCTTTTGAGAATCGCTATCCCCCATTCCATGCGCTCATAATTGTCATCATTGATAGGCGGGTCAAAAAGACTGATATTTTGAAGGGTGATAAAATCATTGCCGATGATGTATAACACCGCGTCTCTATCGAGCGTTCCTCCTCTGGGTGCTCTTATTACCGGGGGACTTAAGGGATTCCCTGATATGACAAGAGGATTACCCGGACCCGGAGGATTATTCTGAATATCTATAACGAGGGGATTAGTGAGGTTGATGGTATCAATGCCGGAGGAGACATCAATGTTTAAGCCACCGGCACCAACTCCGGAGGCATTGATGCAATCAAAAAGGGTTTCAAAATCAGGGTAATCTGCGCTGGGAAAACTTAAATTGCCGCTAAATGCAGAATTTTGGGTAGCCACTGAAAGAAACACCCAGCCTGTGTTGAATTCAATTACGCCGGTGCTTGCAATATTTTGCGGTCCACTTGTTACCTGAGTAATGGGAGAGTAATAGCCTCCAAGGTCAGGATTGATGTTTGAACTGTAGAAAATATTCAGTGGACTGGCAATTCCAGTCGCTTCAGGAGTCAAATAGTTTAGATTAAATAAAGCACTTACAGGCTGTTGTGAGAAAATGCCATATACGCGTCCAATTCCATTGCTTGCACCAAGACCAACAATACTTTTTACATAGCGTTGAAGGGTAACCTGACCGATGGGTGATGAGGCAGTAAGTTCCAGTCCAATCCCTCCATTATTTGAAGAATTAATGATATTACCCGTAAAATTTCTGCTCGAAAAAACTTTACCCGATACAGGCTGGGAATTAACAATTCTGTTGGTATTGGTTTCGTTCAAGAGGTTGCCGGTGGAGAGCAATTCCAGATCCATTCCATTAAGGTCAAGGCTTCCTGCTACAAAGTTGAGATTCCCTGAGAGAGTGAGTTTAAAAACCAATTTAAAAACACCCGAGGATTTATTGATATCTAAATGATGGATGTTCTGGTTCTGGGAACACATCTGATCCGACGAACCGTTGAAAATCAATCTACCAGTACCTGCATTTGCAGTGGCGTTAAGAAGATCAAGGTTGCCGGCAATATACAGACTGGTGGTTGGTTGCAATGAGATCGCGGTGGTGGAAGCACTTCCTGTTGATTGGAGATTTCCCCTGATGTAATAATCTCCTCCGGGAAGTGTAAGGTATACCGCTTGCAGTATTACATGATGAGGGGAACCCTGACCTGTGCCGGGCTTCCACTCATTACCCACCGTTTGATTGATACCTGTTTGATAAATCAGTGTGGAACCGCTCAGGTAGGTTAGTGTAGTGGAAGAACTCACTATTCCTCCCGGCATTAGTTTGAACTGGTTGGAAACGCTTGAATTGAGATCGGTAAAAGAAACTGTACCATTGGCTTCAAGATTAAAAAATGGCATGTTGGTCACACTGGCAATCCCCAATAATCTGATAGTACTGTTACCGATGGTGATATTGGAACCTGCAATTCTGTTGATTTGACCTCCTGATGCGATATTTACTATTTGATTGCCGAGGTTGAAATTTGCACCACTTTCAATTTTTAATTTGCTAAGCGTGATGTTCGTGTTGAGTGTAACTGTATGTCCTGTTTTGATGCTCACATCTGCGCCTGAAGGGGGCACATTGTTTCCCGACCATGTATTTGGGTTGGTCCAAACACCGGAAGCCACTGTTTCGTAGTTTGAAGACAAAGCTGATATGGCACCGGTTACAAGCCCTCCGCTGGAGGTGGAGGCAAAAGCCTGACCGGTATTAAAAACAAGACCTGCATTTCCTCCGGCTCCATTACTCAGCGTGACGCCGCTCAGACTCTGTGCCTGGGTAATTGAACTTGAAAAACAAAGCAGAAACAATGCAATAAAGAAAACACAATACCCCGCCAAGCGATTTCGGAAAAGCCGGGCTGATGGTATCAACAGCTGTTCCGGAAACCGATTGATTTTTGTATTGTTTCTATTTTCTTTTCGAATCATGGGTAGTGAAAAGGCAAATAAATGCCATGTAAATTTGCTTGTGAGGTTAACCGGTATCAATAATATTCCTCAATAATGATAATGCCTGAACCACCATTTCCGCCTCCGCCCGGGATGGCGGTGCCTCCAGCACCAACTGTGTAGCTATATGTTCCTGAGGGGTTGTTTACAAGTACTTCGAGGTAGGCACCGGAACCACCCCCTGAACCGGGGTATGTTTCAAATCCTCCCCTGCCTGCACCCCCGCCACCTGTGTTGGGTTCACCGGCAAGTGCACTTGATGCTGCCCCGCCTCCGAAGAAAGGCGTTGCCCCTCCCATACCACCGGCCACCTGCATTCCGCTGACAGGATTTCTGTGAGAACTTGCTCCCCCGGCACCGCCTTTCTGTGCGACAACAATGCTTGCATTTGGACCTACCGCAGTGGGAGTGGCACCACCTGCACCTCCGGAGAGATTACCCGAGGACCCGGCCAATCCACCGAGACCGCCCGGGGCAGTGAGCATGATTCCACCACCTGAAAAAACTGAAGATGAGCCGGGAAGACCCGCAAAACCTCCGGCGTTTGCACCTCCGGATCCTCCACCACCCGCCATGCGTATGCGAATATATTTTGCACCCGGCGAAGGAGTGTAGGTAGAACTTCCTGAGGTAAAGCGCTGAATACTTGGCACCTGGGTATTGGATGTAATACTTCCTGCCTCCCAGTTTGTCCCGTTGTGCCTGAGGTATTGCCCGCTTGCACCGGCTGTTTTTAATTCGAGGGCGTACCTTGAAGCAAAAGCGTAAAAAGAGGCACTTGCCTGAGCGTTTGAAACTTCAACATAATTTCCGCTTGTACCGGGTCTGAATTCAACCTTGATCCACCTCGAAGCAGCAAGCCAATCTATCATTGAGAGTGCCGAGCCTGAACTTTGTATGGGAGTTTCATGTCCGATAGCAACAACGAACTGACCGAATGCATCGGTGTTTTTCTGATAAGTGTAACTGCCTAAAACAGATCCTGTTGCTCCGCCATTCAACACTGAAATACGCACCTCAACAGTAGCATTGGACAGGATGACACCCGCGTTGTCTCTTGCCACAGCCTGGAAATTGACGCCATCAGGAATATATTGTCCTTGGGCAGGTAGGTGGCAAAGAAAAAGGAAGAAGCAAAACAACAGCGGCAAAATACATTTAGCGGATAGTTGATGAGGTTGGTTCATAAAGCTTACTTATATGTGGTAAAGTTAATTTCAATAATCATTTTACCAAAATAAAGTTAAGATTTTAACATCTGTAACTGTGAACCCGAAAATTTCATCGTCCAAATTAACATTTCATGGCACGAAATTTCATCATGAAAAATGCTATGAAAGCCTTTTACACGGCAGATTGTGTTTTCAGGACATTAAGACTCACATTCAACTGGAAACCCATTAACAAAACGATGGAATTAAAATACATCCAAAGCATAACAACCATAACCGTTCCGATGGACCCATATAGCGCATTATAGGTGCCAAATTGATTCACATAGTAGGCAAATCCAAGTGATATCAAAATGGAAAAAAGTGTGGCAAATGTGGATCCGGCAGAAACAAATCGAAACCTCATTTTTGAATCAGGACCGAGCCAGTAAATAAAGGAAATAGCACTAAAAAAAGTAGCCAGCGTAATAAGCCATTTGCCCGATTCCAGTACAAAAATCACTAGTCCATCTGAAATCCAGTCGCGTGCCCTGAGATAATCGTAAATAAAATTACTAAACACTATCAATCCTATGGAGATTAACAATAACAGCGTAATAATAATCACAAGGAGAACACTTATTATCCGGATCTTGAATGCGCTTCTGGTTTCAATGATTGAACCTGCCTGGTTAAATGCAATAATGATAGCATGCACTCCATCGGTGGCAAGGAACAGCGCAAAGAAAAAGCCAAATGAAAGCAATCCATTGTGTTGGTTTCTCACAAGGTCTTCAAATGTGTCGCGTGTGGCCTCAAAAGCTCCTTCCGGCATGATGTTCTGTAACATGTTCAGCAACTGTACATCAAAGTCCTTAATAGGGACATAAGGAAGCAGTGTGATTAGAAAAATCAAACCCGGAAAAACAGCCAGAAAAAATTTGAATGCGAGTGAAGAAGCCCTCGTGGTGAGGTTAGAATCCATCAGCCCTCGGAGAAAAAACACCAAAATCCTCAACAAGGAAATCTTTTCAAAACCCGGAAGAAATATATTATCTAAAAATCGGATGACATTATTAACTGGTTTCCACTTTTCAAGGTAGTGCCTTATGTTCATGAAGCTTTCAGGCTAAAATCAAGGGAAGAATAGCTATGGGTCAAGGCACCCACAGAGATAAAATCAACACCCGTGAGCGCATATTGCCTGATATTTTCAAGGGTAATACCGCCGCTGGCCTCAGTTTCATATTGGCTGGATATCATACGAATGGCATCTGACAATAAAGCAGGGGTAAAATTATCGAGCATGATGCGATTCACATGGCCCGTCTGCAAGACTTCTTCCACTTCCGGTAGTGATCTACACTCCACCTCAATGGCAAGGGCAGGATTTACCCGATTTCTGTATTCATTTGCTTTATTGATGGCAGAAGATATACCTCCCCCAAAATCAATATGATTGTCTTT
>JBEICQ010000142.1:0-6011 GCA_040383885.1 Flavobacteriales bacterium | reverse complement strand
TTGTTTTCTGGGCATAGGCATACCTGAATGAGATAAATGGGCTGTCGATCACACTAAGGTTATAAGATGGACTAATCAGTTCATCTGCTGAACCGGTGGCCTGTTCCTGAAAATTGTTCAGCCAAAGGCATTTGCCACTCACATATCCTGCGTTATTAGATACAAATCCTACTGAGCCTGGGACTTTGTTGATGATTTCCCAGCCTTCTGAACCGATATCCGCAGATTCAAAGGATTGCAGCAAGGTGTCCTGCACCTGGGCTATGTTGGGCATTACTTCTATTAATGCATTTCTTGTGAGTGTATGACTGCCATTGGCATTACTCACAGTGAGTGTTACAGTATAGGTGCCGGGATTGGTATAGGTTACGGTTGGGTTTGGGCTGAAAGAAGTTGAAGGTGTGCCTCCCGGAAAAGACCATGCATATTGGGTTGGAAGTGCCCTGTATGACTTGTCAGTGAAAGTAACACTGCCTCCTTCACAAATAAACTGTGTGAGAACCGGTAAATAATCAGCTACGGGGGCGCAGGAAGGTGTAACAACTACAGCGGTTCCTGTAGAACTTGTATTGGAAGCAGTCCACAAACTGTTCCTCTGTCCGGTTGAACTATTCAAGCAAGCCAACATACGAGTGCACTGACCAACAGAGAACTGATTCATACAGGTACCATTGGTGTAATCCATATAATTGGTAAACATATCACCATTAGCGTTTTGGTTACATGTGGGTGAGAGGTGCGGAAATGGGGGACATCCGGAATTGGCACCTACATGAATGGGGGTGTCGTTCACCTGATCATTTCCACATGTAGCATCACCCCAGATATGACGGAGGTTGAACCAATGTCCTACTTCATGAGTAAGGGTTCTGCCATCACTGGAAGTACCAATTGATCCGATGTAATCTGATCTTACCACCAGGCCGTCGGTGCTTGCAGACCCACTTGACGGAAACTGGGCATAACCCAATACCGTTCCTGACGAACCACTTGAATTTTCAATACTTTTTACCACCCATATATTCAGGTATTTGTTGCGAGGCCAGTAGATTAAAGGTTTTACATTGTCGCGGGCATTGTTTGTGAGGGGTGTATACAATCGGTTGATGCCATCTGTGCAATTGCCATTAGGATCAACGGTGGCAAGCCTGAATTCAATGTCCAGTCCACCACTTAGCGGCTTGAATGGCGCAGGAGTGTTTACCGTATCCGGATTGGTTCTTTTGTAATCTTCATTGAGTGTGCGAAGTTGATCCAGGATCTGTTCTTTGGAAATATTTTCAGAGCCATATTCATGCAGCACATGAAAGACCACCGGAATGATGATGGTGGCATTGCTTTTTTCTTCGGGTTGAAAGTTTTGCGTGAATGCTTCGAGTGCGGCTTCGCGAATGCTGTATCCGGGATCATTGTTTCGTTGTTCCTGCTCATGTTCGTGGGTGAGGCATGGAATAATCTGTTGTGCTTTGGTAGAGATAGCAAACATGATGAGCAGTATGCATACTGCTTGTTGTAGCTGTATTTTCATTGTTGGTTGGTTGGTTGGTTGGTTGGTGTTTATACTTTTTCCAGGGCTGCAGATAAATCAGCAATCAGATCGGCTTCGTCTTCAATCCCTACGCTGATACGAAGCAGTGAGTCGAGCACACCTGCTTTTTCTCTGATCTCTCGCGGAATGGATGCATGTGTCATACTTGCAGGGTGGGAGATGAGTGATTCCACTCCACCAAGTGATTCTGCGAGTGAAAATACTTTCATTGAGGCTGCAAATGAAAAAGCTTTTTCCATGTCGTTGCCTACAAGCGAGAAACTAATCATGCCTCCAAAATCCTTCATCTGAGCTGCAGCAATCGTATGATTGGGGTGTTCCGGAAATCCGGGCCAAAATACCTTGTCTACTTTGGGATGATTTTTCAAAAAATGTGCCACCTTTTTTCCATTGCTACAATGCCTCTCCATTCTCAGGTGAAGGGTTTTGATACCCCGAAGCAAGAGAAAACTATCCATGGGGCCGGGTGTGGCGCCACAGCTATTTTGTATAAATGCCAAACGATCATAGAGTGTTTTGTCATTGGTACACAGAGCACCCATCACCACATCGGAGTGTCCTCCCAGGTATTTGGTTGCAGAGTGCATCACAATGTTTGCTCCCAGTTTGAGAGGGTTCTGCAGATAAGGAGAAGCAAAAGTATTGTCTACCGCAAGCAGGATGTTAGCAGCTTTGGCCAGGGCAGCAACCGCCTGAATGTCGATGATAGACATGGTAGGATTGGTTGGTGTTTCTACCCATATCAATTTGGTTTTTGCAGTGATGTGATTACTGATCGCATCTGCATTTTGCATGTTTACAAAACGAAAAACGATACCCAGCGGTTCAAACACCTTGGTAAACATCCGGTAGGAACCTCCGTAAAGGTCTTCGCAGGCAATGACTTCATCGCCCGGCAAAAGCAGTTTGATAACTGCATCAATGGCACCCATTCCACTTGAGAAAACCAGTCCGTGTGCGGCTCCTTCCAGCGAGGCGATATTGGCCTCCAATGCATTTCGCGTGGGATTTTTCCCCCTCGCGTAGGCATAACCCTTGTGCTTGCCGGGGCTTTCCTGCACATAGGTGGAAGTTTGATAAATAGGAGTCATGATTGCTCCTGTAGAGGGGTCGGGCTCCTGTCCGGCATGAATGGCACGGGTACCGAACCCGTAATCAGAAAAATCGTGCATCAGATTTTTGTCTTTTCGAAATCTTTTAAAAACTGTGCGAGTCCTGCATCAGTAAGGGGATGTTTAAGCAAACCGGTAATCACCTGAAGCGGACAGGTTGCCACATCAGCTCCTGCCTCGGCGCATTGAATCAGGTGCATGGTATGGCGGATGGAAGCCGCGAGCACCTCGGTTTCAAAACCATAAGTACTATAAATATCTACTATTTGTCTGATCAGTTCCACGCCGTCGAAAGAAATATCATCCAGGCGGCCAATGAAAGGCGACACATAAGAAGCACCGGCTTTTGCGGCAAGGAGTGCCTGGCCGGCAGAGAAAACAAGGGTACAATTCGTTCTGATGCCCCTGCTTGAAAAATATTTGATGGCTTTTACACCTTCTTTAATCATGGGTACCTTTACCACTATCTGGGGGTGAAGGCCGGCAAGAAATTCTCCTTCCCTGACCATGCCGTTAAAATCGGTACTGATTACCTCAGCACTTACATCTCCTTCCACCAGGTTGCAGATGTCTATGTAGTGTTTGTAGATGGCATCGTTTCCTTTGATTCCTTCCTTTGCCATGAGTGAAGGGTTTGTGGTGACTCCATCGAGCACACCAAGCTCATTTGCCTCTTTAATTTGTTCGAGGTTTGCGGTATCAATAAAAAATTTCATGTGTAACGGCTTTTTTTGGGGACTGCAATAATAAGTAAAACTCCCTTGGAAAGGTGCAATGGCACAAAGGTGGACAAATCATTTTCACAGGGCTTCATCGAGGGCTGCCGAGATGGCGAGCAAACCCTGTTTGAAAGAGTCAGGTTTTGGCCAGCCAAACCCAAGTCGGAAGTAATGATCATCTTGCTCAAACCAGTGTCCCGGTCCCACATATGTTTTGTGTTTGTAATACAACACCTCATAAAAGACTTTTGTTTTGGCCGCTTCCGGTAATTTGCAGAAGCAAACGCATCCGCCTTCGGGAAGTGGCACATTGATGCGGGTTTCATTCGCAATCCATGTTTTGAGCAGATCCAGGTTGGTTTGCAGGTGTTTTTCCATCGAAGAGAGAATCCGGTTTTTGTTTTTCATGGCTTCGAGGGCAAGGGCTTCGTCTACCACAGGATTACCGAGGAGGACCTGTTCTTTGGCGGCAAGCAGGGTATTGTAAAGTTGCTTATTGGAAGTTACGGCCCATCCGATTCTCAGACCCGGCAAGCCATAGGCTTTACTCAGAGAGGAAACGGAGATAACCATTTTGCTTTTGGATGCATAAAGTGCACCCGGTTTTTTGCCAAGGGGGATGGAACGATAAGTCTCGTCGACCAGGAGGAAAATCTGTTTTTCTTCACACAGTTCAATGAGCCAGTCCATGTCTTCTTCCGGTATGCATTTGCCTGTGGGATTATGTGGAGTAGTAATGGAGATCATGGCAGTGTTTGGCTGAAGCATGCTCAGTATTTCTTCTCTTCGGATGAGAGCCATGCCGGGCAAGAGTCTGATGTATGAAATGCCACAGCCGATGGCTCTTGGTGTTTCAAAGTTCGTGGCGTAGTTGGGATGCATCACCAGCAGGTGCTTTTCCCCTGAAAGGAGGGAGGTATTCACAAAGAACAAGGCGCCGGCAGCACCCGGTGTGAGGAGAACCTGAGAAGCATCTTCAATCCCTCCGTCTTCCGCGATTAATTGTCTGAGCTCAGGAATGCCTTTATGGTCGCCATAAGCAAGCAATAAATTGCCGGGTACAGCTGGTAAATCAGCTACAGACAAGTCGCACAGACTGCTCTCGGCAAGGTTATGAAGAATGGTATCGTAGCCCAGTTCCTCGGGCGACTCCACTTCAATGGGCATGCGGACATATTTCATGGCGTTAAGTTAGCCAAATCAGGAGAATGAGAGCGACACACAGATCGAAAAAGATGAGTAAAAATTACTACATTTGCCGCGCTCAAAGGGGCGCCGTAGTTCAATGGATAGAATAGAAGTTTCCTAAACTTTTGATGTGGGTTCGATTCCCGCCGGGGCCACCATCACAGAATGCCGGAACGCTGTTTCGGCATTTTTCTTTTCTTGTATGATTGGTCCGGCAAGTCTCTTTTTCTGCTGTGAAAATTCATCCTGTAAGAGCCGAAAGATAATTGAAGGGGGTATTAAGAAAAAAGCACCTTGTTAAGGTGCTTAAGTTTTGTGGTGATCCCGATTGGATTCGAACCAATGACCCACAGCTTAGAAGGCTGTTGCTCTGTCCAGCTGAGCTACGGGACCCCGCTGTAGAATGGACGGTGTCCATTTGCCATCCTATGCCGGATAAGGCCTGCAGGCTCTTTTTAGATGTCGGGGCGGCAAGATTCGAACTTGCGACCTCCTGGTCCCAAACCAGGCGCGATGACCGGACTACGCTACGCCCCGAAAAAAACGCCTGCAAAGAAAACAAAATAATTGCATCCCCAAGCAGTTCCTGAACGAAAAAAATGTGGGGTAAAACAACATTGGTTTGTTTTTCAAATAATTAGACCTACATTTGCAACCCTTTTTCCGGGCGGGGAAAATGGATATGTAAAACCCCTCCTGCACCGCCAGGCAGGATACAAAAAACAACATCAGTTATCATGACTGAACTTATTGAAAATTTTGACTGGAGCGCACTGGGCAAGAAGCAGACAGTTTACTCCAAAGAGGTGCGCGACAAAATGGAAGCGCAATTCGAAACCACCTTAAAGACCATTTCTGAACATGAGGTCATGGATGGTACCATCGTTAGCATCGGCGAAAAAGATGTGGTGGTGAACATCGGTTTCAAATCCGACGGTGTAGTAGCCAAGTCGGAATTGCGTTACAATCCTGAGTTCAAGCCCGGAGATGTGGTAGAAGTATACATCGAAAGCAGGGAAGACAAAAGCGGTCAGTTGATTCTCTCCCACAAAAAAGCGCGTGCACTTCGCAGCTGGGATCGCATCAACGAAGCCCTCGAAAAAGAAGAAGTGATCCGTGGATTTGTGAAATGCCGCACCAAAGGCGGACTGATTGCCGATGTATTCGGTATTGAGGCCTTCCTTCCGGGTTCACAGATTGATGTGAAGCCTATCCGTGATTACGATGTGTATGTTGGCAAATACATGGAATTCAAAGTGGTGAAAATCAACAAAGAATTCAAGAATGTAGTGGTTTCACACAAGGCGCTTATCGAAGCCGAAATTGAGCAGCAGAAGGCAGACATCATCAGCAAACTTGAAAAAGGACAAATCCTTGAAGGTGTGGTGAAAAATGTAACCTCTTATGGTGTGTTTGTGGATCTTGGCGGTGTAGACGGTTTGA
>JBEICQ010000141.1:0-6060 GCA_040383885.1 Flavobacteriales bacterium | reverse complement strand
CCGTTTAAAGACCTTGCGGAGGGTAATTATACCCTGTCGCTCAAAGTATGGGATGTTTACAACAATTCCGGAAAAGGACAAACGGAGTTCACCGTAGCCCGATCAGCCAAGCTCGCCCTGGACCATGTGATGAATTATCCGAATCCATTTACCACGCGTACCCGTTTCCTTTTCGAACACAACAGACCCTGTGAGCCTCTTGATGTGCTGATTCAAATCTTCTCAGTATCGGGGAAACTGGTTAAAACCATTGAGTCCAGTCTCCAGTGCGAAGGGTATCGTTCAGACAAAATTGAATGGGACGGACGGGACGATTTTGGAGATAAAATCGGAAAAGGAGTGTATGTATACCGAATACAGGTTACTGCTTCAGATGGAAATAGCGCAGAAAAATTTGAAAAACTTGTCATCTTAAATTGAGCATTACTCAAAACCATATCTTTGTCATATCATGTTGAATTCCCTTTTTTCTTTGAAAAAAATCACCAAGTTCACGCTGTTGTTTCTCTTGTTTGCAGGTGTTTCCTTTGCACAAAAAGCCACAAACACACAGCTTGCCAGCGATAAGCTTCAGATCAATACCATTACCACAGCGGTTCCTTTTTTACTCATCGGACCCGATTCAAAAGCAGGTGGCATGGGAGAAACAGGTGTTGCTACAGAAGCAGATTGCAATTCCATGCACTGGAATCCTGCCAAATACGCGTTTATCGAAAAGCAAAGTGGATTCTCATTGTCCTATATCCCATGGCTAAGACAATTGGTGGATGACATCAACCTGTCCTACCTTTCCGGATATTACAAGGTAGGAAAAGACCAGACGCTTGCCGCTTCACTTCGCTATTTTTCACTAGGAAATATCATGTTCACCGATAACAACGGTACAAACATCAGGGAATTCCGACCTAATGAGTTTGGCCTGGATGTGGCTTATTCCCGCAAACTATCTGAGCGTGTTTCCGGTGGTCTTGCCCTTCGCTATGTGTATTCCAACCTCACCGGAGGCATCAATGTTGCAGGTGCAAATACAAAAGCCGGTCAATCAGTTGCGGCAGATATTTCTTTCCTCTATCAAAATACCGATCTGGAAATAAATGGCAACAAAAGCCGACTTGCCTTTGGTGCGAATCTCTCCAACATCGGCTCAAAGATGTCTTATACCACTACGCTTCGCAGAGATTTTATCCCTGTTAACATGCGGGTAGGTGGTTCATTCAGGTTGAACCTGGACCAGTATAATGCGCTTGCCATCCATCTGGATTTCAATAAACTCTTGGTTCCCACACCACCTGTGTACGAGGTTGATGCTAGTGGAAAAGTAGTTACAAACCCAGATGGCACTCCTAAAATTGCTGCCGGTGAAAATCCAAACAGGTCGCTGGCCGCCGGCGTCTTTGGCTCATTTTCTGATGCCCCGGGAGGCACCCGCGAAGAACTGAGGGAAGTGATGACAAATGTGGGTTTAGAATACTGTTATGACAATCTTTTTTCTTTCCGTACAGGTTATTTCCATGAAAATGTAACCAAGGGAAACAGACAGGTTTTTACAGTGGGATTTGGCATTCGTTACAGCTCTTTTAATTTCGATGCATCCTATCTGATCCCCACGAACAGACAAAACAGTCCACTGAACAACACTTTCAGATTCACGCTTGGATTTGATTTCGGTGACAGTAAAAAAAGATCGAAAGACTAAATTCTCTGGATGAGAGATATCCGCATAGGTCATGGGTACGATGTACATCAACTCACCGAAGGTCGCAAACTTATTTTGGGCGGGGTAGACATCCCTCATCACAAAGGGGCATTGGGCCATTCTGATGCCGATGTGCTGCTGCATAGCATCTGTGATGCTTTGCTCGGAGCGCTGGCCCTGGGAGACATAGGCAAGCACTTCCCTGACACAGACGCAAACTTTAAAAACATCGACAGCCGTATTTTGCTACAAAGGGTTTGTCAACTGGTGGCGGACAAAGGATATAAAATTTCCAATATTGATGTATCACTGTGCCTGGAGAAACCCAAAGTGCTGCCCCATGCAGAAGCCATGAAAAAAAACATTGCAGAAATAACCGGTCTCACCAATGACAGGATTTCCATCAAAGCCACTACCTCAGAAAAAATGGGATTTGTGGGAAGACAGGAGGGTGTTTTCTGCCACTGTTCCGCACTTTTGTTCCTGCCCTGAGTTTGTTAAATCCCGGGGGTGAATAACTTTTCGCAGAGGCCTGAAAAGGAGCCCTACACTTCGTAATTTTGGTGCCGGAAAATGAAAAAATTCTCGCTGCCTCCCGGACTCAAATGGCTTAAAAACAAATACTTCATTTCTTCCTTTTTTATGCTCACCTGGCTGGCCTTTTTTGATCGGTTTGATCTCATGAGCCAGTATCGTCTGCACAAGACGCTTCAAAATCTTAAAGCGGAAAAAAATTACTACGAAAAGGAAATTTCGCTCAACAGAAATACCATTGAAGAGCTAAACAACAATCCGGAAAAAAGAGAAAAATTCGGCAGAGAAAAATACCTGATGAAAAAGAATGACGAGGATATTTTTCTGATTATTGATACCCTCAGTCAATCTTCCGAATAATAGCAAAGCAAAAAAAGCTGGTACAGGAGTTTACAAACTGATGGTGCGTAAAAAAATCCGTTTGGCTACCGGAAGGAGGGTTTCCTGAAAAGGCACCTCGTGAGTACACATCACTGCGTATACTGCGGGATTGGGCAATGTGGTATGAGACCTGATTAACTCTGTTTTTATTGCATTAAAGGTATCTGTGATGCTGTTGTAAAAGGATTTGCAATAGTTCACAGACATGAGCCTGTATTTTTCATTGGGATCTTCGATCAAGGAAACCTGATAATTGAATACTTTTTTTTCTTTTTGTGATCCGCTCAGAAAAATCAGGTATCCCGCATCCTTGTTTAATGGAAGCAAACCCACTGCCTCAATTTTAATCATGTGCTCCACAAGGTTAAAAATTTCCTTACCCTCTTCAATGCTCTTTTTCAAACAAGGCGAAGCATACAGCAACAATTCATTGATCTGCTCCATCACCTGGTCATTGGAGATCATTTTTTCATACAGCAGCTGCATGTTTGCATAATCTATTCCTCTTAACCTCGCGGGAATGCTGTTCTGAAAGTACTGCTTGCGCTGCAGGAGGCTTTCAACATTCGTGTAATGTGAAATAACCTCCGAAAAGGCAGGATAGAGCATGGTTTGGTCGTAACTTTCCTTTACTTCTTTAAGAAAGGCAAGCAACACATACTTCTTGTACTCCAGATCTGTGGTGTATTCGGTGAGCCAATCTTTAGATAGTGTTTTCATACATCTTTGCCCTAATTACGAGAGTCAAAGACTTACGGTTTCAGGTTTTACCTGAAGAAACTTTTTTTAGCAGTTCTCCAAAGAATGTGAATATCCCTGAGCAGGTTTTGCTTTTCCACATATTGCAATGCCAGGTCAAGTTTTGCAGGCAATATCTTTGAGGTGTAAATCTCTTCGGGCCGGTCTCCTGTGAGCAATTCATTCTCATCTATAAACACAAGGGAAGCCTCATCGGTAATACCGGGTTTTACCTGCAATACTTTTTGGTACTTGCCGGTATAGAAGGCTGCATAATCCGGCACCTCTGGTCTGGGGCCTACCAGGCTCATCTCACCTAGAAGCACATTCAGGAGTTGAGGCAATTCATCCAGTTTGTACTTGCGAAGCCACTTCCCCACCCCTGTGATGCGGCTGTCGTTGCGGGTGGTGATTGGCATTCCCTTTGCCGAATCTTTTCGCATGGTGCGAAACTTAATCAAACGAAAAGGCTTTCCATGCATACCCATGCGGGTATGGAGGAAGAAAATTCCTCCCGGGCTATCGATAAGCACCAACAGAGAAAGCACCAAGAATAAAGGAAGACAGATTAGCAGCAGAAAAAAAGAAACAAAAAAGTCGAAGAGCCTTTTCGTCATGCGGGTAAGCGGCTATTACAGGCTTGTATGAGTGTGTCCACCACCATTTCCTGCTGTTCTGCCGTAATTCCGTAAAAGAGCGGGAGAGAGATCTCGGTGGAGAAATTGTTGTAAGCTACCGGAAAATCTTCCATTTTGTATCCCAGTTCTTTGTAGCAGGAAAGCAAAGGCAAGGGTACAAAATGCACATTAACGGCTACATCCGCTTCAAACATTTTTGCCATCACTGCATCTCTCTGATCGGCAGAAATTCCTTTGATTCGCAGAGGATACAGGTGCCAGGCGGAAGTCCTGTGGGCATCCTGCAACAGCGGCAACAAAAAACGCTTATCGTCTTTTAACAGACGGTTGTAATTTTCAACCGCCTTTTTTCGGTTGGAAAGTGTCTCCTCGTAGTGAGCAAGACCAACCAAGCCAAGAGCGGCGGCAATATCTGTCATGTTGCATTTATAACCCGGCTCTACGATGTCGTATTTCCAATTGCCTTTTTGCATTTTGGCCAGGGCATCCTTCGTTTGTCCATGCAGCGATTTGATGCATAGATCCCGGTAGGCTTCTTCATTGGTAAAGGGAGCAGGCAAGCGGAAAGCAAGCGCACCTCCTTCCGCAGTGGTGAGGTTTTTTACTGCATGAAAAGAAAAGGCAGAGGCATCAGCCAGAGAACCTGTGCGTCGGCCATGGTATAAGGCACCGAAAGAATGAGCGGCGTCGGACAGTATAAAGATGCGTCCAAGTTCCCTGAATTTTCCACGAGGCTTGCCTTGTTGAAAAAGCAGAAGATTGGCAGGATCGTTTACAATCCTGTAAATGGCATCATAATCGCAGGGCATACCGGCAAAATCCACAGGCATAATCACCCTTGTGGCAGGCGTAATGGCTTTTTGAATGGCCTCTGCACTGATGTTAAAATCGTCTGCGCGGGTATCCACAAACACAGGCTTGGCGCCGCAGTGCATCACCACATTGGCAGTGGCAGAGTATGTATAGGCAGGCAAAATCACCTCATCACCTTCTTGTAATTCCAGCCAGCGAAGCATCATCTCGAGTGCCGCTGTGGCGGAATTCAAACAAAGTGTTTGCGGATTCCCGCACCAGGCAGCAAGCTCTTTTTCAAACTTTTTTGTTTTTGGTCCGGTAGTAATCCAACCCGAGCGCAGGGTATCCACCACCTCTTGAATGGCCTCTTCTGAAATATGCGGCGGTGAAAACGGAATCATCTCAATTGATATTGTCGCCTCTTAGTTTGCGGAATTTTACCCGGGCATCGGCGGCGTATATACTTCCGGGATATTTGGTAATCAGTTCCTGATACCATTTCATGGCTGACTGGGCGTCTTTATAATGCATGAAATAAATTTCTGCTGCCAGATAGCAGGCATCATCAGCATAAATTTCCTCATTGTATCTACCTGCAATCTCTTCCAGATAAATCAAGGCCTGCTTAAACAACTGGTGTTTGGCTGCAATCGTATATTTCCTGAACAATACTTCATCCAACAAACCATGAAAAGGATACAAGCGTGAGATGGAATCATAGGAAAGCAGGGCAAGCGAATCCCTGTTCTGGTATAAGAACAAATCTCCTCTTGCAAACATTTGCAGGGGCTCTCTTACGGAATCCTGCCCGAGGTTGTCAGTGATAATCATGGAGAGATCGAGCGCATCATTGGCGATGAGTTTACTGGTAGCTGCTTTCAGCACCAGCAACTGCGCCTGTGCCCATTCAAAATCACTCCTGTAATAGGAAAGGCGTGCATTACGGAATTTGGCCTCTTGACCCAACACATCATGTTTGTAATTTTTCTCCACCTGTGAATAAAGCAAACTGGCTTCCCAAACATCGCCGGTAAACAGAAGCACATCAGCCTTCTCCAACTTAGCGCGTGCTCTTTGTACATCATCCACGCCGGGCATCTCAATCACCCGGTCAAGAAGAGCGAGGGCAGTGTCCTGCTCACTCAGGTAGAATGCTTTGAAATGAGCAAAATCACGCACCATGGAAGCTGTTGATGGCTGAATGCCAAGTTCAGTCAATCCCATGGCAAAGGCACTGTCTGTTTGTTGCAAATCTTTTTGAGAATAAACAGGGCTATG
>JBEICQ010000140.1:0-6110 GCA_040383885.1 Flavobacteriales bacterium | reverse complement strand
CATCCCCTGTGTTATCAGCCTGAACGACCGGTGAGGGCTTTTTATTGATGATTAACAGGTGGTTGTCGCAATACAAAATATCTTCTTCTTTCAACATGTTACAAAGTAAACAAATGCCAAGGGAAGAATTTGTGTTTGGGGATACAAAAAAAAGGCCGGCTTCTTTTGCCGGCCTTTTCAAAAGAAAAAATATCTGTTATTCGATGATTACCTTACTGAAGTGATTACCGGAACGGGAACGAAGTTGCATTGTATAGATTCCTTTTCCAAAAGCACTGATGTCTATTGAAGTGCGGTTTGCTCCACTCACCTGTTTTTGCATCACGAGGCTACCTACTGCATTGTAAATCCAAATGGCAGTTTGCTCTTCATCGGGAAGTGTGATGGTAAACTGTCCATTGCCGGGATTGGGACTAAGAATAAATCCTTGCGCAGATTTCTGAGAAACACCCGTTATTGCAGGAGTAATTACTGTGGTGGTTTGGGTTGTGGAAGCAGGCGATGGAGCATTATCGGTTGCAAGCACAGTGATTTGAGACAAAGGATTTGTTCCGGATGAACCATTTACCTGCAGCGTTACCACACAGGGGTTTCCGGGCACATTGCTGAGCACCGAAATATTTGGATTGACAGAGAGTACCTGGGCACTTACAACCTGGTTAGGCTCAGGTCCGATGTAACGGAGCACAATGAGAGAAGTATCAAGGGGTCCGATGCTAATGGTATCACAAACATCGTTGAGTGCTATCGGAGGAATGTTATTAGAAGATGTGCAGGTGGTAAAAAAGTAAGTGGAGTTATCAAGGAAGCTTACACCGTCATTAAACAGGTAAGGTCCGTCATAATCGGAGCTGTCATGATCAAACCTTCCTACCTGAAAATAATTGATACCATCTCCCTTGTTGATACCTACGGTTGCAGGTGTGCCACCAAAACCATTGAATCCTCCGGAAGCTGCTCCGGTCGTCCATTGCATGTCGCCATAACAAAAAGCCACATTGTTTCCTCCCGGAACAAGAGGATCATTGCCGTCTGTGATGATGAGTTGGAAGGTGTTCCTCTTGTCAGCCTGGGCAGAAAAATAGCCTACCGAATCCCATCTTACAATCAGTGCAGAGGGAGTAACTTTATAATAAACCAAACCTGTGTATGAGGTTCCGGCCTGCAGGGTATCCCATGTGCCTGAAAGAGAATCATAACTTACAACTGGCTGAGCTCCCCTTGTATCCACATCTCCCCAAAAGGGTGCTATCATGTTAAAACCGGAGTTTGGAAAAGCGGAAGAAGTAAAAGTGCCGTAAGGATTTCCGAAAGAAATATTTCCATTATTATTGATGTACAAGCTGTTGACGGTTTGTCCGTAATAACAGAAATCAAAAGGAAGATTAATGATACCTGAGGACCCATCATCATTTCCATAATAGGGAAGGCTACCGATGGCAAATGGAACCAACAGAAAGGTAGAATCAATGGGCAGGAGACAACCACAAGAAGAACTTACACTCGTGAGGGATACCGTATTTGTGTTGATTCCTTTGAAAGGGGATGCTGCATGGCTTTGAAGCGGTAGTACATTGCTAAGCAAACCTTGTTTTTTTGCAAGGTCGTATTCAGGTGTTCCCGGCTTTGGCAAATCACTTGCAGATGTGCGGCTAAAAGAGGTGAGCATCAGCGTAAATGCAAACACCAGTTTGTAAACTTTTTTCATGTGATTGGATTTTCAGTCAAATGTATAAATATTCCTTAAGGAACGAAATAAATTTTAGGGCAAAGAGGCAATTACCTGGGTTTAATCAGCTCAGGTGTGCTGATGGTATTGCTGATGTTAAGCACCCGGTCAACGATGTAAAGGTCAAGCCTGATGGTATCTTTAAGAGAGAAGGGATTGTAGTAAAACGGACTAATTGATATTTTTACTTCACCCTGGGTTGGTCTCGCGCGTCCTCTGTTAACATAGGGAATTCTATAGTTGAAAGGAATGGCCGGTACAACTTCGTTAAAAACACCATCTGTTTTTTCATAATAACGGATGAAGCAATTGTAATCATAAGGCTTGGCAGTATCAGCATCATTCAATCCAATATCGCCTTCTCCGTCGGTAAAAGAAAACACAAACTGAGCAGAATCCTGATTGGGGGTAAATGAAACAAAGGTAATGGCGGGAACAGAGGGAAAGGTTTCTCCTTTGCCGCAGGAAAATAAGATGGGGGCAAGCAAAAAGAGGAAAGGGATGTGTTTCCTGGAATACATTTTCAATCGTAAACTTAGTAAATTATCTTTACCCACGCGGAAATGTCAGAAGATTTAAAAAGCATGGTACAATCCCTGTTCAGCCTCCAAAAGGGGGATGAAGTTGCATTTGATAATCTGGCCATGAAAATTTTCAGATATCAGTTTGAACAGGTCCCCGTGTATGGTTCATTTTGCAGGATGTTGAATCTTACTCCTGACACGGTAAGTTTACGCAAACAGATTCCCTGCCTGCCAACCCAGGCTTTTCAAAAGCATTTGCTACACGATCATACCGACAGAGAAATTCTGGTTTTCAGAAGTAGCAGCACCACCTCGCAAACACCTTCGGTTCATCGGGTAAATGACGCAAACATTTACATCGCATCATTTATAAATGGTTTTACAGAAGCCTTTCCTGCCTGGAGGAAATCCTATTTTTATGCATTGCTTCCCGGTTATTTGGAAAGAAAAGATTCATCGCTGGTATATATGTGTGAACACCTCATCAAAAATGCATTGGGCGGAGGCTTTTTTTTAAACCAATTCGATACACTTGCTGCGCACATACAAAAACATGAAGAATCCGGTGAGCCTTATTTTCTGCTTGGCGTAAGCTATGCACTATTGGATTTTTGTGCCATTCATCCCGTGACAATCAAACATGGCATCATTATAGAAACAGGCGGAATGAAAGGTAAACGAAGAGAAATGTGCAAGGATGAATTGCATGAGCAACTCTCAAAGGGCTTTGGAACAATGTGTATCTATGGGGAATATGGGATGACTGAATTGCTTTCTCAGGCCTACGCAAGGGAAGATAAAAGATATGAACCTTCTGCATACATGAGGGTAAAAGCCATGGAAGTGAACGATCCTTTCAGGGAGCTTGATGCGGGTAATGCCGGATTGCTTCATGTAATAGATCTGGCCAATATTCATTCTTGCAGTTTTATTGCCACTTCAGATTTAGGACGCGTTTATCAGGATGGCCGTTTTGAAGTACTCGGAAGACTTGATTATGCTGAACAAAGAGGATGCAATTTGATGATTCCCGCATGAAAGCGCCTGCCCTTAGTCCCGAAAAAGCCCTGGCAAATGCCATGAAATTGTGTGCAAGACAGGAAAGAAGTCATCATGAAATCAGAAAGAAACTACATACATGGAGGATGGGGCCTGCAGATTCCGAAAAAATTATCGCCGAATTGATTTCCCGTGATTTTTTAAACGAGGAAAGATTTGCCCGTGCCTTTACAAGAGGAAAATTCAGGATGCTGGGGTGGGGTAAAAATAAAATCAGGAAAGGATTGTCTGCGCACAAAGTCAGCGAAAAATGCATTGCAAAAGGGCTTTCAGAAATAGATGAAAAAACATATCGACAGACTTTCCTTTCCCTGGTAAGCAAAAAAAAACGGGAATATGCCGGCGAGGAGGAACGCATGATTTACAAAAAGTTAAGTCAATTTCTTTACCTGAGAGGCTTTGAATCAGAACTCATCAAGGAATTATTTGAACACGACCTTACGGAAGATTAGCCACAAAGTATTTGCATCAGGGGCAATCAGGGATCACTCGACAATCAGAAAATTCAAAACACGATATTTGTCAAAGACAACAAGCCGAAAACGATGAAAACAATTGGGATCATTCCTGCTCGGTATGCATCTACCCGACTGCCCGGAAAGCCTTTGTGTATGATAGCCGGCAAATCCATGATAAACAGGGTATATGAAAGGGTTGCACTCGCCGGATTGGATGAAATGTATGTAGCTACGGATGATGAGCGCATTTATCATCATGTGATTGATTTTGGTGGGAAGGCCATCATGACCTCCACAACCATTGGAAGCGGCACAGAGCGGTGTTTTGCTGCCATAGGTCATGCGGGATTTTTGCCGGAAGACATCATCATCAACATTCAGGGGGACGAGCCATTTATTGAACCTGCGAATATTCAGAAACTCATCGCTGTTTTTACCCAACCGGGAGTTGGTATCGCCACTTTGTTTGCACGGATAACGGAGATTCGTGAACTTTTTGATACGGGCATTCCCAAGCTGGTAACAGATACATCCGGACGCGTACTGTACTTCAGTCGAAATCCTATTCCTTGCATCAGAGATCATGCAGACATGCCTCAGATTTCTGACTTTCCGTTTAAAAAACACATTGGTATTTATGCTTACCGTTTATCTGAACTTGCAGAAATATCCTCACTTCCTGCAAGCGAACTGGAACAGGCTGAGAAACTTGAGCAATTGCGTTGGCTGGAACATGGAAAAACCATATACACATCAGAGGTAAATGATTCAGGGATTTCTGTGGATACTCCCGAAGACCTTGAGAGGGCAGAAATCCATGCACTAATGCTGAGTGACCATCAGAAAGGATAGCCAATCCCAAGATTAAACAAGTTGATATCCGCAGACTTTAGGTTTTTAATTACCCATCGCTGATCTACCGCCCTTCCGGGATCGTAAATAGGCAATGCGGGATCAAGGCGAATGATGAAAAATGAAAAATCGAGACGCAAGCCAATCCCTGCTCCCCATGCCAGTTGGGAAAAAAGGTTCCCCGGTTTAAATTGTGCACCTGCACGGTTGGTAAACTTGTCGGTATTCAGGAGCCAGATATTCCCGGCATCGGTAAAAAGTGCAATGTTCAGATACTTGTAAACCTTCACTCGGTATTCGAGATTAAAGGTAAACTTGAGGTCACCAATGCGCTCCACAAGTTGTCCAAATGAAACGCCGGGGCCAAGTGTTCTGGGTCTCCATGCGCGTATATCGCTGGGGCCACCGGCAAAATAACTTTTTACAAAAGGCAGGCTTTGCGAATTGCCGAAGGCATATCCCACCCCTGCATAGGAGCGGAAAACAATGCTCTGGTCAATATCCATGCGTAAATAATACCTGTAATCCGCTTCAAGCTTAAAAAATTGGGCATAGGGATTGTTAAAGGAAATTCCCATGAATCGGTAATAACTGCTGTAACCAGTATCCGATCCCTGTAGCAGAGGAGTGCCCTGCCAGCGATTGATGAGGGTGGGAATAACTCCTCCAATTTCGGCATTGGTATATAGGTAAAAAGCATTTCTCACCCGCTCGTCATTCTGATTACTTAATAAAAATGCTGCACGAAGATTGTTGAACAACTGAGGTTTATAGCGTTGACTAATCTGTAGGTTGTTAATCAGCTCAAGCTGTTTTTCAAATTTTGGATCCAGGTCTACATTCAGAAAACTGATTTCCAAAGGATAAAATTCATATCGTGTAAACTTTCTCTGCAGGGTATATCCCCAGGAACCATTAAAGATGGTGCGAAAATAATTGGGGTTGTTCTGATAATTGAAAGAGAAAGACACCACAGATCTTGCAACCGTTCCAGGGCCCGTTTTGATGTATGGATACAACTGGGGAATAGAAATAGAAATTTCGGGGCCAAATTCAAAAGTATTGAATGCGCCAAGGGTTAATAAGCGCCTGTAACTGGAGTCAAAAACCACCGGTACCTGTTTGATCTCAAGGCCGGTTTTAAACTGAAAAATTTCGGCTCCTTTAAATAAGTTTCGATTCTGGTAGGTCAGATTACCCAGAATACCATAGTTTCCAGCACTGTGTGTACCCGTTAGTTCAAGGGTGTAATATTGTTTTTTTCCCTGAGACAAACGAACGAATCCGGTGAGTGTTTGCCGGCTTGAATCTTTCACTGCGAAACCAATTTTTATAGAATTAAAAATCCTCAGGGATGAAATTCGGTTGTAAGTAAGCTGCACATCCTCCTGGGAGAACCATGAGCCTGGCTTGATGTAAATATTTCGCCGAAGCAATTCCCGTGGAAAGCGTTTCTCAGGATTGAAATAAAAAACAATCCCCTGCTTT
>JBEICQ010000139.1:0-6195 GCA_040383885.1 Flavobacteriales bacterium | reverse complement strand
GCCATTTTTGATGTGGATGTGGTAGGTGGATTGCGGCTCAAAGAGAAGTTGGGTAAAGATGCCCTCGCAGTATTTGTAAAGGCTCCTTCGCTGGAAGTGATTGAAAAGAGACTGCGTGAGCGTCAAACAGAATCCGAGGAGAAAATTGCCACACGCATTGCCAAAGCATCCTCAGAGATGCAATTTGCTCCTTCCTTCGATAAAATCCTTCTGAATGAAAACCTCACTCAGGCGCTGGATGAAGCAGCCCTGATGATTGCTGATTTCTTACTTTCGCAGGAGATGTGAATGAACAAAGACCTGCTGTCTACCCCCATAGAATATCTCAAAGGCGTTGGTCCGCAGAGAGGAGAAGCGTTTAAAACCCATTTACAGATTTTTACATTTGCCGACCTCCTTCAGTATTTTCCTTATCGCTACATTGATAAAACAAAGGTTTACCGCATCTCAGAAATAACAGAAGACATGCAATGGGTACAGATCTGTGGTACCATTGTAGAGGTGAATGAGGTAGGACAAAAACGCGCCAGGCGACTGGTTGCCACACTGGCAGATGAATCCGGAATGGTAGAGCTTGTTTGGTTTCAGGGGCTCAAATGGATCGGTTCCTCGGTGTCGATTGGAAAAAAATACCTTGTCTTCGGGAAACCCGCACTTTTTAAAGGGAACTACTCATTTACCCATCCGGAACTGGAACCTTATCAGCCCGAAATGTTGCACACCCTTTCCAAGTTTGAACCCATGTATCCCTCGGGTGAAAAACTCAAAGCAAGGGGTTTAGACAGCAAAGGAATTGCCCGTGTCATTCAGTCGCTACTTGAGACGGTACAACACTCCATCCCGGAGATACTTCCGGCAGGCGTCATCAGTTCCATGGGACTTTGCCCAAGAAAAGAAGCCTATTTGTGGATGCACTTTCCAAGAGATCAGGCACAACTGAATCAGGCGACTCATCGCCTCAAGTTTGAAGAGTTGTTCATGGTTCAACTGCGGATGCTAAGGTCAAGGCAGATTCGTCTTTTTCAGAACAAAGGCTTTGTATTTGATAAAGTGGGAGAAATCTTTCATACTTTTTATCACCAACATCTTCCCTTTCCGCTCACAGAGGCACAGAAGCGGGTGATCCGTGAAATCCGCTCCGACATGGGTTCAGGCCGACAGATGAATCGGCTGTTGCAGGGGGATGTGGGCAGCGGTAAAACCCTGGTAGCACTTATGTGCATGCTCATTGCCATCGACAATGGTTTCCAGTGTGCCCTGATGGCACCAACAGAAATATTGGCCACACAACACTTCCATACTTTCAGGGAACTTCTTGCGGGCATGTCTGTGCAAACGGGACTCCTTACGGGAAGTACCAAACAAAAGGAAAGAAAACAGCTGCAATATCTGCTCGACAACGGCATGTTAAACATGCTCATAGGAACGCATGCACTGATTGAAGAGCAAGTAAAATTTCAGAACCTCGGACTTGTCATTATTGATGAACAGCACCGATTTGGTGTTGAGCAGGGAGCAAACTATGGCAGAAAAACGAATTGTTTCCGCATGTGCTGGTAATGACGGCAACGCCTATTCCGCGCACCCTTGCCATGACCATGTATGGCGACCTGGATACATCCGTGATTGATGAATTGCCCGGAGGCAGAAAACCCATCATCACCTCTCACCGATATGATGCCCACAGACTCTCCGTATTCGGATTCATCAAACAGCAAATAGAACAGGGCCGACAGGCTTACATCGTGTATCCCCTGATTGAAGAATCAGAAAAACTCGATTTTAAAGATTTGATGGATGGATACGAGAGCGTGGTAAGGGCTTTTCCACCACCGGTTTACAGAGTGGGTATTTTGCATGGGCGAATGAAATCTGTCGACAAAGATTTTGAGATGCAGCGATTTGCCTCAGGTGAAACGCAAATCATGGTGGCAACCACCGTGATAGAGGTAGGTGTGAATGTTCCAAATGCTACGGTAATGGTAATTGAGAGCGCAGAGAAGTTTGGACTTTCTCAGTTGCATCAGCTGAGAGGTCGTGTGGGTAGGGGAGGCAATCAATCATATTGTATTTTAATAACCTCCGATAAACTGAATCCTGATGCCCGCAAGCGAATTGAAACCATGGTGAGAACAAACGATGGTTTTGAAATAGCTGAAACCGACCTGGCCCTTCGTGGTCCCGGCGACATGCAGGGAACAAGACAAAGTGGAGCTGTTGACCTCAAACTATGTGATCTTTCCAAAGATGGAGCCTTGATTGCACAATCCCGCGAGGTGGCAAGAGAACTTCTGGCGCGTGATCCCATGATGCAAGATCCCGAACATCAGGCCTTGCTCCTGCATCTCAAAACTCAGGAGAACGGCAGGTTGCTCTGGAGCCGCGTGAGTTAAACATCCTTTACAGGCATGATGTGCAACAGATGATGCTTCAAACAAAGCCTATGGTGCCCCGTAAAGTTTTCTACTTTCGCAAGTGATGAACAACTTCGATTTTTCCATTAGTCCCGGGTTATTTCGCCTCCTTTTGGCCGGCATCATCGTAGTTTATCTGCTCAACCTACGGCTGGATGTAATGGAAGTGGATGCAGCCCAATATGCATCCATCAGCCATGAGATGCTTTCTACAAAATCATTTCTGCAAGTGCATCACAAGGGTGAAGATTATCTCGACAAACCTCCCATGCTTTTCTGGTGCAGTGCCCTTAGCATGTCGATTTTTGGTTCTTCCTCTGCAGCCTACAAATTACCAGGATGCATTGCCTTGCTCATTACACTTTTTTCGCTGTACCGATTTTGTCTTTTATGGTACAATGAACAAACTGCCCGCAAAGCAGTGCTGATGCTGGGCAGCTCACAAGCCTGGTTTCTCATGAGTAATGATGTTAAAACAGAAGGCCTCTTGTCAGCCGGCATCATGTTTGCCATCTGGCAGGGTTCCGTTTTCTTTCAGCGCAAAAGCCTTTCCTCTATCCTGCTTTTTTCGCTGGGTATTTCAGCTGCCTTACTTACTAAGGGCCCCATCGGATTTGTTTTGCCGCTCACAGCCCTTGGCTTTCATCTGTTGATGAAAAAGCAGATGAAAATTATTTTTCATCCCCGTATACTGCTTTTCTTTCCAATCGTTTTTCTGCTATTATTACCCATGTGTATTGGCCTCTATCTACAATTCGACCTTCATCCCGAGAAGGAAGTTTACGGATTGAAAGGTCCTTCAGGACTGGGATTTTTCTTTTACACGCAAAGTTTTGGGAGGCTTACCGGCGACATATACTGGAGCAACAATTCTCCCTGGTACTTTTTTTTACTCAGTATGCTTTGGGATTTCGCTCCCTGGTGTTTGCTGTTCTGGCCCATATTTTTTCGAATTGTTTTTAGAAAATCTTTGTTTGTCAATCAGGCAGAGTTCATCACCATAGCCTTGTTCTCTTTTGGGATGATTGGCTTCTCACTGTCTAATTATAAGTTGCCGCATTATATTTTCCCACTTTTTCCGGCCTGTTCAGTGCTCATCGCCCATCATGCAGATGGCTTGCTTGGAAAAAAATTTCTGCAAGGTTTCATGCTTATTCTCATGCTTGTTTTCCTTGTTGCACCACCTCTTGCTTTTATGATCTCCTTTGATGCAGGACTCATACACTGGACTATTTACTTTGTTGTGCTCCTTTTATGCCTGTACATGGCTTTTCAAAAAAAATCGCTTATTCAGGCACTTTTACTCTCGCTGATTGGTTTCGGACTCATGATGTCTGTTTGGTTTTACCCGGCTTTACTTACTTATCAATCATCCTCGCTCGCAGGTAAATACTTAAAAAAATACAGACAGCCCGGGGAAAAAGTTTTTCTGCTTGCGGCTTCCGGTCATGCTCTCGACTTTTATGGACAAAGCATTTCCAAACCCCTGAATGGTCCTGTAAAGGGTGATTGGTTATATACTTCTTCCGATTGCGGAGATTCACTTTTGGCAGGTGGTGAGTGGATAAAGCGCTTAAACTTGTCTGATTTCCCGGTGAGCAGACTCAATACCCGTTTCCTTTTTAATCCTGAACGAGACAAAACATTACCTCGACGCTATCTTTTACAAAAAAACTAATGTGCCATCTTCATTAATTACTAACTTGCATGAAACAATCCCATGCGCAAGATTCTCTTTTTCTCAGCCCTTTCAATCATCGTTTCCTGTTCGGTAAAAAAAGTGAGCGGTCCCATGCAGTCAGATATAGACCGCGTAGCCAATGTATTTCCGGGGTATACACTTGCTTCCCTCAATGAAGGCATGAAGTTGTATGAAATGAATTGCAATTCCTGTCATAGCCTTAAAAGTCCTGTTTCAGAGTCTGCCAAGGGTTGGAAAAATATTGTGCCCGAAATGGTAGAAAAAGCAAACAGGGAAGGGAAGAATATCAACCCGGATCAGGAAACACTTATCCTCCGTTATCTGCTTACCATGGGCCCTCTTAAAAAAGGTTCATGACTATTTAGAAGTCCTTTCCGGATTATTCATTCAAAAGTCTGAGTATCGCTTTCCTCCCGCCGAGCAGCGCTTTCACCTTGAGTGGTTTTGTTTGTTTGAGCCACCACAACTTACAGGTGTTGTAAAATGCTGAACATAAAAAAGCATATTCCCTGAGGACAAGCATGGCCGGAAACTGTAAAAAGATGAAAGCTACTGTAAGCAGGTACCATGAAAGTGAGAACCCTACGATCCATGCCGAAAAGCTCTGCATGAGTATGATTAGGAAGACAAAAGCAGTATGAAAAGAGGCTTTGAATTCTTTGCCTACAGGTACAGATGATGAGAGAAAAATTCCGCCCAGCACAGGCAGACCGCCGGCAAGTAATGACAGCAAGGCCAGCGGAAAAGAAAGAACCATTAAGAGGGACGAGAACAGCATGAATCCGAGTGATTTCTCCTCTATAGAGGCAATTGCGCTGTCACTGATGTGATGATGGGTCAGCAATTTTTCATATTCCTTGCAGGCATTTTCCAGTTCCCCCGCTTTTTCGGTATCAATATGCGTACTTAGTTTCTTACAAAACCTGATTTTATCCATACCTGTCAATTCCTTCCTTTTCATTTTCAGCAGCGTAATCAATGTGGGTGCTTCAATGGGTGGTAAGGCTTCCTCTACTACCTCTTTAAGGAGTAGTTCGGTATCACGGGTAAGCTTGGTAATTGCCCTTGCTTCATTCTCTTCATACATTTCCCGGTAATCAGATACTTTGATGGCCTGATTAAAAGCAAGGTGAATGGTACCAAATGCTTTTGTAAACCTTGAGTAGTTGATTCCAACAGGAACAATGTAAATCTCTTCCTCAAAGCCTTTTGTTTCAGCGGCCTTAAAGGCAATTCTTGCCATTCCCTTTTTAAGTGACCTTACTTTTTTTTCCTGCACACAGGTGCCTTCCGGAAAGATTAGCAGAGGGCCGAGATTTTTCTCCAGCACGGCCGAGGCCATCGAAAAAGATTCTTCATTTTTATGAAGATTTTCACTTCCCTCTGACTTACGATAGATGGGTAATACATGGTAAATCCTCAGAAAATAGCGATACAATACCTTGCTAAAAGCATCCCCCCTTGCAATGGAGTATATGTTTTGATGAAGGCTTACATGCAGCAGAATTGAATCCAGAAAAGCATTGTTGTGATTGGCTGCCAAAATAAGGGGCTTGCCCTTGGGCACATGCTGCCAACCCGAAACGATTATTTTACGAAAATAATAACGCTTAATAAATTGATACATCAAATGAGAAATCAGGTAGAGGAATCCACCCGACAAGATGCCTGAAGAAACATAACCTTTGTCAGATCTGCTCATTCGCGTTCCATTATATCGCCAAGCGTTTGATGATAGAGCTTGTCATACTTTTTAATATCACCAACAGACTTTCCGTTCACACTAATAGTTCCATCACTTACTTTTCCGAGTACATGGCAGGCGGTTGAGAAGGAACTTGCACATTGTTTCACGGCTTCTACATGGTCCTCAGAAACAGCCAGCAAGGCTTGTCCCTGCGTTTCTCCGAACCAATAAAAATCCCATCGTGAGTCATTAGTTTGATGCACCTCGAAACCCAGTGAGTTGGCAAAACCCATTTCACAGAGTGCGGCAAAAATTCCCCCGTCGCTCACATCATTGCAATACTTTACACCGTGTTTCTTAATCAGGGTGAGCATTAACTGAACAAGGTTGTG
>JBEICQ010000138.1:0-6201 GCA_040383885.1 Flavobacteriales bacterium | reverse complement strand
TTCCGGTTTCGGTGAGCAAAAATATCAAAACTAATGTTGATACCAATTTTTTTTATTTTTTCTTGTAAGGCAAATAGGTGATATCTGCCTTACAGGCTATTTCTTCGGCAATTTTAGTCATGACCAACTTGGGTACTTCTATTTTGTGGTCGCTGAGTTTTACCTTGAAGGCTGACTGGAGAATCAGCTCATCCCCTTTTCTGGAAAAGCTTCCCTCCATTTTGGTATTCCTTTCAACACCATGCATGGTGAGCGTGCCGTTGGCAGATACTTTGTTGGTACCCTCGGCAGCCAAAACTGCATGTTCGTTGATTTTTCCTCGAAAAATGGCGTAGGGGTATTTTTCCGATTCCAGGTAGTTTTCGTTGAAATGCTCCTGCATCAGGGCATTTTTAAATTGAAAGGAATTGATTCTGACCTTCACTATTACCGAGTCTGTTACCGTATTGATGATGGAGGTTGCCGATTCGCTGTGGGCATCGATGTCTTCTACAGGTGTAGAGGAGAAAAAGGACAATTTGCCCTGCTTGTCAAGCGATTTCAGAATTTGTGCATTTGCCTTATATCCTGCAGTAAATGAGAATACCAGCAATGCCAATGCAAGGCTTTTCATAATTGTGGTTTGCACAAAAATAAACAGTAGGTCGTCAAAACCAAATTTTATTTAAAGAAAGTCCCGCCCAAATTGGATTAGGATTACTTTTGGCATCCATTCCAAACTTGCATGATTAAACCAACTCTGGCAAAAGGCACCAGGGACTTCGGACCCAAGGAAGCCGCTCAGCGACAATACTGATTTAATGTGCTCAGGCAACAATTTGGTTTGTATGGCTTTCAGGCACTCGAAACGCCGGCCATGGAAAACCTTGCCACGCTTACCGGGAAATACGGTGAAGAAGGTGACCAACTGATGTTTCACATCCTGAACAGCGGCAATTTTTTTGATAAACTCAGCCCAGATTCACCCCTTGATCATACCCGTGCCTTACACCTGCTGTGCGAAAAAGCCCTTCGATACGACCTTACGGTTCCTTTTGCAAGGTATGTGAGCATGAACCGCTCCACCCTTTCTTTTCCTTTCAGGCGTTTTCAGATGCAACCTGTTTGGAGGGCAGACCGGCCACAGAAAGGCAGATACAGGGAGTTTTACCAATGTGATATCGACATCATCGGAAGCCGCTCCATCCTCAATGAGGCTGAAGTAATTCAACTGATCAGCCGAGTGTTTCATGTTCTCAGAATCCCCGTTGTTATTCGCTTAAACAACAGAAAACTGCTCGAAAAATTAGCTGTATTCGCCGGCTGTCCCGAACTTTTCAGAGAACTTACCCTCCTGCTCGACAAGCTCGACAAAGTGGCCTGGACAGAATTGAAACAATCCTTTCTCCAGAAAGGATTTAATGATGAACAGCTAAACCGCATTGAAAATGCCTTGTCTCAACCTTCTCTGGAGGAACTTAGCGAATTGATGGAACTTGAGGAAGAGGAATGGCTTCAGGATTTCCGTTATCTGATGAACCTGTCTCTCACCGGAGAATGTATACTAAAAACCGACTTAACCCTTGCCCGTGGACTCACCTATTATACAGGTACTATTCTGGAAGTACAGGTTGCTGATGGAAGCTTTTCACCCAGCATAGGAGGCGGTGGTCGATATGATGACCTCACTGGTATGTTTGGTTTTCCGGGTATGTCGGGATTTGGTTTTTCCTTTGGTGCCGACAGGATTTATGATGTTATGCAGAGCAAAAACCTTTTCCCGGATTCAGTTCAACTGGCACCTGTTTGCTTTCTGCACACCGGCAACAAAGAGCAGCAAGTAAGCCTGCATGCTGCCGAGCATTTAAGGAGTTTGGGGATTCCCTGTTTGGTATATCCTGATGTAAGCAAGCTCCGTAAACAGTTTGATTATGCCAACCAACTGGGTGCCCATTGGGTGGTGGTGGTTGGTGAAGATGAACTTCAGCACGGAAACTTCAGTCTCAAGAACATGCTATCCGGCGAACAGCATATTTTATCCCTTCCACAACTTAGCGAACAGCTTAGCGCATATTTCAAATCATGATGCACTTTTATCCGGGAAATTCCTTTCTCAAACTTTCAGACATTAGGAAATGTCTTTCAGAAAAAGCCGTTTTATCCTTGCACGACGATGTGAGGCGACGCATAGACCTCTGCAGAAATTACCTCAACAACCTCAGTAATGAGGTACCAGTATATGGCGTAAATACCGGTTTTGGGTCGCTCTGCAACCAGATGATTGCTGCTGCCGATACCGGTAACCTGCAGGAAAACCTCATGCTTTCTCACGCCTGCGGATCCGGTGCTGAGATGGGCGAAGAAATTGTAAGGCTCATGCTGCTGCTCAAAATCCAGGGACTCTGCGTGGGCAATTCCGGCGTGGATTCACGCACCGTGCAAAGGCTGATAGATTTTTACAACCACGACATCTTACCTGTGATTTATGCTCATGGCTCACTTGGCGCTTCAGGTGACCTGGCACCCCTGGCTCATCTCTGCCTTCCACTTATTGGAATGGGAGAAGTCTATCATCAGGGAAGAAAATTGCCTGCGGGTGTGGTCTTGCAACAAATGGGCTGGGAACCCCTAAAGCTTCAATCCAAAGAGGGATTGGCACTGCTCAACGGCACACAGTTTATGAGTGCCATGGCTTGCCACATCCTTCTCGATTTTGAAAATCTGTTTGAAGCCGCTCATCAGATTGCTGCTCTTTCTTTTGATGCCTTTTCCTGTCGTCCCGATCCTTATCATCCACTCATTCATCAGGCAAGACCGCACAAAGGACAAAAACTTTCCGCTGCCCTCATGAGGCAATTGCTGCAAGGAAGTGCTTTTGCCCAAAAGCCCAAAACACAAGTTCAGGATCCTTATTCATTCCGTTGTATTCCGCAGGTTCATGGTGCAAGCTATGATACTTACCTCCACGCACTTTCTGTAACTGAAACAGAAATTAATTCGGCCACTGATAATCCACTGGTTTTTCCCTTGGAAGAAAAAATTCTTTCCGGTGGAAATTTTCATGGACAAGCACTTGCCTACATCCTCGATTTTATGGCTATAGCCATTGCAGAATTGGCCAATATCAGTGAGAGAAGAACTTATCTGCTTATCTCGGGACAAAGAGATCTGCCTGCCTTTTTAACGCCGGGTGCCGGGTTACATTCCGGTTTCATGATCCCTCAGTATACTGCCGCCTCCCTGGTGAGCATCAACAAACAATATTGCACACCCTCTTCAGTTGATTCAATCGTCTCCAGCAACGGACAGGAAGATCATGTTAGCATGGGTGCCAACGCGGGTATCAAATGTTTGCAGATCATGAGAAACGCCTATTCAGTTTTGGGAATTGAACTGATGAATGCTGCACAGGCATGGGATTTCAGAAAAAACGAACAAACTTCTCCCCTGCTCAAACAATTGTTTCAGTTATACCGAAAACATGTACCGTTTGTAGCAGAGGATTGTGTGCTGCAGCCTCTGATGCAGAAATCTGAGGCTTTTATAAGACATTACTTTCAACAAGGAATCACTGCTGATTCATTGCATGAATAACTGAACTATCTGCCGAATCGTTCTCTACGGGAATTTCTCCTCTCCGGTTTGGCTGAATATCCGCCGCTTCGGCCTCCACCACCGCCACTTTCGGCAGCCTGAAGTTTGATAAAACGACCGTTGAATTCTTTTTTATAGAAGTTTTTGTAGACAATTTTGGCGAGGGAAGGCTCTACATCAAAGAAAGAGAATGTGTTCTTCAAGTCTATTCTGCCTACATCTTTGGCGCTGATGCCACCATTATCAGCAATCAAATCTCTGAGACTTGATTTACTGAGTCCATCCATTTCTCCGAGGTTGATAAAAAATCTGCCGTTAAGCTCTTCTCTCCTTCCGGATTCTCTTGAAGAACCCTCGCGTTTGTCGGACTCACGGCGCTCACGAACACCTTTATCGCGGTCGCGTGACTCCACATTAAGATCGTGTGCATCACGGTAATAATCGAGGAAGCGGTTAAAGTCTGTGGCCACCATGCGTTTGATGAGTTCTTCGCGACTCAGGTCCTTGAGCATTTCATTGATGGGAGGGAGAAAATCAGAGATTTCTTCATCACTTACCTCAGTATCATGAATCTTCTTTACCAGGTGAAACAACTGCTTTTCGCAAATTTCAGGACCGGTTGGCACATTCTTTTTGGTAAATTTTTTGTTGATGATGCGCTCAATTTCCCTTATGCGCGACGCTTCTCTGATGTTGAGAATAATGATGGAAATACCTGATTTACCCGCTCTGGCAGTACGACCGCTTCTGTGGGTGTAGTTTTCAGTATCATCGGGCAGGTTGTAATTGATCACATGCGTTACATCGTTTACATCAATTCCTCTGGCCGCTACATCTGTAGCCACAAGCATCTGCAAAGAGCGGCTACGGTATCTCTTCATCACATGATCGCGCTGTGCCTGAGATAAATCTCCGTGAAGAGCATCGGCGTTGTAACCATCGCGCATGAGTTTGTCGGCAATCTCCTGGGTTTCGCTACGGGTGCGACAAAAAACTATTCCGAAGATTGAAGGATAGTAATCTACAATTCTTTTCAGGCAGGCATAGCGATCGCGCGACTGAACCACATAGTACTGATGCTCGATGTTGTCTGCACCTGAATTTTGCTTTCCTACTGTTACTTCAGCAGGCTTTTCCATGTAGTTGCGGGCAATGCGGGACACCTCTGGTGGCATGGTGGCAGAGAACAACCAGGTGTTTTTTCCTTCGGGAGTCTGACCAAGAATGATGTCCAGGTCTTCTTTGAAGCCCATGTTCAACATCTCATCTGCTTCATCGAGTACCACATATTTTACTTCCGACAGACGCACGCGTCCACGGTTAATCATGTCTACCATCCTGCCGGGAGTAGCCACAATCAAGTGGGCTCCTCTCTGGATTTCGCGTGTTTGGTTTTCAATACTTGCTCCACCATAAATAGAAACCACGCGGGCTCCCGGGGTGTAGGCAAGAAATTTAGCAAGGTCTGAAGCAATCTGAAGGCATAGTTCCCTTGTGGGGCAGATGATTAAACCTTGTACAGCGTTTTTAGAGAAATCTGTTTTCTCGCACATCGGCAAACCGAATGCCGCCGTTTTACCTGTGCCGGTTTGCGCAAGGCCCACCAGATCGGTGTCGGAGGAAAGCAGCAGAGGTATTGATTTTTGTTGGATGGGTGTGGGATTTTCAAATCCCAGTTCCTTAATGGCTTTTAAGAGGTTGTCGGATAAACCTAAAGCATCGAATTCATTCATTTATTGTTATAAGGCCGCAAAGGTATGAATAAAAAGCTGCTGGGGCTATTTTATTTCCTCAGCCCTCGGACGCATGCAGGATAAATCAACGCTTCCACCTTCAAAAATCTTTTCAAAGGTTTACCTTTGGATAAAATATAAAACTCAAAAAAATGGAACAACAATCACCCACCTCCAACTTATTCTCCTATCCGTTTTATCTCAGTGGATGGATGCTCACCGGACTTTCCCTGCTTGCCGGTGGCCTGTTAACGAATACCCGATTACTGCCATCGAACGACTTTTTTTTTCCTGCCATCAAAGCAGGATTGTTGTTTGGTTTGTTTTTAACTGTGAGCAGTCGCCTGAAATCAGAAGATGAACTCACCAACCTGATTCGACTCAAGTCTTATGAATGGGCTTTCAAATGGGGAATCATTAATGCGCTGCTTGTGTCTCTTCATTTTCCCGGATTCGAGGAGGTGGGACATTTTGGTTTATTGCTGAGCATGGTTATTGCTTTTCATGTGGTGTTTTTGGTTAAGAACAGACAACGCTGATGAAGAACACCCTGAAAGCTGCAAGGGCTATTCAAGATCTCACCCAACAGGAACTTGCGGAAAAAACAGGGGTTTCCCGCCAAACGATCCATTCCATCGAATCCGGACGCTATGTGCCTTCTACCCTTCTGGCGCTCAAACTGGCCGCCATTCTCAAAACCAAAGTGGAGGTACTTTTTCAGCTCGAAGCAGGTGACTGAGAGAAGTTTTTTTTTACATAAAATGTAAACTATACTTGTCATATTGTAAAGTTTAATTTACATTTGTCGCGGTTTATGAAAAACTTGGTTTTCTTTTTACCGGCAATTCTCATGCAGTTTGTTTTTGCACCACAAAAGGGAGAAATCAAAAAAAAT
>JBEICQ010000137.1:0-6224 GCA_040383885.1 Flavobacteriales bacterium | reverse complement strand
CACATGTTGTGTGCGTCCGATGATTTGAATGCCGGATTTCATGCGGGTCAAAAATACGCAATGAAAGGAAGCCCTGAAGGGTGGGATGAAAATTGTATATTTGCGGAAGTTCTTTTCCCACACAACTGCTTATCCAGAAAGGCCGAGGGACTGTGCCCTGTGAAGCCTTGACAACCCTCCCAATACGGGAGAAGGTGCCAATTCCTGTCCTTTTCACAAGGAGCAGATAAGCCGAGAGATGTTTTCAGGGTTCCAAACCACCTTACGAAATGCTCCCGGCTACGGGAGAAAAACAAGGTGCTTAATGATTATGACCACAAAAGAAAACATCAAAAAAATCCTCACAGAAAGGGTGCTGGTTATCGATGGTGCCATGGGCACTATGATTCAGCGTTATAAGCTTACCGAGGAAGATTACAGAGGAAAGCGTTTTGAACAGCATCCCCATTCACTCAAGGGCAACAACGATTTGCTTGTACTTACACAGCCGCAAATTGTTGAGGCCATCCACAAAGAATACCTGAATGCAGGAGCCGACATCATAGAAACCAACACCTTTAGCAGCACCACCATTGGTATGTTTGATTACCACATGGAAGAATTGGTGGAGGAATTGAATATAGAAGCAGCAAAGATTGCCCGCAAAGCAGCCGACGAGTATACTTCTCAAAATCCAAAGAAACCCAGGTATGTGGCAGGATCTATCGGCCCCACCAGTAAAACTGCTTCCCTGAGTCCGGATGTGAATGATCCGGGGTACAGAGCCATCTCCTTTGATAGCCTGGTAGAGGCTTACGCGCAGCAGATGAAAGCCCTCATCAAAGGTGGATGCGATCTGTTTTTAATTGAAACAGTTTTCGATACCCTCAATGCAAAAGCCGCTTTGTATGCAGCCGGTGAGGCGTTTAGGGAAACCGGTAAAGAACTGCCTATAATCGTATCGGGCACCATTACCGATGCGAGTGGAAGAACCCTTTCGGGACAAACCACTGAAGCCTTTTTAAATTCGATTGCACATGCCAATCTTCTTGCCGTTGGTCTCAATTGCGCCCTGGGTGCAGCCGAGATGAGACCTTATCTGGAGGAACTTGCCCATAAATCACCCTTCTTTGTGAGTGCCTATCCCAATGCAGGATTGCCCAATCAGATGGGTGAATATGACCAAACGGCACATGAGATGGGTCATGTGATTGAGGATTTTCTGGAGCATGGATTTTTAAATATTGTTGGCGGTTGCTGTGGTACAACTCCCGACCACATCCGCGAAATTGCAGCAAAAGCCGCCACCGCCAAACCGAGACAAATACCCGGCAGCAAGCCCTTTCTCCGCCTAAGTGGACTGGAACCGGTAACGCTTACGCCTGAAAGCAATTTTATGAATGTGGGTGAAAGAACGAATGTAACCGGCTCAAAAAAATTTGCCAGACTCATTGCGGAAGAAAAATACGAAGAGGCCATATCAATAGCCCGTGACCAGGTAGAAGGAGGAGCACAGGTGATTGATGTGAACATGGACGAAGGGATGCTTGACAGTGAAGCTGCTATGGTTCGATTCCTGCATCTGATTGCAGCCGAACCTGATATTGCCAGGGTACCGATAATGATTGATTCAAGCCGGTGGAATGTGATAGAGGCCGGCCTCAAATGCATACAGGGCAAGGGCATTGTAAATTCTATCTCCCTCAAGGAAGGTGAATCTGTTTTTTTGGAACAAGCAGAAAAAATCAAACGCTATGGAGCCGCTGTCATCGTAATGGCTTTCGATGAAAAAGGACAGGCAGATACCCTTGAAAGAAGAATTGAAATTTGCAGTCGCGCCTATCAACTTCTCATAAACAAGGTCTCCTTTCCACCCCAGGATATTATTTTCGACCCCAATATATTTCCTGTTGCCACAGGGATGGAAGAGCATCGCAGGAATGCACTCGACTTCTTCCTGGCTACGCGATGGATTAAACAAAATCTCCCGCTTGCAATAGTGAGCGGAGGCGTGAGTAATGTTTCCTTTTCCTTTCGCGGAAATGATGCAGTTCGTGAAGCCATTCACTCAGCTTTTTTATACCACGCCATCCGCGAGGGCATGGACATGGGCATTGTTAATCCGGGAATGTTGCAGGTGTATGATGAAATCCCCAAAGACCTGCTCCTGCTGGTAGAAGATGTGCTGCTTGACCGCGATCCTGATGCTGCAGAGAAGCTCGTTAAATTTGCTGAATCAGTAAAAGGCACTACCGGCAAGCAGGAAAAAGACGAAGAATGGCGAAAACTACCCTTGCCGGAACGCATTACACACGCCCTCGTGAAAGGTATTGTAGAGCACATTGAAAGCGATATGGAGGAAGCAAGGGGTCAATATGCGCGCACCCTCGAAATTATTGAAGGACCCCTGATGAGCGGCATGAATGTGGTGGGTGATTTGTTTGGAAGCGGAAAAATGTTTTTGCCACAGGTGGTAAAAAGTGCCAGGGTGATGAAAAAAGCAGTTGCCTACCTCACCCCTTTCATGGAGGAAGAAAAAAGAAAAGGTGGAGAAGCCCCCAAGGCACAGGGTAAAATTCTTCTGGCAACAGTAAAAGGAGATGTCCATGACATCGGAAAAAATATTGTGGCGGTTGTGCTGGCTTGTAACAATTATGAAATCATCGATCTTGGAGTGATGGTACCTGCCGAAAAAATTCTGGATGAAGCCATCAGACAATCTGTAGACATGATCGGGCTCAGCGGGCTCATTACCCCTTCTCTCGATGAAATGGTGCATGTTGCCAAAGAGATGGAGCGCAGGAAAATGAACCTGCCCCTGCTCATTGGCGGCGCTACCACTTCCAAAGTACATACAGCCGTAAAAATAGCGCCCAATTACTCCGGTGTGGTGGTATATGTTAATGATGCCTCCCGCAGTGTTCCGGTGGCCAGTAACCTCCTGAGTGAGCAATACCGGGAAGGCTTTCAGAAAGAAACAGCAGCAGAGTACGAACGCTTAAGAGAATACAACAGACAGTCCAGAGATGCCAAACAACTCATCACCATCGAAAACGCCAGGTCGATGCGGTTTGCAACACCCAGTCCATACCTCTCACAAAATATCATTCCAAGGCAGATGGGCAATGTGGTATTCAGGGATTATGATCTCTCTGAAATAGCAAATTACATTGACTGGACACCTTTTTTCATCAGTTGGGAAATGAAAGGATCCTATCCCAAAATACTCGATGATGCAGAACGCGGTCCGGAGGCCAGAAAACTCTTTGAGGACGCACAGAAAATGCTACAAAAAATAGTTGAAGAAAAATGGTTAAAAGCTCACGGAGTGGTGGGAATCTATCCGGCACTGGCGGATGGCGACGACATTGAAGTGTACACAGCCGACTCAAGCCTTGAACAAAAAACAACACGATGCAGGTTTCATACCCTGAGACAACAATCATTGAAACCGGATAAGCAACCATACATCGCACTGAGTGATTATGTTTTGCAAAAAAAAGATGCCGTTCAACTGGATCATGTTGGCGCCTTTGCAGTAGCGGTTGGAGAGGGTATAGAAGAGAAACTAAAAGAATTTGAAAAAAACCACGACGATTATTCCTCTATCATGCTCAAAGCGCTTGCCGATAGGCTGGCAGAAGCATTTGCGGAACTATTGCACCAAAAAACAAGAAAAAGTATTTGGGCATATGCTCCCTCGGAGGAATTGAACACCGATGCACTGATCAAAGAAGAATATGCAGGAATAAGACCTGCACCCGGCTATCCTGCCCAGCCGGATCATACGGAGAAAATCACCCTTTTTGAATTGCTCGGAGTAGAAAAAAATACCGGCATCACACTTACAGAAAGCATGGCTATGTATCCTACAGCGGCGGTTTGCGGCTTGTACTTCTCCCACCCGGAAGCGCGATATTTTGCCCTTGGTAAAATCAACAAAGACCAGGTAGAAGAGTATGCCAAACGAAAAGGAATGACTGTGAAAGAAGTTGAAACCTGGCTTTCCCCCGTGCTATCCTATCAATAAAACACATTGTTTACATCTTAAAACCATAATTTAAAAACTTCCATTTGACTGAAAATGAAAATTACCCTGTTTGGAAAATCCATCAACGATAATAATATTCAGCCAGTTATCAGGCTGGTAAATAAACTTGAATTGATGGGATGGGATCTCACCGTACATGAAGAAATCTATAACAAGTTAAGACACCGTGGCGGTTTTCGTTCCATCGTAAAAGTTTTTTCCGATACCAATGATTTTTCAGGTGATTGCCAGTTGTTTATTTCTATTGGCGGCGATGGCACGCTGCTGAATTCCCTGCCGTTTATCCGCAACCGGCAAATACCGATTGTGGGGGTAAATACAGGCCGTCTCGGATTTCTGGCCGGAATCAGCATCGATGAAATTGAGCATGCCATTGAGCAGATCCGCGATAAAAAATTTACCATCGAAAAACGAAGTTTACTCACACTCGAAACGGCCGACGGACTTTTTGGAGAGCTCAATTTTGCCCTTAATGAATTTTCAGTAACCAAAAATGAATCTGCCTCCATGGTAACAATTCATGTTTACCGCAACGGAGATTTCCTCAATACCTATTGGGCTGATGGGTTGATCATTTCTACGCCCACAGGCTCAACCGCTTACTCCATGAGTTGCGGTGGCCCTATTGCCATGCCTGACTCAGAAAACTTCATCATCACCCCAATTGCACCTCACAACCTTAATGTTAGGCCACTGATTATCTCTGATAAAGACATCATCACCATCACTGCTGACGGTCGTACCAATCAACACATGGTTACACTTGATTCAAGATCGAGCATCATCGATTCTATGGTGGAAATGACCTTGAGAAGAGCTGATTTTGAGGTGAGCCTTTTGCGGCTTGATCAGCATGATTTCACGCAAACACTGCGCAGCAAACTCAATTGGGGTACCGACAAGCGCAATGAATCATAACACAGCGACATTCCACCCGGTGATTTGTTGTTCAGCCTCTCTGTGTTTTCTTACATTTACTGAGTATTGCCCATCATGAACCCAATTACCGACCCCATTCACATCTGTATCGCAGGAACAGGAAACCTCGGTACTCATCTTGCTAACTCCGCACTACCGGATAAAGTAAAAGTTACCCATGTGATTGGTCGCTCCACGGAAAAGGCAAAAACCCTTGCAGGCAGATTTCAGGCGAGCTTCGACAACACCTTTTCAAAAATCCCAAAAGATACCCGGTTTGTGATCCTTGCCCTGCCTGACGATGTTATTCCAATGTGTTGTCAGGAGCTGGCGGGTTACGACGGTGTGGTGGTTCACTGCTCAGGAGCGCTGCCCATGCAGGCACTCGGCGCGGCGAAGCATTTCGGTGTGATGTATCCACTGCAAACATTCAGTAAAATGCGTAACCTTTACCTGAAACATGTACCTTTTTTTTTGGAGGCCAACGCTGCAGAAACCATGAATGATTTGCAAAAGCTGGCCGCGTGTTATACAGAAAACGTATGGGAAGTAAACGGCCATGTCCGCAAACAGATTCATCTGGCAGCGGTACTTTCCAACAACTTCATCAACCATTTGCTTGGCTATTCAAAAAACCTGCTTGAAGAAGTAGACATGCCTTTTGAAATCCTTCATCCATTGCTTAAAGAAACCATCGAAAAAGCCATGTTGCTCGGTCCGGAGAATGCTCAAACGGGACCTGCCCTCCGACGCGACAGAAATACCATCGGGGCTCATCTCGAAAGCCTGCAAAACAAACCCGAATTGCAGGACTACTACAAACTCATAACAAAACTGATTCAGGATCATGGAACAAGCAAAGCACGCTAAAGACCAGTTTGCGCAGATTAAACTGATGATCTTTGATGTGGACGGTGTATTCACCGACGGTTCCATCATTTTGATGGAAAATGGAGATCAATTACGAACTTTTAACATCAAAGACGGGTACATGGTGCAGCAAGCCGCAAAAAAAGGCCTGCATCTTGCAGTAATAACCGGGTGCCGCAGTGAGGCCGTAAAAAAAAGATTGGAATACCTCGGGATCAGAGATATTTATATGGGCATACAAGACAAACTTGATACCTACAATGAATTGCTCTCTATTCACAATCTCACACACGGCGAAGTACTATACATGGGAGATGATATGCCTGATTACGATATTATGAAACGAGTGGGAATTCCCGTTTGTCCGAACGATGCGGTGCCTGCCATCAGGGAACTGAGTCGGTAT
>JBEICQ010000136.1:0-6225 GCA_040383885.1 Flavobacteriales bacterium | reverse complement strand
TGATGAGATTCAAACCTTATCATCGGCTTTTTGCAGAAGCCATTCAGATAGAAATCCCGGGGACCGGTAAATTTGATGCCTATCCAAACAGAGATTCCGTGGGATACAGGGAGACATACGGATTACAGGACATCAAAACGATGATTCGCGGGACACTGCGCGCCGAACATTTCTGCAAAGCATGGAACTTGTTTGTACAACTTGGGTTGACCGATGATACCTACCGCATCAACTGCTCAGAAATGACATATGCCGATGTATTGAACAGCTTTTTACCGGGCAATGGTGCCCTTCATGACCGACTGATTGCATTTGCCGGAACAAATCAACAAGATGCAGCAGAGATGGTTTGGTGGACTGGTATTGGCGAGAAAATCACGGTAGGATTAGCATCTGCAAGTCCTGCAGCTATCCTTGAAAAACTACTTACTGAAAAATGGAAACTTCAGAACCATGACAAAGACATGATTGTGATGCAACATATTTTCAAGTACCAATTGAACGGCAAAAAGTATTTGCTCACTTCCTCGCTCATCAACAAAGGAATTGATACCCATTATACAGCTATGGCGCGCACGGTTGGTCTTCCCCTTGCCATGCTTACAGATTCATTTATGAGAGGCGAAATCAAAAGCCTCGGTGTGCAGATTCCTATTCATCCGCAAATCTATCTTCCAATCCTTAAAAAACTAGCAAGTGCCGGTATCCGGTTCGATGAACATGTAAGCTTACTTTCCTGACATGAAAAAAATATTCGTTGTATCCTTCCTTGCCTTTGCCTCCATGCTCATGCTGAGTGGCTGTTTCAGAAAAACATACACATCAGAGGAATATGCCACGCATGCAAAAAAACTGAATCTGTTTCTCGATTCACTCTTCGATGATGTGGTATCAAGCAATCCCAATTATCAAACAATTCTGGGCATTAAAAAAGATGCAGACAAATGGACGCCCTGCAGCGATGCTTATCAACTAAAAGAAATTGATGCAGTAAAAAGAAACCTCATGGCTTTGCAATCCAGGTTTCATTTAAACGAATTGGAAGGACAGGCCAGAATCAGCTACCTGATGTTTGTGCAGGAATCCAAGGAGAAATTGGAATCCTTTGCCTTTCGCTATCACAATTACCCGCTCAACCAAATGGAGGGCTACCATACCTCCATGCCCTCACTGCTGATGAACATGCAGCCTCTGGACAACCTTAGCGATGCAAACAATTACATTTCCAGGTTAAATGGTTTCTCATCCTTCTTTGATGATCTGCTTGTTCAGCTTCGAATAAGAGAAAAAAAAGGCATCATCCCTCCAAGTTTTGTTTTTCCTAAAGTAAAAAGCGATTGTGAAAACCTGCTCACCGGTTTTCCTTTTACACAAAGTGCAACCCTTTCACCTCTGTATGAAAATTTTCGCGACAAAATAAACGCCTGCGACAGCATTCCGGAAGAGAGGAAGAAATCACTTCTGGAAGATGCAAAAAAAGCACTTCTTGATTCCGTTCAACCTGCATACAAAAACCTGCTCGCCTACTGGGATTCCCTGGGCAAAAAAGCAGATGAGAGGGATGGTTGCTGGAAGTGGCCCCAGGGCAATGAATTCTATCACATGGCCCTCCGTCATACCACCACTTTGAACCTGAGTCCGGACAGTATCCATCAAACAGGTCTTGCAGAAGTAGCGCGCATACACAAAGAGATGGAAGAGATCAAAAAGAAAGTTGGATTTACAGGTAGTCTCAGGGCATTCTTCGATGCGATGAGGAATGATAAAACCTTTTATTATCCGAACACGGCAGAAGGCAAAAAATCCTATCTAAGCGATACACATGTGCTGATTGATGCCATCACCGGCAAACTCGACGCCTTGTTTGTTACCAAGCCCAAGGCAAAGCTTGTGGTAAAACCTGTGGAGGAATTCAGGGAGAAATCTGCAGGGGGTGCTTTTTATGAAGAACCCGCACCGGATGGTTCCAGACCGGGCAGATATTACATCAACCTATATACCCTCAACGACCAACCCAGGTACCAGATGGAAGCCCTTGCTTACCATGAGGCGATCCCCGGACATCACATGCAGATTGCCATCTCTCAGGAACTACAGGATCTCCCAAAATTCAGGAAACTTGGGGGGAATACTGCTTATATCGAAGGTTGGGCACTATATGCAGAACTGGTTCCTAAAGAAATTGGTTTCTATACCGATCCGTACAGCGATTTCGGGAGGCTCGCCATGGAAGTTTTCCGCGCTTCCAGACTGGTGATTGACACAGGTATTCACTTTAAAAAATGGACAAAAAAACAAGCCCTGGAATACATGCTGAACAATACTCCCAATCCGCTTGGTGATAGTGAAAAAGAAGTAGAACGATACATCGTTTGGCCTTCTCAGGCTACCGGCTACAAGATTGGGATGTTGAGCATTTTGCACCTAAGGGAGAAATGCAAAAAAGAACTCGGCAAAAAATTCAACATCAGGGAATTTCATGACATGTTACTCAGGAATGGCTCGGTTCCTCTTGAGCTCCTAAACAAAATTGCAGATGATTACATCAGCAGCAAAAAAGCCAGTGCATGAAACCGCTTATTTTTCTGTGGGGAATGCCGGGCAGCGGCAAAAGTACCCTTGGCAAACAGCTGGCAAAAAAAATAGCTTATGATTTTTGTGACCTCGATGAACTCATTGAAAAAGAAAGCGGAAAAACCATTGCATCACTTTTTGCCTTCGAAAGCGAATCACTTTTCCGCAGCATGGAAAAAAACCAGCTTGAGAAATTATTGACACTAAACAAGCTCGTCATTGCCTGTGGTGGAGGAACACCCTTGCATCATAACATGGACCGGCTGATGCTGGATGCCGGCACCGTTATTTATCTCTCCGCAGGGATAGGCATGCTCTGTGCAAGACTTAAAAATTCCAAACAAATCAGACCATTGCTCGAAGACACAAAACACGGGGAGAGTCTGTCGGAAAAATTAGAAAAACTGTTTACAGAAAGAAAAACTACCTATGAACAGGCACATGTGCATTTTGATGTAAATGATTCCGTACAAAGGGTATCAGATTTAGTAACTTTGTTGCAGAAAGATTCGCATGACAACACATAGTGTAGAAACGAACTGGGATGGAAAAACTGGATTCCAATCAACAGTTGACGGACATAGCATTCATACCGATAGTGATGCAACAGCCGGCCCAAGCCCAAAGAAATTACTACTGGCAGGCCTTGCCGGATGCACGGGGCTGGATGTAATCTCTATCCTTGAAAAGATGCATGTGCAGATTCATTCACTAAACATACATGCAGAAGCTGTGCTGAACGAAGAACATCCCCGGGTATATACAGGTATTGTGCTTACCTACCGGATTGGCGGAAAAGCAGAAGAAAAAGAAAAATATGAAAAGGCCATCCGGCTGAGTGTTGACAAATACTGCGGAGTGATGGCCATGCTTTCCAAAACAGCCAAGATGAGTTACACCCTGGAAGTCGTTTAAAATATCATATACTAAAAAAAACAAATGGGCAAAATCCTTCCGAACATCAATCCTACGAAAACCAAAGCCTGGCAGAAACTGTCGCAAAAAGTAGCAGCGGCTAAAGCGATAAACCTGCAGAACTCATTTAGTAAAGAGCCCGCACGAGCACAAAACATGTCGCTACTTTTCGGTGATTTCTTTCTCGATTACTCAAAAAATTTAGTGGACGCTGAAACACTCACTTTTTTGCTTGAACTCGCAGATGAATGCGGCCTTGCTAAAGCCCGTGAGTCGCTCTTTGGAGGCATGCCCATCAATGAAACTGAAGACAGAGCTGTATTACACATGGCACTCAGGGCAGGAAGCACAAGCACATTTTCCGTAAACGGAAATCCCGTGCAAAAGGATGTGAGCGAGGTTCTTCAACGAATGAAAACCTTTAGCGAAGAAATTATCGGAGGCAAGAGAACCGGGTATACCGGAAAACAATTCACTGATGTGGTGAATATTGGCATCGGCGGATCAGATTTGGGTCCTCTGATGGTTTGCAGGGCATTGAGTGCATACAACGAAACCGGTATCAGGGTACATTTTGTATCCAATGTAGACCAGTCTCACCTGATTGAAACCCTCACGCGTCTTGACCCTGAAACTACCTTGTTTATTGTTGCCAGTAAAACATTTACCACCCTTGAAACCCTTGCCAATGCAAGGGCTGCAAGAACATGGCTTACAGAAGAATTGTGCACCACCTATTGTGTTGCCAAACACTTTGTTGCGTTGAGCACCAATCTCAAAGAGGTGCAGAAATTTGGGATTACTGAGGAGCAAACTTTTGGCTTCTGGGATTGGGTGGGAGGAAGGTACTCTCTTTGGAGTTCCATAGGCTTAAGCATTGCGCTTTGCATTGGATATGATCGCTTTGAGGAAATGCTTGAAGGCGCTAAATCCATGGATGAACATTTTTTGCAGGCCCCGCATGCAGAGAACATGCCCGTGATTCTTGCTTTGTTAGGAATATGGTACACCAACTTTTTAGACGCACACACACATGCGGTTCTGCCATATGACCAGTACCTCGACAGGATGCCTGCCTACCTGCAGCAAGCGGAAATGGAGAGCAATGGCAAATGCACCGACCGTTCGGGTAATCGCGTTAACTATGCAACAGGTCCCGTCATCTGGGGTGAACCCGGCACCAATGGGCAGCATGCTTTTTTTCAGTTGATTCATCAGGGGACGCAGTTGATTCCATGTGATTTTATTGCTTTTGCTAATCCTGTACACAAAAACGATACCCAGCATCATTTGCTTCTGGCTAATTTCTTTGCACAAAGTGAAGCACTCATGAGAGGAAAATCGGCAGAGGAAGTAAAGAAGGAATTACAACAATTGTTACCGGATGAAGCGGCCATAAACGCTTTGCTGCCTTATAAAACTTTTGAAGGAAACAAGCCCAGCAATTCATTACTCATAGAAAAACTTACGCCGCGGAGCCTCGGTAAACTCATCGCGCTCTATGAACACAAAATATTCGTTCAGGGAATTATCTGGAATATTTATAGTTTTGACCAATGGGGTGTAGAACTTGGCAAACAACTGGCCAACAAGATTATTCCCGAACTACTTGGAGAGATTGATGAACATGCGCATGACTCATCTACACTCTCTTTGATGCATACTTATAAAAAATACATCAACCAAACATCCCTTAATAACGATTAATCAACTTCAGCTAAAAATAAAAATCACTTCCTTACTTCACATGTCTTCAAAAAAAAGCAATTCCTTCACACAAACTCTCTGGTTTAAGATATTTCTTGGTCTCATCACCTTTGGTTTGTATTTCCTTCTCAGACCATCCACCACAAAAAAATCGCTTGTGAGGGAATGGAGTGAGGCCATCGTATTTGCAGTTATTGCAGCCACCATCATCCGCACCTTTTTTTTGGAAGCCTTTACCATTCCAACCTCTTCCATGGAAAAAACCTTGCTGATAGGTGATTTCCTTTTTGTGAGCAAGGTATCCTATGGTGCGCGCATTCCTGTTACCCCGGTGGCAATGCCTTTTGTGCACCACACGATGCCCTTTACAGACAGTGTTAAATCATACACTACTGCGGTTCAGTTGCCATATATGCGACTTCCCGGACTGGGAAAAGTAAAAAACAACGATATGGTAGTCTTCAATTATCCCATGGAAGATTTCCGTCCGGTGGACAAACAGGAAAATTACATCAAACGATGTGTGGCCATCCCCGGTGATATGCTGCAGGTTAAAGATGCCATCCTGTACATCAATAACAAGCCCGGTTTCGTGCCTCAAAACATGCAGTTGCGCTATTATGTAAAGACAGATGGCAGTCCACTCGACCCTGAAGCCTTGCAAAAATTAGGCATCACTGATGTGAGTTTTGATCCGGACAATTTTGCCGGCGATTACCAGATGCTCACCACCTTTGAAAACGCGGAAAAGTTGGCAGCCTTTGGAAATGTTCAAAAAGTGATACCCATGGTGGAGTCATCAAAAAACATGCGAATAGACCCCATGATGTTTCCCCAGTCGCAATTATACGGGTTCAATGTTGACAATTTCGGACCGGTTAAAGTACCCTCAAAGGGCAGCAGTGTAACCCTCAATCTCAAAACTTTACCCATATACAAACGCATCATCAGCGTGTATGAAAAAAACAAACTCGAGGTAAAAGATTCGCTCATTTTCATCAATGGCGAAAGGGCCAGGTCATACACCTT
>JBEICQ010000135.1:0-6264 GCA_040383885.1 Flavobacteriales bacterium | reverse complement strand
CCCATAAAGAAAGGAACAGATTGATATGCGGGTGCGCTCAAGACCCAAAGCATGATCCATGCCGTGGATGGGGAATGGGCTGATCACATCACGCACCTTTACGCCTTTGGCGCGTAGGTGGGAAATGCTGTGCATGACTTTTTCTTCGTCGCTGAAAATTCCGAAAATGAATTTGCTCATATCCTGTTTAATATCTTAGTGTGAAACAACTGATGCGTGTGATGAACCGTGTGAGGCTGCATGTTTGTGGTTTTCGCGGTGAGCCTGCAAAGAAGATGTTCTCACAATCGTCTTTAACTCACTCATGGCAATTACCGGGAAAAATTTGGTGAACAAAAGGAAAAGTGTGAAGAATAATCCCAGTGATCCGAGATAGATTCCCACCTCCACCCAGGTTGGGTGGTACATACTCCACTGGGCAGGAATGTAAGCCCTGTGTAAAGAAGTAACAATGATTACAAATCGCTCAAACCACATACCGATGTTCACCACGATTGACATGATGAAGGTGAAGGGCACATTGGTACGCAATTTCTTAAACCAAAACAACTGTGGAGAAATCACATTGCATGACATCATTGCCCAATAGGCCCACCAGTAAGGACCGGTAGCACGGTTGATAAAGGCGTATGATTCATACTCCACACCGGAATACCAGGCAATGAAGAATTCTGTGATATAGGCAATTCCAACAATGGAACCGGTAACCATGATGATGCGGTTCATCATGTCGATGTGCAGGGTGGTAATATACTCCTCAAGCTTCATCACTTTACGGGTGATGATAAGAAGTGTTTGCACCATGGCAAAACCGGAAAAAATTGCACCTGCAACGAAGTAAGGAGGGAATATGGTGGTATGCCAACCGGGAATCACCGAAGTGGCAAAGTCGAAGGATACAATGGTATGTACTGATAGTACAAGGGGCGTACTCATTCCGGCAAGTACCAGAGAAACTTCTTCGAAGCGCTGCCAGTTTTTAGCAGTGCCGACCCAACCGAAGCTGAGCAAGCCATACCAGAACTTGCGCTGGGGTGTTTTGGCCCTGTCGCGGATGGCTGCAAAATCCGGAATCAGACCGGTATACCAGAATACAAGCGAAACAGTAAAATAGGTGGATACCGCAAAGGTATCCCAGATAAGGGGAGAGTTGAAGTTCACCCAAAGTGAGCCAAACTGATTAGGAAGTGGCAGAAGCCAGTAAGGCAACCAGGGACGACCGATGTGGGTAAGTAGGAAAGAGGCGGCGCAGATTACTGCAAAGATGGTCATAGCCTCTGATGCACGGTTGATGGACAAACGCCATTTCTGACGAAACAGGAGAAGTACAGCGGAGATAAGTGTACCCGCGTGACCGATACCTACCCACCAAACGAAGTTGGTGATGTCCCATCCCCAATCTACCACATTGTTGATGCCCCAGGCACCAAGACCCACCCCTACTGTGTAACAAACGCATACCACCCACCAGAGCAGGCAGGCAGCGGAGAGGATGAACACAAACCACCATGACTTGGTAGGCTTGGATTCAATCGGACGGCAGATGTCCTCAGTGATGTCGTGTAGGGACTTATTTCCCAGGATGAGCGGTTCTCTGATGAGTGCTTCGTGTTGCATAGAATCTTTTTCTTATTCGAATGGATATGGCTTAGGAATGATGATGATTTCCGGCAGCGGCTTCCTTGTTTCTGATTTTTGTTTGGTAAAATACACTTGGCTTGGTATCAAGTTCCTCAAGCATCAGATAGGTTCTTTCTTCTTTCTTGAGTTTAGATACCCTTGATGTTGCCTCATTGCCGTCACCAAAAGTGATTGCCTGAGTGGGGCATGACTGGGCACAGGCGGTGTTGATTTCTCCGTCTCTGAGCTTGCGACCTTCGCGCTTGGCAGTGAGTTTGCCTTCCTGGATACGCTGCACGCACATGGAGCATTTTTCCATCACCCCTCTTGAACGAACAGTAACATCCGGATTAAGCACCATTTTGCCCAAATCGCTGTTCTGATTGAAATCAAATTTGGGATTGTTGTTCAATCGGAACCAGTTAAAGCGGCGTACTTTATAAGGACAGTTGTTTGCACAGTATTTTGTTCCCACACAACGGTTGTAGGTCATTTGGTTGAGACCCTCGCTGCTATGGGTTGTGGCTAGCACCGGACATACCGTTTCGCAGGGTGCATGGTTGCAATGCATACACATCACCGGCTGGAACATCACCTCAGGATTTTCTGAAGGAACTTCCATATCCTGATACATGTCTATACTTCCCTTTTTGCCTTTGCTGTTCTCTTTGGTGGTGTCGCTGGAATAATAACGATCGATGCGAATCCAGTGCATTTCACGGGATTTGCGCACCTCATCTTTTCCAACCACCGGCACATTGTTTTCTGCCTGGCAGCTAACTATACAATTGCCACAGCCTATGCAGGAATTTAAATCGATAGAAAGATTCCACCAATGACCCGGTCTTTCAAAATCAGGAAACTTTTTGGTGGCCCACAGGTCGAGTTCCTCAGCAGTTTTTTCAACATGCTTTCCTTTTTCTTTTACCTTAAAGGTTTCTTTTTCGTTTCCTGCTCTGCGGTCTTTTTGCCATTCGGCGAGAGTGGATTCCTTTACCATGTGGCGACCCATGAGCGTATGGTGCGTTTGGGTGGAAGCCAGCATGTATTTATCACCGGTTTTTTTGATTTCAGCTTTCATGCCAAATCGCATATTTCCGGCTATTGTAGCCAGTGCAAAGGTGTTTGCACCGCCTAAAACTTCTTTGTTTTCTACTACTTTTCCACCAATACTACGCCCGTAACCAAGGGCTACAGAAACAGTACCGTATGGTTGTCCGGGCTGAGGATACACCGGAAGTTTCACGGACATTCCACCCACAGTAAGTTCGGCCACATCTGACTTGGCTTCCTGCTCACGCGTGGTATCGAATCCCAGTTCCTGCATCTGTTTTGGAGACATGGCTATGTAATTGTCCCATACTACCTTGGAAATGCCATCTGGCAATTCCTGTAACCAAGGATTGTTGGCCATGCTTCCATTGCCGAGGGCAACAGATTCGTAAAAGGTAACTTCAAATGTGCCATTGCCCGGAAGTGCGGCCTGTGCTGCATTGGCCGCAGCACTGAGATCGCCCGGTGCAAATGAAGGACTGGCGGCGTTGTTCTCAAAATACCTCACACCATCGTGCAGTGAAGTTGTCCACCAATTGTCGAAGAAGGTATCCGCAGATTGACGGCTAAATAAATTTTTCTGCCAGTAAGCTTTTACATACTCCTGGTAATTGGTATTGACACCCATCCATGAGAGCAAACTGTCCTGCATGGTGCGGGTATCAAACATTGGGTAAATGGTAGGCTGAATCAGGCTGTAAGCACCCGGGCGCGGACAGGCATCACCCCATGATTCGAGGTAATGATGATCCGGGCAAACATACTGGCAAAGTGCTGAGGTTTCATCGGGCCTGTCGGTGAAAGAAACACTCAGAAGGGCTTTTTTCACCGCTTCAGAAAATCCAAGAGAGGCAGGTAATGAGTAAACAGGATTGCAATTGTAAACAAACAATGCACCCACTTTCCCTTGCTTGAGTTCATTCACCAGAGTAACTACTGCGGCATCTTTGCCGCGACGGGTATTGGAATGATTGGCAATATCGATGGTAGAGCCATAGTTGCCCAGCAACATGTTGGCAGCATTGACCAATTGTTGGATGTCACGACTATTGGTACCACATACAAGCAGACTCTTGCCTTTGGCATTCACCAGGGCATCGGCTGCTTTTTCTATTTGTTGACTGAAGGAAGTATTTTTTGCCTGAATGGCTGTTCCGCCTGTTTTGCGGGCAATTGCATTATAAAGGGCAGCAACCACAGCGCCGGTTTCAGAGGGCTTGATTCCGGTACGGTAATCGGCAGAAGCACCGGTGATGGTCATGAGGGGCTCAAACTGAAAATGTTTGATCATGTTTGTTTTTTCCTCACTTAGCTTGCGTGCTTTCCCGTATTGAGCAGCATGTTCTACCGGTGAAATCCATGCACCAAGGAAATCGCAATCCACTCCCACTAATACATCTGCTTTGTCGATGTGATAACTGGGGATGGCTGCTTTCCCGAACTGGGCTTCATTGGCCTCAATCATTCCGGAGACTGAAACAGCATCGTAATAAACAACCTGTGTATTGGGATATTTGGCAGCGAATTCCGCAAACAACTGTTCAGTAGAGGGAGAAATCACTGATGCTGCAAGGATGCGAACTGCACTTCCTGAAGCCGTAAGACTCGCCAATTTTGAAGAGATTTCTTTATCTGCGATTTCCCATGTGGTGGGCTTGCCACCTTTTTGGGGAGCCGAATACCGCGCGTCATCGTAAAGTGAGAGAACCGATGCCTGTACGCGGGCATTGGTACCACCCATGGTGATGGTGGAAAATTGATTTCCTTCTACTTTGATGGGACGACCTTCACGGGTTTTGATGACTACATCACAAAAATCATGTCCATCAAAAAAAGTACTTGCGTACCAGTTTGAGACACCAACCGTGATTTGTTCGGGTTTAATCACATAGGGAACCACCTTGCGAACCTTGGTTTCGCAAGCGGCAAGGGCAGCAGCAGTAACAGAAAATCCGAGGAATTTTAGAAAGTCCCTTCTGGGTGTTCCCTGGTTGTTTACACCATCACCGGAGAGAAACTCCTCCATGGGAATGGGTTCGGCAAACTCTTGCTGTGCCTGCTTGATCAAAGCCGGTGAATCGTTTAAATCTTCAAGGCTTTTCCAGTATTTTTTCTGACTCATATGTGTGTATCCGGGAGTGGGATGTAATTGCTTTGACTTGATTTTTATTGATTAATAGTGGCACTTACCGCATTCCAATCCGCCCATTTTTGCCACAGTAATGGCCTGGCCTTTGTACTTTTCTTTGAGCTTGGCATGCAGGTCATCATAGTAATGGTTTCCCGCCATTTTCACTTCTGTTTTGCGGTGACAGTCGATACACCAGCCCATGGTGAGCGGAGAGTGCTGCCAAACAGTGTCCATTTTTGCAATTTCACCGTGGCACTCCGTGCACTCAATCTTGCCAACCTTCACATGCTGGGCATGGTTGAAGTACACATGATCGGGCAGGTTGTGCACACGCACCCATTTGATGGGCTTTTTGTTGGGGCCGTAAGTCTGCTTGTCGGGATTGTAATCGAGCGCAGCATAAATTTTTGCAATTTCTTTTTTGCCGGAGACTGTTCCTTCCTGGATGGCTTTGTGGCAATTCATACAAACATTTGCAGAAGGCACATTCGCTACCTTTGATTTCTCAACCCCGCTGTGGCAATACTGACAATTGAGTCCATTTTGTCCTGCGTGAATTTTGTGCGAAAACCAGATGGGCTGCTCAGGCATATATCCCTGATAAATTCCAATTTTCATCATGCTATCCCAGGCGGCTTTTGAACCTACTGCCACGAGTATCAGCACAATTACGGCAAACTGCTTTTTGTGGGTGCGCATCCAGTACCAAACAGAGGCGCGGTTGAATTGACCGGCATAAGGATGTGGCGCTGGCTCAGGCAAGCCATCACGCTGACGAACGAGCGTTTCGAGGTTCTTGCTAATACCCTTGAGGATAAAAATGAGCGCGATGAAAATGACCCCCAGAAAAGCGAGGAAAATTTCCGTCATGCTGTTGTCGGAGGAGGCAGCTACACCCTGCGGAGCACCCTGGGCGGCAGGAGAGTCTTTTTTTACAGGTGGATTTTTGATGTATGCAAACAGGTTTTTTAAATCATCATCAGTAACCGCCTGAGCAGGCATAACAGATTTGTTGTACTCATTGAAAATCTTAACGGCATATGGATCTCCGCTTTTCACCAGAGTCTGTGAGTTCTTGATCCACTTGGTGAGCCATTCTTCAGCCGGCTTGGGTACCCTGTCGAAAACCCCTGTTAGCGCAGGACCCACAAGTTTTTTGTCCATTGCGTGGCAGGAAGCACAGTTCTGTTTGAAAACCTTTTCACCAAGTTCTTCCGGAGTTTGTGCCTTTAGCTTTGCAGATTGAAAGGAAAAGACCAATGCAACCGCGACAAATAAAGCTCTTGCAATTCTGTTATAAGTAATTGACATACAGTGTTTTGTAATTTTGCTTTGGCGTTTTTTCACCATTTGACGCCGCAAATTTAAAATAAGTCGCCTTCCACGATTCGGCACGCGGGGAATAATTATTTACAAAGTGTTAATTTAGAATCAATCTAAATAAGCAATCAGGAAAGTAT
>JBEICQ010000134.1:0-6280 GCA_040383885.1 Flavobacteriales bacterium | reverse complement strand
TTTCAGACCGCCGCGAGTCGGGTGCCATCGAGCAGGATGCCGATATGGTACTGTTTATCTATCGTCCGGAATATTATGGTCTCGAAACCGATGAACAAGGTAACAGCACCGCCGGGAAGGCAGAACTCATCATCTCCAAGCACCGTAACGGCGCCCTTGCTGATGTACCTATGCGGTTTATTTCTCATCTGGCTAAATTTACAGACCCCGATTTCTACGATTACCAGGCAGCTCCGTCCGCCGGGAACATTTCTCCGAATTTCCAGTTCAACGATCCTCCGAACATCACCTTTCAGTCGAAAATCAACGATACCGATACCGAAGAAGAAAATGAACCTTTCTAATCTTAGTTATACACCCTTAGTACACTCCCATCGAATTCGGTTTGGTAGCGTTGCAGTGAAAAGCTGGAAGGCCCTTTGATTACAGATCCATCCGTTAAAACAAATTCAGAACCACAACAAGAATCTGTCGCCACCACCTGTGTTGCGTTGACCATGACCCTGCAATTGTCCTCTACCCTGTAGGGGCAATGCCTGTCGAGCGCAACAAACTGCTCGGCTCCTGACCGGTAAATAATGATTCCTTTGGAACCTCCCGTTACATAAACATAGCCGCCCGGTGCATTCAAGCGGTTAAATTGAGGATTGGCTAAGACAATAGTAAAGTTCACCGGAAAATAAGGGATCTCAGTAGTTTGCTTGTCTTTCTTGCAGGAAGGAAAAGAATACAAAATCAATGAGCTTAGCAGAAAAAGTGTTACTTTCAGTTTCATTTTCCATTCAAAAGTAAGACGAAAACAAATTCATGGCAGACAATTTGTTCTCAGGGTTTTCCCAAGCAGAAATTCCTTTTCAGTCCGGTGATCAAATCGGTCAGGAACAATCCTCAGCTGCCGGATATGCCCCGTTTTTCATAAAATCCAAAGGTCCTTTCTTTATAGATGAGCGTGACAATGTGGTCCTGGATGCCTCGTCTCCCTCATGGCTCTCATTGCTCGGACCTGCTCATCCGGCACTTGTAAAGGCACTCCTCAACCAGGCCAGGGAAATGACCTTTATTTCGGGCAGAGGGGCTACACATCCCCGAATTGAATCACTTGGAAAATCCATACTCGAGCTGCTCCCCGGAAATCATACGCATTTGTATTTCTGCACCACCGAGAAAAAAGCTTTTGCACAAGCCGTGGAGTGGGCCCTGCAGATGCGAAAATCAGAAGAGCCGCGAAAAACCAAATGTCTTGTATTAAGCGGACAATCCCGCTCTTTTTACCAAAGCATAGGCGACTTCATTCAGACTCCTTCCGTTGATAAAAATGCACGATTGGAATGGATACACCTTCCACTGCCCAATGGTAAAAATGCGCGACAGGTGTTTAATACCACCGAAAAATATGTGCGTAGAGGCGATGTGCTCGCATTCATTTATCAACCTTTGCTCCTGAATGGAGATGTATGGCGGTTTTATGACCGCAACTTGCTTGATAAATTGCTTTTGATGTGCAGGCAACTGGGGGTAATCTCCATTGCTGATGAGGGTTATTCAGGGTTCGGAAGAACAGGTGATTGGTTTGCCTCCTCCGGCCAGCTTTACCATCCTGATATTACCTGCATGTTACCGGGCTATGCCAATCAACTGCCACTTGCCGGCGTTTCCTGTATTCAATCAATCGGCGATTCACTTGGCCTGAATCACTTTAGCTCTGATGTTTACAGCCCTCCCGGCCCGCTTGCTTATGCCGTTGCAGAAGCAGGCATTCAGGCATTGCAGACAACAGAAATTCATCAGGCGCTTCAAATCACGGGCGCCATGCATACACAATTTGCAAAACGCATGACCTCTCATCCCACTATCTCGGGAATGGTTGCCTCCGGAACCTTACTGTGGATGGAATGTAAAAATCCCAATCCGGAAACCGCACCCAAACTAACCGCTTCAGGTATCAGGGAACATTTTGCGGAAAGAGGCATCCTCCTGCATGCATGGCCCAACGGCATGCTTTTGTCACTGCCTTTCAGCACAGGAAGTGCCTGGATTAAAAAGGTGCAAAATGAGATCAAGGAATTTTTGGATTTGCACCGGCAAATCAACTTGTTTTAAGTGTACCTACTATCCGGTAGTTTTTGTATTCTCCAATTCGCCAGCCGGTTTTTTTTTCAACCCAATGTAAGATTTTGCCTTTTGGAGTGAACTTACTCTTTGATGGATCAAACGAGAATTCCCAGTGCTGTGCTTTCACCAGCGGTTCCATAAGTGCAGGATGCGAACCCTTGAAAGGAACCACAAAATCTACCCGGTTGTAATCAAAGTTTGCTGAGGTAGGATTGTTTTTTCGAAGCCAATGATCGTCGTGCCAGAAAGAGTTGAAGTAATTGTTTTTTTTCTGCATGGTTGCAGGATCCCTTGCATAACTGTAATGATAGACGGAGGCAGGAAGATATAGTACATTTAGTTTTCTTCCGGGATGTCCCTCTAAAAAGGCATTTACAGAAGGATAATACCGGAATCCCTGAGAGTCACGGTAAGATCTGATATTGGGTAAATTTTTGATGATCCGTATTTCTTTCCGGTGCCATTTTCTGGTACTGCCGGTATAGTGATAACCACCATAAAAATTCAGAAAATCAAAAAGTATGCCTTCAGCAAGGGGATGGCTTCTCAGCTGATGGATGGCCTCTCTGATATTGTTGTAATCATTTTCATGCAATACTTCGTCTGCCTGCAAGTGAAACCCAATGTCTCCACTGATGGCATCCAAAGCGATATTTGCCTGTTGGGCAAAAATTTTACCACCTTCCCTGAGGTTTTCATCCCACAAAGTATCAATAATTACAATTTTATCGGAGTTCAAAGCTTTGATGGCATCTCCTGTTCCGTCGTGTGATTTGCCAACAGCTACAACCAGTTCGTCAACAAGAGGAAGCAAAGATTTGATGGATTGGAGGAAGGGATATCCATATTCAAAGCCATTACGGATATAGGTAAATCCGCTTACCTTTTGCTCAGGCATGAAGAGGAAGGCTATGCTGCTTGATGCGGTCGGCAACCAGTTCCATCAACCACATGGGCGTTGAAGTAGCGCCACAAATTCCCACACTTTCAGCTCCTTCCAGTAAAGTAAAATCCAGTTCTTCAGGGGTAGAAATAAAGTATGTGTTTGGATTGATTTTATGACATGCTTCAAACAGAATTTTGGCATTCGAGCTTTTCCTGCCACCAACGAAGACAATCACATCGTGCAGGGAGGCAAATTTTTCAAGTTGCGGTTCGCGATTGGATACCTGTCTGCAGAGGGTATCATTGGCTTCAAAAGAGAGCAGTTCATGATTGCCACTTGCATGTAATCTTTCCTCGATCGCCTTTTTTATAGCGAGAAAACCGGAGGTACTTTTGGTTGTTTGGGTGTACAGTTTAATGGGTCTGGAAAAATCAATGGCATCCAGGTCTTTTTCATTCATTACCACAATTGCATTTCCCTGGGTCTGCCCTTTGAGTCCGTTTACTTCTGCATGTCCTTCGAGGCCATAAATAACTATTTGACCATTGTCCTCTGTGCTTTCCTCATAACCTTCGCGGATACGATGTTGTAATTTTAATACCACCGGGCAACTGGCATCAATCAATTGAATATTGTTGCGTAGTGCAATTTCATAGGTAGAAGGGGGTTCCCCATGTGCACGGATCAATACCTTGCAATCGCGCAGATTTTCTAAATCCTGGTGTTGGATAATTACAAGTCCTTTCTTCTGAAGTCTTTCAACTTCCATGTTGTTGTGGACAATATCACCAAGGCAGTAGAGCTTTCCGTTCTCGTTTAATTCATCCTCGGCCATCTGAATGGCGTAGACCACCCCGAAACAAAACCCCGACTGATTGTCAATGGTTACTTTCATGCCTGCAAAAGTAAGTATTTTAAAGTGGGAATCATTCCTTGCTGGCTCCCGACCTTTTCAAAACAATGACCTGCCAATTGATTTCTCATATTTCTTCAATATTAAACAGGTAGATTGTCCGGATTCCATTTAACATGGGACAAAATATACGAGGGAATCCGACCTTTCCTGTTACCTTAATTCTATCTGCAGACCAGGGTGAATTCATACATTTGCACTACATATGATAAAGACAAAATGGATTATCCCTGCCATGCTGCTGATGATGCAGGCATGTGTACCCGCCCGTTTATTAGAGGAAGCCAAAGCCGCTCGTCAGACCTGTGAAGAGGACCTCAAGAAAGCCAGGTCTGAAGGCAATGAATTGTTGGAGAAAAATAAAGAGCTTGAAGATAGCCAGAGGCTGGCCTCAAAGAAAATAAAAGAACTTGAACAGGATACGGCCCTTCAGGGAAAACACATGGCTATGTTAAGTCGAAATTTTGAAAAGCTCAACGAGACTTACAACATGTTGCTCGATAAAAATAACAGGGTAGAAGAGGAGAGTGTTCGCGAGAACAGCCGCCTGAGTGGCGATTTAAAGCTCACCCAGGACCGCCTGCAAAAAAAGGAAGACAATCTCCGGCAGTTGGAAACCACCCTGAATACCCGCGAATCGGCTCTGAAAAAAGCCGAGGCCGAATTGAGTGCAAGCAGACTTGAGAGCGAAGAGAGAGCACGGCAACTCAAAGAGATGAACCGCATACTAATGCAAAAGGACTCTGTGGTAAACAGCGTGAAGAAGAAAGTGAGTGATGCGCTTTTGCAGTTTGAAAACAATGGACTTACAGTAAGTATCAAAAACGGAAAGGTGTATGTGTCTTTGGAAGAGCGTTTGCTTTTTGCCTCTGGCAGCACACAGGTGGACAGCAAAGGTGAGGAGGCGCTCAAAAAGCTGGCCAATGTGCTTGAGCAAAACACCGATATCAATGTAACCATAGAGGGCCACACAGACAATGTGCCTTACAATAGTTCCGGCGGAGCCATCAAGGACAACTGGGATTTGAGCGTGTTAAGGGCATCAGCCATTGTTAGAATATTGCTCAGCAGTTCTAAGATAGATGCGAAAAGACTCATGCCCGCAGGTCACGGGGAGTTCATGCCTGTTGCCAAAGAGTCAACAGCCGAGGCACGAAGGAAAAACCGTCGCACAGAAATCATCCTCACGCCCAAGCTCGACGAATTGTTTAAAATCATAGAGAGCAACTAATGAAAACCATTTTGGTAACAGGGAGCAGCTCCGGGGTAGGCTTTTCCGCCACCGGCCTTCTATTGGAAGGAGGGTGGAGAGTGATTGGCCTGGCGCGGCGAGCCGGTGAAGTATTTAGGGGCCATCCCCGCTACATAGCGGTTGAAGCAGATTTGGCGGGAAAAGATTTAACTGAAAAACTACAACTGGCCACAGAGTCCGCCGGCATCTTTGTATTGGATGCAGTTTTACTCAATGGATCGGGCTTCTTAAAGGGTTCCTTTATCGATTTGGAAGATGAAGAAGTAGAGCGACTCTACCGCAGCAATGTCATTTCTTGCTTTACCATTCTCAAATGGGCATTTCCCTTGTTAAAAGGTGGGAAATCCCCGCAGGTCCTGCTGATTACATCAATAGGAGGGGTTCAGGGAACACAGAAATTCGCGGGTTTATCAGCTTATTCATCGGGCAAAGGAGCACAGGCAATATTGGCTGAGTGTTTGGCTGAAGAGTGGAAGGAAGAAGGGATTCAAGTGAATGCCCTGGCCCTGGGTTCGGTGGATACACCGATGCTGCGTGAGGCATTTCCGGGCTATGAAGCTTCCATGGAAGCAGGGGAGGTTGGCAGGTACATATACCACTGGATGGAGGGTGAAGGCTTGCTTTTTAACGGAAAGGTGGTGCAGATCAGCAGGGGAACACCATAATTTTTAGTGCTGATTGTTAAAGCGTTAAGAAAATATTAAGACAAACTTGTTGAAAACACTTGCGCGTAAAAAGAACCTGTGTACATTTGCAGCCCCTTTTGAAGGAAGAATCGAGAAGAGAGCGCAAAAAAAGGATAGAAAAAAAATCAGTCGAAAGGCTTGAAATTTTGAAATCCTGCAGTATCTTCGAGGTCTGAAAAAGACGAACAAAAAAAAGTTCAAAAAAATTTTTCAAAAGGCTTGCAGAAATAAAAACTCTGCGTACATTTGCAGCCCCAAACGAAAAACTGGGGAGGCTCAGCCGGGAGGCCAGCCAAAAGATTGAAAAGAGTTCTTTGATATTTTGAAGTCAGCACAAGCTTGAAGGTATCCATCAATTTCCATTGATGAGTTTTACAGGCCAGGAAAATTTCAAATTTACAATGAAGAGTTTGATCCTGGCTCAGGATGAA
>JBEICQ010000133.1:0-6361 GCA_040383885.1 Flavobacteriales bacterium | reverse complement strand
CACTCATATTTGATTTCCCTTCAATGGTTAACAAATGTAATGATTTTATCAGCAATTCTCTCTCATCAAAAAACGGATGCCATTCATGAAATCAAACATTGCATCAAATACACAATGTGCTTTTTTCCAGTTACCTGTAATGATGATGTCAGCATGAGAAAATACTTTTATCAAGCACTAATCTTATCTTAGACTGGATATAATAAGTACACAGTGGATTGCACAATCCCATGCTGATTTTTTCAAATTGCTTTTGCCACAACAATCGCATTCCATGCCTGAATACGGGGTGAATGATGTGTAAGCCACTCATAAGCATGAATCAGTTGAAAATTTGCCTGCTTGAGCATCAAATCCAACTCAGGAATAAAAAAATATCTCATGCTGTGTATTTCAGTGATAGTTGTTGTCATGCCGGCCTTATCCCTAACAAAAAGTTCATAATTCACATCAACAATATTTCTGTCGGCATGCATGAAAGGCTGAGCAATTCTGGTAATATGTTTTTGGGGGGTATTGATTTTTTTTACCCTCACAACAGGCGGATCTGAAAGCACTCCCGGGCCGTACCAGAAATCAAAAACAAACAGGCCATCTTCATTAAGATGTATTCTTGCTGTTTCCATGGCTGAGCCCACTTCCTCATTGGTATTTTGGTAACTCATCACATGAAACAATGCGGTTACTGCATCAAATTTTTGGTTTAGTCTGAGAGAGCGAAAATCCCCCTTTATAAAATGCACCTTCTCCTTTAAATGATCAGGTGTATTTTTCGATGCTTCCTTCACCATGTCTGCCGAGAGATCTGCCCCTGTTATTTGATAACCTGATTCTCCCAACAGGAAATCATGTTTTCCCGTTCCGCATCCAAAATTTAGTATTGTTTTTACATCATGTCCCTGTTCAGAAAGGAGTTTAGAAACATACCTTGCTTCCGAGTGGTAATCTTTGTCTTCGTATAATGCGTTATAATAAGCCGCATATTCTGCAAAATTCTTCATCCTTTTGCTTTTGTAAATTCAACCAAGGCATCTGCTACCAGGTGTATTTCTTCTTCCTTTAATCCAAGTCCGCTGGGAATGTAAAAACCATTCCTTGCCATTTTCTCACTTACGGGTAACTTCATGCCTTTGTACCAGCCCATCTTCAAAAACACAGGCTGCTCGTGCATGCACCAAAAGAATGGTCTTGTACCAATCTGGCGGGAGGACAAAAAAGCCACTGCCTGCTGTGCTATTTCTTCTGTGCTGGCAATAAGGCCAAAAACCCAATAGATGTTGTCAGCATACGAAGTAGAAGGTAAGGGAAGTTGAAATAGATGCCCGATTTCCGACAAACGCTCCTGATAAATGGCCCCCATTTTCCGTTTTCTCTCTACAAATCCATCGAGTTGTTCGAGCTGGGCAAGACCCAGTGCGGCCTGTAAGTTGGTCATCCGCATGTTGTATCCTAGTTCATGATGTACAAAACGCTTTTCCGGGATAAAACATAAATTTCTGAGTGATCTTGCTTTTTCTGCAAAAACCGAATTGTCTGTAACTATCATTCCTCCCTCTCCGGTAGTAATGTGTTTGTTTGGATAGAAACTGAAGGTGCTGATGTCGCCAAAACTTCCACAGGGTCTGCCCTTGTATGTTTGGCCATGCATTTCTGCTGCATCTTCAATCAACAACAAATGGTGTTTTTTGCAGATGTCCAATATAGGATCCATGTCAACCGGCAAACCATAGATATGCACTACCATGATTGCTTTGGTTTTTGGCGTAATGGCATTTTCAACCAGAGATGCTTGCATGTTCCATGTTAATGGATCGGCATCAACGGGAACAGGAATAGCACCTGCTCTTACTATGGCTGCTGCACAAGAGATGATGGTGAAGGTGGGCATAATCACTTCGTCACCGGCCTGCAATTCGAGGCAGAGAATGGCTGCATCGAGGGCAACGCTTCCGTTACTCACCGCAATCCCATGTTGCCTGTCAACCCTGGAGGCAAAGGAGTCTTCAAATTTTTTGATGAAAGGACCTTCGCTGGAAATCCACCCGGTGTCTAAACACTCGTTGATGTACTTTCTTTCATTCCCTGCAAGCAATGGTGTGTTTACCGGAATCATGCTTTTTCAATTTCTGCCAAATGTAACACTTTGAAAAAAGTAAATCCAATTTCAGGACTTATTCTTTTCATTACTACATGCAAAAAAAATCACCCGTTTACCGGGTGATTTTGTGGAGCCGGTGGGAATCGAACCCACGTCCAAACACAAAGTTCATAAACTTTCTACACGCTTAGACCAACATTGATTTTCGTTCGGAACAAGGCAGGTGGCCTCGCCAAATTCCCGGCTTAGTTACTAAGTGTTCACAGGATTTAGTAACATCATCCTGTTATCCTGCATTTGTCATGCCCCGGTTCCGGCGCTGCAGGAGAGCTCCGGGAGGGACAAAGGCGGCTGATTTCTAAAATCAGGCAGCCAAGGCGTAAGTAGATTCGCCGTTTAAAAGGGTTGAGAATTATGTTTAACGAGCCACTTTCACAATGCTCGGCGTGCTTATCTATAACCTGTCATGCTGTCAAAACCGGACGGCCCCAAAGCCATGCAAAAGTACGAAATGATTTGTGTAATCAATGTATCGCAAATACCTTGCCTTTGCAGGTAAATCCCGGCATGGTGAGGTTAAGCAAATAAATTCCGGGGGGTAGTTCATTGATCTGTTCAGAAAATCGATTGAAACCTGACTTACATTGAACGGTTCGGAAGAACATACGCTTCCCGCTTAAATCACTAAATTCGAGGCGCGCAGAACCTTCGGGCGCATTGGACAGAGTGAAATCAAACCGGTCTTGGGCAGGATTTTGCCAGTGAAAAGAAGGATTTTTTTTGCCTGACTCTGATACATTCCCTGCCAGAGGATTATTAATATATACCCTAAAAACTCTGGAACTGGCAAAGGTCATACCTGGATCGCTCAGGGAAATATTCGGATCAGGCGATTCGATGCCTCCAATGATCCAGCCGATCTGCTGAAGGCCCGGTGAGAGTTGATCCATTGGAATAATTTCATCCTGTAGCAAGGAAAGACCTTGAAGGGGTAGAAAAAAAGCATTCGTCCCGAGCAAACCCGGCATGGTATCGGGCATCAGCCATTCCGCGTATGTACCGGAAGCTGAACGAGCCATCATACTTATACTACTTACAAAAGGAACCAGGGAATCGTAGACCAACTGACTGCCTCTTTTCACAAAAGAAGCCATACCACCAAAAAAGAGATTGAACTGTGAACCACTGTTTGGATCAAACAGGCTTGCTGTTGCTGAATGATAATGTGCAAATTGCTGTTGAAAGGAAACTTCGTTCCATGTACCATCGGAACGAATTTCTACAGGCGAATAGAATGGCAAATTAACACCTCTTCTAAACACACCACTAAATGCTGTGAAGCCGGTGACTCCGGGGCTGAACAACTGCGTGATGAGGTTGTAGTCTCTCCTGTGAAAGAGCAGGGAGTCATACATTTCGGTGTGGTTCATGACCACCATACTTACATTTCCGCCCAGATTGAATTTGTGGACGCGGTTTTTATATTCCTGAACAAAAAATCCGGGCGTTGAGTTCCGGTTGTATATACCGTCAAAAGAATGACCAAAGACAAGATAATAGTCATCTCCAATTTTTTTTGCATGTCCTCCGCATACTTTGAAAAACGGCTGATGGAGAGTTGAGAAACAAGGAAGCAAATTCCCGCCACTTGCAATGCTATCGAGCATCTGCGGCAAAAAGATTCGTATTAGGATGTCATGTGTAACAAAATCATTTGTCTGGTTGCGCCATCCATATCCCCCGATGAGATAGAGAAAATCACCATGGTGGATAAACTGCATGTTTGAAGCGGATAGAGGCTCGAAAAGCGAATCATCCAGTTGGGTGAGGTCACCTGTTGAGAGTGTGTTCGTGAGCGGGTCATACACCTGAATCTGGGTATTTCGCCCGCTTGTAGGAAAGGCCAGAGGGGGATGAAATCCGTGCAGACCATTCGTGCGTCCACCCACAAAAATGATTTTACCCTGGTATTGAATCACAGCGCCTGAATGCAGGGCAGGAATATTTGAGAAGGAGGAATCGGCTTGTACAAATACCTGAAATGGCTGTGCTTGTATCTTTATAAAGAGGAAAAACAAAAAAATGAGAAACAAGGAAAACCTAGCTCTCGGGAACATTTTTTTCATAAGGAGCCGACTAATCGAGAGACGAAAATACCGAATTGTTGCTCACAAACTCAGGTATCATTGTCTTAAGCTCAGCAACGATAGCAAAATTATCCTGAGAATCAACAAGGGCTGTTAACCTGCCTACGGCTGTTTTTACCTGTTCAAAAGAATTGGGAACGACTCTGGCGATGAGGATCTGAGCATGATGAGTGGGGATGGTATTTTCAGCATTGGAGAGCAATTCTTCGTACAACTTTTCACCGGGTCTAAGTCCTGACTCGATAATTTCAATGTCTTTCCCCACGGTAAGACCGGATAGCCGGATCATCTTTCTGGCAAGGTCAATTATTTTAACCGGCTGTCCCATGTCAAACACAAAAATCTCGCCGCCTTTGCCCATGGCACCTGCTTCCAAAACCAGCTGAGCTGCCTCCGGAATGGTCATAAAATAACGGGTAATGGCATGATGGGTAACTGTAACCGGCCCGCCCATTTCAATTTGTCTGCGAAACCTGGGAATTACTGATCCGCTTGAGCCAATTACATTTCCAAAGCGTGTTGTTATAAAACGCGTTGTGGATAGTTCACTGAGTGATTGAACATACATTTCTGCTGCACGCTTGGTAGCGCCCATCACATTTGTTGGATTAACCGCCTTGTCAGTGGAGATAAAAACAAATGTTTCCACCTGATGATTGTTTGCCAAATCTGCCAAAATTTTGGTTCCCTGAACATTGGTTATCACTGCTTCCGATGGGTTCTCCTCCATCATGGGGACATGCTTGTAGGCAGCTGCATGAAAAACGACCTGGGGAGTAAAATGCTCAAACAATCTTTTCATTCTAACCGCATTCCTGATGTCTCCTATTACCGGGTCTACCGGAAAAGACAAATGCATCTCAGACAGTTCCATTTCGACTTCAAAAAGTGGAGATTCGGCCATGTCCAAAAGAATCAATCGGCCCGGACGATAAGGCAGGAGTTGTCTTACCAGCTCACTTCCGATAGAACCTGCTGCGCCGGTAACCAATACAATTTTCCCGCGAATGCGATCACTTATAATTTCCTTGTCAAGGACGATGGGATCTCTCTCGAGCAAATCATCGATACGGATTTTTCTAATTTGTCTGAAGCTTAGCTCACCGTTAATCCAGCTCTGTATAGGCGGCACGGATAGTATTTTTACATCATAATACAAGCATTTATCAGCGATTTCTTTTCGCATGCTTGGCGTAATTTCAGGCATAGCAAGGATAACCAAACTGACTTTCTTCTGAGTAAGCAATCTTTCTATATCTGTGAGGGGATATACCTTAACACCTTCAATTTTTCGGGAGTAGATTTTCGCATCTGAATCCAGAAAGGCCACCATGCGGTATTTGGTTCCGGCATCGCGCTCAAGCGCTCTTTTCGACATCAGGCCGGTTTCACCTGCACCAATAACAAGTACATTGGTTTTTTCTCTTTTCGGATTTTTCAATTCAATAAACAGAAATTTGACAAATACCCTTGCACTGATCAGAGCAAATGAGGAACAAAGGAAGTCTATGATAATGATTGAAAAGGGGATGTAGAACCTCTTATTGTAACTATAAGTTATAAGATTTATCAATGAAAAAATAACAGTACAAAGAAACAGATACCCAACCAGCCTGAAAGCATCATTCATGTTTGTGTACCTCACCATAGAATAAAAGGTACGACCGAGAATAAAAACCAAGCCTTTTACTGCCATGACAAAGGCAACAACAAGGGGCATCATCGCATAATCAGGGAGTGGGATTCTAAAATTGAAACGAAGCAAATAGGCCAGAACAATAGACAGCAAGCAGATCATGATATCTCCTGCAAAGACGATATATCGGGGCGTGTGCTTGCTCAGAATTTGCATGTAATCAAGATGGGGAGTTTAGTTAAATACTTCTATGAGCTGTTCCAATTCTTGTTTCTTTTCGGGGGATCCCATTTTTTCATATGCGTAAGCGAGATTACGAAGCATACGCTGAATCATGGCTGCATGGGTGCATGGGAGGTAATAAGCAGGGGTATCCTCGAGTTTGAGTTGCTTGAGGAACGATTCAATCTCTTTGCGATTAAAAATAGTACCCTTGCTAAAGGGATTGATGTAGAAGAGAATTTTCGCATGCTCATCTGT
>JBEICQ010000132.1:0-6389 GCA_040383885.1 Flavobacteriales bacterium | reverse complement strand
AGATTCCTGAATCCACGAATTTTATGCCATTCCATTTCAGGGTGAGATTCCAAAAAACTAATTTCTATGCGTAAAACAGATTCACCGATAATCACAAAATTCATCAAACAGGCATCAAATGTTTTTTCATCTTGCTTAAGTTCTTGCCAGGAAAAAAAACCTGCACTGAATCGCTCAATTTTTCCTATGGCCTCAAGAATTGCCATCAATGCGAGTTGATGATGATCAGGCATAGATAACATCTTTAAGAACATATTCTTTTGCGTAAGGCTTGATATGCTTTAGGTTGCAAATATCCACCTCGCGCTGAAATTGTTTTTTTAGAAACTCGCGTAAACCCCATTTTAAATCATACACATGAGGAGCATTTTTCTCTAATTCAATTAAAATGTCAATATCGCTGTTAAGGTTTTGTTCATTACGGGCAAATGAGCCAAAAATCCCAATCCTAACCACATGAAACCTCTCCCGAAAAAAGGTTTTGTTTTCGATTAAAAAAGTAAGTATCTGTTCTTGATGCATCATCAGTATTCAAAGGTATGAAAATGAGATGAACTCCATCTGTAAAGTGCTTTTTATGGCAACTTCTCTTGTCATTATCCGCATAAAACATCTCACTTGTCAAGGCATGGACGAGGTGGGTTATGATTTATACTTCCGCTTTCATTTGATTTATTGCACTTGCTCTTTGGCTTCAGGTAGAAACATGATAGATAGGTTCATTGTTACTGATGCATCCAATCATTGGCACAAACAGCAGGTTTTTGTGAGCGAACTTGAGCGTTGCAAACGCTCATTCAAGGCATCCTCGTTGCAAACGAGGACGAGAGAAGGTTCATTGTTACTGATTCATCCAATCATTGGTACAAATAGCAGGTTTTTGCGAGCGAACTTGAGCGTTGCAAAAGTTCATCTTAGGCATCCTCCTTGCAAACGAGGACGAGAGAATGACTTGAGGTAGTTATATGCTCACAAAAAAAAATCAGGTGTTTTTTACCGACGCTGCATCAGATGCACAAATCCCGAAGATGATAAAATCTTCTCATCATAACCTGTGCCCTGCAAAAGATAATAATAGACCCCATCGTCTACTGCTTGTCCGGATTTCCCTCTCCCATCCCAAACTGCAAAGTCAGTACTGTCTGATGGAATTCCCGAAAATTGCGAACGACTCACCAAATTGCCCCAGCGATCGTATATCTCAATCTGTAACTCACGGATGTTACGAATACTTACTTTGAAATTGTCGTTGATGTTGTCGCCATTGGGCGTAAACACATTCGGACGATTGATGTCTGCTTGCTGCTCTGCCAATCGTATTACGATGGTATCGCTGGTAAAGCATCCGATGATTGAGAATACCTTTACAAAATAGGTATCAGCAGCAAGCACCTCTATCTTTTGCGTTTCCGCACCCGTGCTCCATAACCATTGCGAAGCTACTCCGGCATCAAGGGTAATACTAAATGGAACACTCACCACCGTGTCATTCCCAAGATCCACCAATGGTACTGCATCTACAAACACCTGCAAGGAATCTCTTCCTGTGCAAAATCCGTTGTTCACAGCCACTGCGTAAATCCCCGGATTGCTTACCAGTATGCTTTGGCCGGTCTCACTTGTTGACCATAAATAATTGGCACCCGGAATGCCCGCATCTATGCGGTAATTCTGGCCCGGACAAATAAGAGGATCGGGGCCAAGTTCGGGTACCGGAACCGGATTGGCCGTGATACGGATGGTATCTGAATTGCTGCAGTTTCCGTTGTTTACTTTTACAAAATACACGCCGGCAGTATCCACCTGAATGCTTCTTGTAGCAGCGGATGTAGACCAGAGATAAGTACCACCGGGATTGCCGGCATCAAGCACCAGGGAATCACCTGGACAAATTCCGGCGTCATTACCAAGATTAACAGCAGGCAGCGGTGTGAAGGCAAGCACTGCTGTATCCCTGAAAACACAGTTGGCACGCGTAGTTCGCACCACATATACGCCCGATGAATCAACTGAGAGGTTCTGGGTGGTTTGACCGGTATTCCAAAGATAAGTTTCGGCTGTTCCTGCATCGAGTGTGTAATTGCTCCCTTCACAAAGGGTGGTATCCTCTCCCAGATTGGGTGGGCTCGCCAGCGCAATCACAATGGTGTCGCGGGAGGGACAAGACGTTGATCCATTGGTAATCACAGAGTAGGTTCCGGGAGTGTTTGCCACCAATGTTTGGGAGGTCTGTCCGTTGTTCCATAACCAGGAGGATGCAGCACCGGCATCGAGGGTAATCGTTTGAAATGTGCCGCAAAACAATGTGTCTGTACCAAGAAAATTGGAATTGATGATTCCACTGACAACTGTAACATTCACAGATGCCGTATCAGTTACATTGCATCGGCTTGAATCTGTTACCACCAGTGTTACTTCATAGTTTCCTACTGTGTTGTATGTATGCTGTGGGTTAGAGATAGAATCACCGGGAGAACCATCCCCAAAATCCCAAAGCAATTCCTGTGCATCGCCTGTGTTGGAAAAAGTAACCTGAAGTCCCGTGCAAAGTGTGGTAGAAGGATTTACCAGGATATCCGCATTAACGGTGGTTTGAAAATCAAATTTAAACACCGCAATATCGTAGGAGGGCGAATTTTTTACCGCAGAGATGGCGCCCGCTGTGGTTACCATGTTGGGCGCACTTTGACAGATGACATGGGTGATGAGTCCGGATTTATCAAAAAAACATGTACCTCCATCGGTATGCTCACCATAAGACATGGGATAATTGGCTCCAAAATAGGTGGCGTAAATAAGTGAATCAGCATCCGGGCTCAACACCATCAGGTGAAAATCTTTTCCGTCGGTGCTATCCTGAAATGCATTGGCAGAAAGCGGAAAATTAAAAATATCCTGACTCCATCCCGAGACAAATATGTTGCCGCAATAATCTAACATAAAACCGGTAGGAATAAATTGGTTGGTGTTGGTTCCGTTGCCATACACGGTATAGAATTCCCGCTGGGAAAGTGAAGCATTGTACCTGCTGATAAACTGGTTACTTCCGGCTACACCATAACATCCCGCTGTGATGTTTTCGGGAGCGGTGGATTGTCCCAGCACCACAGGCTTACCCGCAGCATCAAGGTCGATGAAACAAACCTGGTCGCTGCCATTGGTTCCTACAAAGGTAGATGCCAGCAGCACACTGCCGTTGCCGGATAATTTTAAGATGAATCCATCGAGGGTATCTCCCTGAAAGGTGGCATGATGACTTCCCGGAGTGGTGGGAAAATCCTGACTATGAGTGGCTCCACACAGGTAGATTTCTCCCTGCTCGTTCAGGCGCATGCCATAACAGGCATCTACTGCCGAACCTCCGAGATAGGTTCCATATAAGAGCGAAGACAATCCTGAATTGAACTTCACCAGAAAACCATCCTGAGAACCTCCGTTAAATGAAGTATCATAAGCATTGGGCGTAACAGGAAAATCAGAACTAAAGGTATAACCGCAGATGTAAATATTGCCGGTGGTGTCAAATGCAATTTCGCCCCTTTCTCTTCCGGTAGTGGTCTGTGCCAACACACCGTTGTATCCATCTATCCCCGAGCCTCCCAGAAAGGTGGATGCAAGCAAGGCAGTTCCGCTTGGATTAAACTTACAGATAAAATATTCCAGGTCACCGGGAATGGTGTAAGAGGTATCAAAAGCACCTGTAGTAACAGGAAAATCAAAGGAGGAAGTGATTCCGGTCAACACCAGATTGCCATCCTTGTCCACCTGAGAGTTGCGAGGAAAATCACTTGGGTTGCTTCCCCCGAGATAAGTGGCATAGATGAATTCAGTTCCGGAGGGAGCTATCTTGTTAACCACGATGATGGATACACCCGGGAAATTACTGTTGTATGCACCCACTGTGACTGGATAACCGGGTGCATAACAGATTCCGGTGGCATAAATGTTGCCTTCCTTGTCATTGGTAGAAACATATCCCATGGCGGTACCGGTTGATCCTGTATAGGTAGCAGCCACCAGCACAGGATCTATTACCAGCGCATAATTCTTGTTGTAGGCATCAGGACAATCAAAACTTACTGTGTTTCCCTGCAATACATAACGGCATTTCACCATTACTTTTTTTCCATCTATCAACTGATAGGCTTCCGGAATATGTTCGCTTACGGTTCCCACAGAAGTTTCAATTTGCAGGTGTCCTTCCTCACTGATGCCCAACTTGTCTGCCCCGGTATATTGCATTTTAATCAAATGATAATCGGCATGAGGTGCAAGCAGAACATCATACTCAAAGAAACCATTTTCGGCATGTGCGAGAAGGTCGATACCCTTGTACAAGCCTGAATAACTAACCTTATCGTACAATCCCACGGATGATGCCCATGCAGACTGGTTGTTTCCGATAAAATAATTATGGTACTTCTTCTGCTTGCCTGATGCAGAGATGCTCACCCGCTCCGAGGCACCCACAAAATTGAGTTTATAGGCATGGCCTCCCGGACGGGGCATGTCGGTAGGTATTTTTCCTTCATGATGGGCATCGTGCACAGCTTCCACATCCTGCATGTTGAGGAGCGCCACGGTAAAGGAATTCTTCTCAAGGAATACTCTTCCACCGGGTATGTCCAGTGCATATTGAACAGCGGAGGGCCACTGCTTGCGGTTTTCGGCAAAGCCGGTTTTGTTTTGCTGCGCCAGCAATGGCAGAGAGAAACAAATACCAAAGAAGAAAGAAAGGAAGTGATTTTTTAATTGCATAGGATCAGGGATTTCAAAGTTAAACAAAAATCCACATGAAGTTGTGCAGCCCTCATGCATCTGTTTGCATTCAAAAAAAGCTTCATCAAATGATGGAGCAATGATTCTCTAAAAATAACATGAGAAGCACCAGAGGTTGTCACCAAGATATAAAACTTCTTTTGCCTGAACAAGCTGCATCCCTCATGCCATAATTGAAAAGTACGGATACAACTGCTCTGTTAAATCAGATAACTTATGTGTGTTCCATCACAAGCCGAAGACATCAGTTTTCTTCCGCCATACCCTCTTCAGCATCCATAAGCGCAGGCAAAGAATCCGGCGAGGCAATCTTTAATTTTTCGTAGGCTTTGCCCGAAAGCTGCACCTCCGGAATCAGATTGTTTTTTTCCTCTTCTGTAATGATTTCCCTCCGCATAAGATGTCCTGCAATCAGCCGGAAATAATCAGCAGTATATGGTTTCAATCGACCGGTTTCATCAAAGTTCCAGTAAAACCATTTGGGTCTGGGAATGATCATGGCAAGGTAAATGCTTTCTGATAAGCCAAGATCAGCCGGTTTTTTATTGAAGTAATACCTGGCTGCCTGTGAGATTCCATACACCCCGGGGCCCCATTCAATGATGTTGAGATATACTTCCAGCATGCGTTCCTTGCTGCACAAACGAAGTTTCTCAATCAGCCAAACAGCAAGGGCTTCTTCCAGTTTCCTCGAAATGGTTTTGTTGCGGGTAAGAAACACATTCTTTACCAATTGCATGGAGATAGTACTTCCTCCACGCTTGAATTTTTTCTCGCGAATATTGGTGGCGATGGATTTACGGAAGGCTTTTTCATTGAATCCGTTGTGGTAATAAAAATCTCCGTCTTCTGAGCAGAGCACTGCATTTTGCAGGTAACCGGAAATCTGGTCCAGCGGCGTGTAATCGGGATTTCCCGGACCCACTTCAAAAGAGGCTACTGCTTGTCCTTTTTCATAAACCGTATGTATAAATACATCATTGATCTTGGAGAAATTGGTTTGTCCGTAAGACTCTACCCTGAACTGATCTGCAAGAAGAGACGAATTGAATCGCAGGGAATCAAGGTTTGATTCGTCTATTGCAAAGTCCAGACTGTAGGCAAGATTCCCTTTTGCTTTCAATCCTTTGAAGCCACTGAAGAATCCCTCCGGCAGTGAAGCGAAAAAATCCTTGCAGTTTACTTTTTTCATCCTGAGTCCACCCTCTGTTTTCCAATGCCCGGTGCTGCTGTAGGTGAGGTAGGGAGAAAATTCAAGTTGGTTAATGGCAAATCTGCTCAGGCTGTCTATGCTCAGTGTACGGCTGCCCAGGCGGGCCACAAAAAAGAGTGATGCTTTTTCTACCCGCACATCTTCAGGAGCTATTCGCCAATGGTGTGCCCTAAGGTTTTTGATGGAGGCATCACCGGAAAGTTGCAATTCACCGTTGTCGTAAGCCACAGGATAAAGCGCCAAACGAAGGGTGTCAAAACCGGTTTCGAGGTTGAAAAAAGTTTTAAGAAAAGGAAGGTTTTTTTTATCGTTTTTTCCCGGGTAAAGCATCAGGGAAAGTGAGCGTGAAGAGGGATCGATCAGTGCACCTGCAAACCAGGTAGTCATGTTCTCTTCT
>JBEICQ010000131.1:0-6440 GCA_040383885.1 Flavobacteriales bacterium | reverse complement strand
TGGGCACCCGGACAGGTCATTGTAGCATTTGAAAGTGATGGCATGGCCCAATGGGAATCTGCTTACAATGCAGGAATTGGCAGCAATGGCCTTACTTCTGCAAGACATGATGTTTTTTCCGGGATTTACAAAAAAAAATATCCCGAAACATTCGACGGACAACTGTCGGAAGAGGTAGTTTATTCCGGTTCTTCACTCGTAAACGATTCTTTGGAATATGATCATCCTTTCGCAGGAAAAGGTAGCACATCAGTAGGTAAAGCGGTGCTTTCACCCACAAGAACCTACCTGCCCCTCGCGGTGCAGATGACCAGAGAATTCGGATCGCGAATCAAAGGAATGATTCATTGTTCCGGTGGTGGACAAACCAAAATTCTACATTTTCTTCCCCCCGGAATCCAGGTGATCAAAGAGGATATGTTTCCAATAAATCCTCTTTTTTCGCTCATCCAAAAGCAATCACAAACCCCCTCGCACGAAATGTATCGCGTGTTTAACATGGGTCACAGACTGGAAGTGATGGTTGACGAAAACCTTGCTCCGCAACTGATTGCAATGGCAAAAGAAAACCATATAGTCGCCAGGGTTATTGGTCACCTCACCACAGGGCAAGAACACAGGTTGGTCATCCATGCCGGAGGAGAACAACTCATCTACAACTGATTTTCCTTTTGTTTTTTCTTACCCGATAAGGCATACTTTTCGTCGAAAACACCTTGCCTTTTTCGGATAAATGCTGAACCTTTTTATATCTTGTTGGTCATATTAATTGTCATTAATAACAGAACATGTGCAGGAAGAAAATACAATGGGTTTTTGCAATGCTTCTTTTCATTGCAGGGACTTCACAGGCTCAAAAACGCTGTATCACCATGGAGGAAGATTCCTTGTTGCGACTCAGGCACAAGGAAATGGGAACACTGGAAGATTTTGAGCACTTTGTCTCAGAAAGAATACATGCGCAGACCGGTAAGTCACTCAGCAATGACATCCTTACTATTCCTGTTGTCATTCATGTGATAAACAACGGAGAAGCAATCGGTACAGGATCAAATATTTCCGATGCCCAGGCCATCTCACAAATCACAGTATTGAATGAAGATTTCGGCAGATTTGGTGCAGGTTTCAACAATCATCCGGATGGTGTAGATACACGCATTCGTTTCTGTTTAGCCCAAAGAGACCCGAACGGAAATCCCACCAATGGTATCAATCGGGTTAACAGAAATACTGCCGGTTTCTTTGCACCTCCATACACCAATACCAGCTACATTAACAGCACAATTAAACCGGCAACAAGTTGGGATCCCAACCGCTATTGCAACTTGTGGTGCATGAATCTTGGAAGTTCTCTTTTAGGATATGCCCAATTTCCCAATAGTTCCGGTCTCACCGGTTTTGCCTGTAACCAGGGAGCAGCAAACACGGACGGATTAGTAGTTCAATTTTCCTCTTTCGGACGAATTAATACCACACCACCTTACAATCTTGGCAAAACCATGACACACGAAGTAGGGCATTGGCTCGGGCTTCGTCACATCTGGGGCGATGCCACCTGTGGAGATGATTTTTGCGGAGATACCCCAACGCACCAAACCTCAAACAGCGGATGCTCCAGTCACCCCAAACCCAATGCATGTGGTACGGCTGATGAAATGTTTGAGAATTACATGGATTATTCAAATGATGCCTGTCTGAACATTTTCACCCGCGACCAAACCACCAGGATGAGAACGGTGCTCACTTCAAGTCCCCGAAGAGCAAGTTTACTGAGTTCTGATGCCTGCCTTCCCCCTGTTGCAGCCGACGCACAGGTTGTTCAATTACCCAGTCCCATATTGGATTATTGCCAGGGTACAAACATCACTCCTCAGGTAAAGATTAAAAATATGGGAAGTGCCACACTTACCTCACTCAATATTCATTTCAGACTTGATAATGCAGCATTTCAATTGCAAACCTTTAGTGGATCTGTCGCGGCAGGAGCCGAATTTTTAGTCAGTTTACCGGCGTTTACTTCAAGCCCCGGAAATCATACCTACACCGTTTACACTTCCCTTCCCAACAACCAGAATGATGTGAATAATGCAGAAGATACCCTTACCAATACATTTACAATCACATCCGGACAAGCAATTCCCTTTACAGAGAATTTCGAAAGCATGGCATTCCCTGCTGCCAACTGGAATCTGTTAAACAACAACAACGATTGCTACACATGGCGCCGACAAACAGGCATCACAGGCGCTTCCGGATTACCTACCGGCACTGCTTTCAATTATCATTTTCAATACACAGTAGCTCAGGCAGGAGAAACAGATGATCTGATTTCACCCCTCATCAACCTGAGTGGTGCGAATCCGCAGGTCTCACTTTATTTTGATCTGGCTTACGCAAGGCGTTCGTCAACTGCATTCGAAGATCTTATCGTTGAGGTCTCTACAGATTGTGGAAATACCTACAGCACCCTCCTCTACAGCAAATCAGGCAACGGAACCGGAAATAACGACCTGCGTACAGTAGCGGCTGACCAACCGGGCGATTGGAAACCCTTGCAGGCAACTGCCTGGAGGACAGAAAAAATTTCACTGGCATCTTTTATTGGTTCCACCATTCGTTTGCGATTTCGGGTAAGCAACCGAAATGGCAACAATATTTACCTTGATAATATCAGCATTGATGACCGCAACAGTGTGTTTTTTAACCAGTCCTCTTCTTCGTTTACCGAATCTCCTGTAGACGGAAACATTGATTGTCGCAAGTACCGGGATATTCAGATTCCGGTTTCATTAGCGGCTTCACCTGCAACAAATATCAACATCAATGTATCAGCGCTGGCACTTACTGCAAACACTCCAGCCGATTTTCAATTGCTGACTGCCTCCCTTTTATTCCCCGCCGGAAGCAGCACCTCTCAGCATATTTTAGTCCGCATATTTGATGACAACAGCATAGAAAATACAGAACAATTTCAATTGCTGATCTCGGATCCCAATGGTTTTGTAACCGCTCCAACAAGTCCACATGTGGTAAGTATAAACGACAACGATAATTTTCCTACAGCAGGTGCAGCAGTAACACTCATCAATCAAAATTTTGAATCCCTTTCTTCAGGGGCTTTATCTTCCGGATGGACGGCCAGAACAACCACCGGAACGGCCAATACATGGGTCATCGGAGTGAATGCAGGGATGAATGGAACAAAATCTGCCTACATCACAAACAACACAACAACCTTACCTTTTACCTACACAGTTACATCCACTATGAATACCCTGTTGTATTCACCGGCAATAAATACTACGGGTCTGGGTAACTTAACACTCACCTTTAACTTCAAATGCAGTGGTGAGGTATTCTCTAACACTGTATATGATTTTGGAGCCCTTTATTACGCTACCACGCCCACTGGCGCACTTACATCTTTATTTGGTCCCGGAGAATCGACCAATACTTTTACCAATGGCGCCGCAGGCTTTTACAGTTTTCCCACGCTTACCGGATTCAGTATCACCTTGCCGGAAGTATGCAATAACTTGCCGGTACTTTATCTTGTCTGGCGCTGGCGAAATGACAACTCTGATGGCACCACACCATTGACCATTGACGATGTGGTGCTAACCGGTAATCCACTGCCTGCCATTGAAACAGACATCAATGCCGGTGCGAGTTTGTATCTCGGTCCATTCGCCGACAATGTTTATCTCTCATCTGCCGGAAAAATTCTTGCACGCATCACAAACCTCACGGCACATGATTATGGCTGCACCTCTGTAAGCATCAACCGTGCAGGAAACTCTGCCAATGAGTATTACTCCCAGGGCGCCGGAAACTTTCTTGCTTCCAAGACATTTCAGGTGCAGCCAACAAACAACAATCTTTCCGGAACCTACAACCTTACGCTCTATCTTTCCACTGACGAAGCAAACGGCTATAACGCTGTTACAGGAAAAACAGCCGGTACATCGGCACTGATATACAAATCCAACGGAAGCATATCCAATATCAATGCAAGTACTCCATTTGCGAATGGTACCACAAATACCGAAATATCAACCTTGTCCGTAAGAGGCAGCTATCCTGCGGGTGGTGTTTTGATAAGAGGCAGATTTAATTCGGGTTTTGCTGCTTCTTCAGGTGCCGGTTTCGGTCTGGGAGAATGTATTAATCGTATTGTAACCGGTGCCCCCACACTGACAAGCCCATGTGCCGGAAGCAATATTACAGTGCCGTTCCAGGCCCTGGGATTGTTCACTACAGGCAATAATTTTACGGCTCAGCTCTCCAATGCATCCGGCAGTTTTGCTGCACCGGTTTCCTTAGGAACTCTTGCAGGAACACCTAACGGTTATTTTTCAGGCACTATCAATGGTAGTATTTCTGCGGCTACAACCACCGGAACAGGCTATCGCGTCAGGGTAAATGCCGGTGCGCCCGCATCACCTCAAACCACCGATAACGGGAGTAATATTGCAATCAATGCAACGGGGTCATGGCTCGGCAGCAGCAGCAATTGGCAAACAGCCTCCAACTGGTGCGGCGGTATCCCCACTGCCACTACAAGTGTAACGATTCCCTCCGGTACGCCTTTTCTTCCTCAACTGACTGCGAATGCATCCTGCAATAATCTGCTTATCAATGGCAGCAATCCGGGCCTCAGCCTCAATGGCTTTTCCCTCACCATCAATGGAGCAATATCAGGCACCGGACGCATCACCGGCAGCGCAACATCATCGCTTATTCTGAATGGTGCAGGCAATGCAGGTACCTTGTTTATGGATCCTACAAATGCACAAACAAAAAGTCTCCTCTCTCTCACCCTCAACAGAACCACAGCAAGTGGCTCAGTCAGCCTGGGCGATACACTCAACTTAATAGAGGTACTTACATTAAGCAATGGTACACTAAACACAGGAGGTTTTCTAAAACTGATTTCAGGGAGTACACAAACAGCGCGCATTGCTCCTGTAACAGGAACAGGAGCCATCAGTGGAACACTGATTTCTCAACGCCTCGCACCGGGAGGAAAAACAGGATGGGCAACACTTGGAAATCCTTTAAACGGAGCTCCCATCTCCCAATGGCAGGATGACTTTCCTACTTCAGGCTTTGGCGGGGCAAGCGGACAAACTTTTCCTCCTTTTATCTCTGTTTACAGTTACAATGAAACAGTATCCGGAATGCTTGGCAATGGTTACACACCACCTTCATCAGCATCCGAAATTCCCTCACCCGGCAAGGGTTATATGGTCTATCTGGGCAATGGCGCGCAAACCACCTCAGATATTCTTCTGGATGTAAGCGGAACAGCAGTCACCGGAAATTTTAATTTGCCTGTTACCTACACCTCCTCTCTGCCATCTGCCATCCCTGATGCCGATGGCTGGAACCTGGTTGCCAATCCCTATTGTTCGGTGGTTGACTGGGATTCCCCCGCATGGACAAAAACAGGTATCTCTCCATTTATTTATGCATACAATGCAGATGTCGGAAACTATTCTGTTTACCAGGGAGGCAGCGGAATGGGCATCAATGGAGGATCAAACTTGCTGGCTTCTCATCAGGGATTTTGGGTAAAAGCCAATTCAGTTAACCCTGTGCTTACGATTACCGAAACGGTGAAATCATCTGCGCAGAGAGTGCTCTTACGCGATGCAAATCCAATGATGTTTCCCGCACTCAAAATGAAACTATCCGGCGCAAAAGGAAGTGATGAATGCCTTGTATTATTTCATGATGGAGCCGGCGATTCAAGTGCAGCTTCGCAGGCAACAAGAATGCCCAATACCCAATCTGATGCTCCCGGTATTGGTGTTTACAAACACGGTGAAGTCTGCTCGATTGCGCCTTTCAGTGATACTCAGGAGAACTTGATGCTCCCGCTTTTTTTGCAGGTAAAGGAAGATGGAAACTACGCCTTGCTCCTAAACCTGTTCAACCTGCCTGAAACCGGAATTTGGTTAAAAGATAAAAAAGGGCAGTACAACCAGCCACTCATTTCAGGAATTCCCATATCTCTGGACCTTCTGCGGGATTCGGAAAACGATCGGTTTTGGCTTGAGATTCCGGTTCCTCCCCAAGGAGTTTCGAACTTTTCAGATGAACAAACCCTTTTTCTCTGGCCCAATCCTGCCTCTGACCGGGTCTTTATGAACAATCTTGTAAATTCCGATGAATACCTTGTTACCCTGCGCGATGTCTCAGGAAAGTTGATGCAACAAGGCCTGAAGATTTCTCAGGATGGCATGGATGTTTCCTGGCTGCCTTCTGGTATGTATATGATTGAACTGTATGGCCGGGATAGGAGTACAGTCCGGTTTTTAAAGTTGGTGATCAACCGCTGAAAAACACTCTTTGCAGATTTTTTTAAAGGCTTTTTTCATTCCCATTCATGCAAAGAGAAATGATGGTATTTTTGCCACCTAATGGGCAAAAAACAC
>JBEICQ010000130.1:0-6449 GCA_040383885.1 Flavobacteriales bacterium | reverse complement strand
TTGAATAGGGGGCATAGGCCATTTTAGATGCCCGGATGGCATGTTCAAGCAATTCCCTGTCTTCTTTTACCAGATCATGTATGCCTGGGTATTCAGTAATGCGGGAAGTGATTTCAATAATTTTCATGCTTGCAATTTTACACCCTGACTTTCGTTCAAAAGGAGGATGGTGTTTGTTCGTTTTCTATGGGCTGATCACATGCCATCAGCCATCTTTAAATTTTGCATACCGGGGGAATCAGTATGCTTCAATTTATTATTCGAATGCGGAGATACCGGTGATATCGTAACCGGTAATGAGCAGGTGAATATCATGCGTTCCCTCATAGGTGATAACCGATTCGAGGTTCATCATGTGACGCATGATAGGATATTCTCCTGTAATTCCCATGCCTCCATGAATCTGTCTTGCTTCTCTTGCAATGGTGAGTGCCGTATGCACACTGTTTCGCTTGGCCATGGAGATTTGTTGCGGGGTGGCACGGTTTTCATTTTTCAACACACCCAGGCGCCAAACCATCAACTGTGCCTTGGTGAGCTCGGTAATCATTTCGGCAAGTTTTTTCTGGGTCAGCTGAAAGGCTGCAATGGGTTTGCCAAACTGGATGCGCTCCTTGGAATAGCGCAGGGCAGAATCGTAACAATCCATTCCAGCACCCAGAGCACCCCAGGCGATGCCATAGCGTGCGCTGTTCAAACAACTGAGGGGGCCTTTTAAGCCTTTTACATTGGGAAGAAGATTTTCTTTGGGGACCTTTACATTGTCGAACACCAGCTCTCCGGTGGCACTTGCCCTCAAACTCCATTTGCCATGTGTTTCGGGTGTAGAGAATCCTTCCATGCCTCTTTCCACAATGAGTCCATGAATCACGCCTTGTTCGTTTTTGGCCCAAACAACAGCAATATCTGCAAAGGGTGAGTTAGAAATCCACAACTTGGCACCGTTGAGCAGGTAGTGGTCACCCATGTCTTTGTAATTGGTAATCATTCCTGAAGGATTTGAGCCATGGTCAGGTTCGGTTAACCCGAAACAGCCCATAAGTTCTCCCTTGGCCAGTTTGGGAAGGTATTTCATTTTCTGTTCTTCAGAACCGAAAGCATAGATGGGATACATCACCAGAGAGCTTTGCACCGATGCAGTGGAACGCAGTCCGCTATCGCCTCTTTCCAGTTCCTGCATGATGATACCATAAGAAATTTGGTCAAGGCCCGGACCTCCATATTGAGCGGGAATGTAGGGGCCGAAAGCACCAATCTCTGCGAGACCTTTGATCCATTGTTTTGGAAATTTGGCTTGCTGGCAGGCATCTTCTACAATAGGGGATACTTCTTTTTTTACCCAGGCCCTTACGGTATCCCGGATGAGTTTGTGTTCGTCTGTGAGCAATTCATCTAGAAAATAGTAATCAGGATGCGTGTAAGCGTCAGTTTTTGCTGCCATAGGGTGTTTTTTCCGTGGGCAAAAGTAACTTAAAATTCATTTTGTTATGTGCTTTTACTTGGTTTCATCAGGCCTTTCTGACAGGCAATTCAAGGCGGGATGGTTAATTTTTGCAAAAACCATACCTTCACCAACATGGAAGCAGCTCAATGGTCGCCTGCGCGCCTCATTTTCAAACAACGACGCCTTGTACTTTTGTCCGCCTGCCTGGCGGCATTGCTTGCAGCAATTTTTAGCAGTCCCCTGTTTATTCGTCCCCTCTACAAAGCGGAAGCCATTATTTACCCTCCCTCCAATAGCGGTCCGCGCATCACGGCTGACTATGACCTACGGTTTGGAAGCGACAAAGAAACTGATGAGCACATGCAAATGCTGAACTCTTCAATTCTCAGGGATACCATCATTTCTCGCTACCGCTTGCTGCATCACTACGGGATTGATGCCTCCCAAACAGATGCCTATTACCACCTGTGTAAAGAATATGCCCGCAAAATAAAAATTGAGCGCACGCAGTTTAATTCCATTTCAGTTTCGGTACTGGATGTTGATCCTGTGCTCGCAGCAAAGATAGCAAACGACCTGGTGGTATCAGGAGATCGGATCAAGGCCGGGATTGTAAGAAAAAATCTGTTGAATACTTATGATAATCTTAAGCGCCAGAGCAAAAGCAAAACCGATGAACTGTCGCGTCTGCTTCAATTGGTCTCAACAATACCCGGAGTTAATGAGATTTTTAATGTGTATGTAAGCCCCGTAAACTATAACGAAATGCTTATTTTCTCTGCCGAATTGCAAAAAATAATCAGCCGGGAACGATCGAATCAAAGGATGGAAAATGCCAATCGTCTGATTCTTATGCAGTCATTGGTCAACGAGAAATTTGAAGTTGAAAAAAGCATGTATCAGGCTTTGCTCAACCTAAATGGTAAAATTAACCAGTCTTATCTGATCTCACCTGCTCATGTGCCCGATAAAAAGTCCTATCCCGTGCGCTGGCAGTGGGTATTGCTCTTTACTTTGTCTGCTGTGGGTTTTACATGTGGTTTGCTTGTTCTCTCTGCCCGTTGGAAAAATCTGAACGCATACCTTCAAAGTTAATCCCTGCGTGTGCGCTGCTTGTCATTTCATCTGCAGCTGTTTTGATGGGCATGGGCAAGCCGGAGCTTGCCATATTGGGTTTGTGTGTAATGTCTGTTTTGGCATTCATCTGGGCTGACACCTCAACCTGGTTTTGGAGTTTGTTCGGTTTTTTTGCCGCATGCTCGGTCGAAAAAAATATCATGGGTGGCATGGTACTCAATCTGCCTGCAGAACCCCTTACCGCTATTCTTTTGCTCAGGTTTTTTCATCTGCTCCTTCTTGGGAAAATCAGTAGAAAAATTTTTAAGCATCCACTGAGTTTACTTTTTTTACTTTACCTGCTTTGGATGCTTGTGACCTGCTTTCAATCATCTATGCCCCTCGTATCTTTCAAACAGGCCCTTCTGCGTTTCTCCTTTGTATCGGTTTTTTACTTTTTGATTTTGTATGAGATTCTTGGTAATAAAGATTTTTTTCGCAAAACAGGCACCTGGTTTCTGCTGGGTTTCCTGCCTGTCATTTTTTATGTATTTATACATCATTCCTTCTTTCATTTTAGCAAGGATGCTTCCGGATTTTCTGCCCGGCCATTTTTTCATGACCATACGCAATATGCAGCAGTGATCTGTTTGGTCTTGCCCTGGTTTTTTAGATCTAAACCAATGCACCTCTTGCTCTTTCTTTTCTTACTGGGAGCGCTTTATCTCAGTTACTGCAGGGCTGCATACATCAGTCTTGTGCTTTCATTTCTGGTCATGTATTACTATCGCATGGGATTTTCACATGTATGGATGGTGGTAATTATTTTTTTGGTGGGCATGTTTACCCTCTGGTCAGCTGATACCCTTTATAATAATTTTAAGGCTAATAAATCTGATAGCAATGCCAAGTATGCAGGCGTGGTAGAACAAGCCAGAAGCATCACCAATATTACCACCGACCAGAGCAATGCCGAAAGAATTAACCGATGGAAAAGTGCCCTCAGGATGATTGAGTACAACCCGGTTTTCGGATTTGGTCCGGCTACCTATCAGTTTGCTTATTTGCCTTTTCAACGCAGTGCTGACATGACCCGTATCAGTGTAACCAATCCAAATAATCATTTAGACGGAAGGGGAGGTACCGCCCACAACGAATATTTACTTCATGCTTCCGAGATGGGTATTCCTGCCTTGCTTTTGTATGCACTGATTTGCATGGTAGGGATGTACAAGGCTTTTCTCTCCCGCTCTACACAAAGTGCAGGGATGGCCATCTGCACCTATTTTTTTCATGGGTTTTTTAATAATTTTCTGGATACCGTCTCTGTTTCTTTTCTGTTTTATGCTGCCCTTGCAGTGGTAGCAGCAAATAATATCATGCCCATGAATGAGGATTGATTACCCCCGGAAAAGCAAACAGAATGTTAACAAGTAGTTAATAAAACATCTGCCTTTCTGAAAACAATACCCACAAGTCATTTTACATTTGCCTGAGACGCACAAAGCAATGATTGTCGACATTTTTATTCCCTGCTACATCGATCAGTTTTTTCCGGAAACAGCCTGGAACATGGTGAAGGTACTGGAAAGCCTCAACTGTGCTGTAAACTATAATCCAGAACAAACCTGTTGTGGTCATCCTGCATTCAACAACGGAAACTGGGATGATGGCAAAGAGATAGGTGAAAAATTTATTAAGGAGTTTCTCAACGACCGCTACATTGTTGTGCCTTCTGCTTCTTGCGTTAATTTTATCAAAAAGCAATACGGTGAGTTGTTCCACAATTCCGCTTTGCATAATGAATACAAGCAGATCCAGAAGAACATTTATGAGTTTACTGATTTTGTTGTAAATGTGCTCAAGATCACAAATATTGGCGCGCAACTGGAAGGTAGGGCTGTGTTTATGGATACCTGTGTAAGCCTTGGTGGGTATGGTTTGCGTCAGGAGCCCCGCACTTTGCTCGAAAAAGTAAAAGGGCTTGAACTTGTGGAGATGCAATGTAGTGATACCTGTTGTGGTTTCGGTGGTTTTTTCTCTGTAAAGTACGAGGCAATCAGTACCTCGATGGCCGAACAAAAAGTGCAGCATGCCCTTGATGCCAATGTAGAATACATCGTAGCCACTGATACTCCCTGTTTGATGCATCTTGACGGGTATATGAAGGCAGCCGGTAAACCCATGAAAGTGATGCACATTGCCGATGTTCTTGCATCAGGCTGGCTGTAATACAAAAAAAGATGGCAAGATGCTGACTGCACCATTTTTTAATCTCAGTCACCTCTGATGTCATGAACTGGAAATGGATAGCCTACCTGTCGGGAGGACTTATACTGCTGCTTAGTTTCTTACAGGCATCATTCGGCGAACCCTGGAATGACGAGGTGTATTACTGGCTTTTTTCGCAGCAATGTGACTGGGGCTATCTGGATCATCCGCCGATGGTCGCCTGGTGGATCAAGGCCGGTACCCTGATCTGGGGAAACAATCCCTTCGGTATTCGATTTTTCTTTCTGCTCTCGTTTCTCTTTTTATGTGCCGCATTCCTGTGGCTGAAAAGTAGTTTGTTATCCTATGATAAACTGCTCTTGCTTTTGTGTGTTCCTGCATATTTACTGGCAGGTTTTCTTGCTGTTCCTGATACGCCCTTGCTATTTTTTGGTTTTTGGTTTTTTGTCGCTGCAAAACGATTCACCGAAAAACAGGATTTCATCGGCAGTTTATGGCTGGCATGCTCCATCACCGGCATGCTTTATTCTAAATACCATGGTATTCTTCCGGTGATTTGCCTCGTGTTATTCTATCCCTCCCTGCTTGTTAATGCATGGTTTTACCTTGTCTCAGCAATTTCACTTCTGCTTTTTACACCCCATCTCATCTGGCAATACAATCATGGGTTTCCGAGTATAGCTTACCATTTTTTCGAGCGTTCTCAGTCTGCTTATCAGTGGAATTTTACGAGTGATTATGTCCTTGCTCAGTTTTTGCTCCTGGGTACTTTTATCAGCTGGTTTGTTTTCTCATCTGCATGGAAAGGACTCCTCTCTGTAAGTAAGTTTGATCGTTTTCTGGCTTTTGTTTTTTGCTTCATACTGGGTTTCTTTCTGCTGAGTAGTTTCAAGGGACATGTTGAAGCAAACTGGACAGCCATCGCCCTGATTCCGGGTATCTATCTCTCTCTCATCAGCTTGGAGAAGAACCCCTCCATGCAGAGTAGAATTCGTATTTTTTTTATTCCTTCAATGGTGCTTGTCATCGCAGGGAAATGCTTTTTTCTGATGCCTTCCGCTTCCGGCCTGATCAGTTCCAGAAATGAATGGCATGGTTCTGTGCAGTGGGCTTCTGCACTGCAGTCAAAAGCCGGTAAACTACCTGTAGTTTTTAATAATTCTTACCAAAAAGCGGCGCGCTACATGTTTTATACCGGAAGCACAGCCATCTCCTTCAATACTGTTTCCGGAAGACGCAACCAGTTTGAGTTCTGGCCTTATCAGGACAGTGTGCGTTACAGGGATGTGCTGTTTGTTACAGGAAGAAGAGGCCCTGATTGTGATTCGGTTTTTACCAAAATGGATGGCTGGATACATGTGAAAAAGCAAAATCGTTTTGTTGTTTTTATGAATATCAAATTGATACCCGAAAAACGCAAGATGATCGCCAAAGCAGGCAATTTGCTTCCCTTGAATCTCAGGATTGAAAATCCCTATCTTTTTAAACTGCCCTTGCCGCACGACAGTATTTATACAGGTTACCGCATCACCAAAAACAATGTTTGTATAGCAGATTTTACAGATACACATCAACTCCTGCCGGCATCTGCAAAGCAGATTTTGCTGCAGGTAAAAGTTCCTTCTCAAGCCGGTGATTACAAAATCATTTTCACTCTTAAATCTGCATCCAACGAAGCAACAATCAATTCGGGTTTGTATTCTCTGAAAGTACAATG
>JBEICQ010000129.1:0-6473 GCA_040383885.1 Flavobacteriales bacterium | reverse complement strand
TACATACCATCTACAATGTGTCACATCTTCCGGGACACGAGTCGGCAGAAGCAGTCCCTTTTCAAGGAGAAAACACCTTATGTTGCGTGGTGTAATTTAATAGAATTGTCATGCATGAATATTTCATGGCGATCAATCCCTTAAACAGCGTATTGAGTGTCCGTTGGTTTTGCTGTAGTTAAATCTGTATACCAGTACCTGAGAAAAAGAGAGGGCTCTGTTTAATGCAAAGTACAAATTTGTTTCGGTGCTGGTCCAGAAGTAGGCTTCTCCTCCAAAAGGGTAGAAAAAGCCTTGTGCCTCTGAGCGTCTTGAACTGGGAACAGCAGAGAAACCTGTGCTGTTATCCGCAAAGTTGGGAACTGCCCAATACTGGTGATCAGTGCTTTTTAATTTACCACCGGCATAGGCACTTCCACCAAGGTAGTTTTCCAGTAATGTCCATTCTGCATCATTCGGAACATGCCAGCCTGTTGGACAAATACCGCGGGGATCAACAGCAGCATACCAATTATATAGTCTGCCATACGGACATTCAGAAGAGGCACTGTCATTGTTCATGAAGCAATAGGCACCTGAATAGTTAATTTCCCATTGCATATTGTCAGTTACCTCCGGTATGGGATCTCCGTTTCGGTAATAAGCCACTTTGAGGTTTTCTGCCATCCATTCCTGCGTGCCTATCACAATGGTTTTGTAAATATTTCCGTCCTGGTCGGTCAGGCTTCCATAGGTAAGCGTAGGATTATGGATGCTGTCTGCCCCGCATGAATGTACACCCAGGTTGTTGTTGGCAGCCGAAATACCGGGAATAATCATATGCTGATTGCCGATGAAAAGCGTATCTCCTGATGTTGAAATCATGGTGCTGATGTTTTTTGCATGCAGTGCATACGGAACGCTCAGTAATTTTTGTGTGCTAACGATGGTGTAATTGTCTCCTCCGTTAGGATCGGTTTCTGTCTTGATAAAGAAAGGACCGTTGTCCCAGTTGATGTTGGCAATACTCCATGACACTGGGTTGCCACCACCAATCTCAATGCTTACCAGGCCATTGGCATCTGTGGCAGCAACATGCGTTTCAACAAAAACTGCATTCCCGTTTGGATTCCCCTGAAGGATGCTCACCCGTAAGCCTACCGCCTGATTTGATACAATGCTATTATTGCTGTTACGAACAACAGCCTGGTAACTTATTTTTTCGGGTGCCTGTGCTGATGCAACAGAAATGAAAAGGGATAAACAGATGGCTGCTAAAGTCCGGAAGTTTTGATGAAAATGCTTTTTCATGTTGATTGACAAGGCTGTGTGTTTTGAATGTATGGCCGCAATTTTATAGGAATTTTTGTAAAGAGAAATAGCATTTTGTCGATTTATGCTCAATATTTTATTTGTACATAGTAAAGGCCTGTTGCACCAAACCAAAAGTAAATCATGAATGATTGCAGAAGAATTACGGGGGGTACTGCCTAACGCGGATGCTTATCTTATATTTCCTGAGTGAAGCGTTTTATTAAGTGTCCAAAGGGCTCCACTGCCTGCTGTTATCTTGGTCAGATGTCCAAGTGCACTGAGTTTGTTTAGAAATTTTTCGCTCTCGTTTCGGGGCAGTTCGCTCAGCTCAGCAAATTCTTTTGCAGTGAGTGAATGATACTCGCTGAATAATGCCTCCCATTTTTTATCATAATTGATTTTAGAAGCAGCCGGAAACACCTTGCGCAAGGCAGTTTCATAAGTCTGATAAGAAGCCGAGCCATAGATCACTTCTTTGCTTCCCTTGGTATTTGTAAAGATCAGGGTAGGAAAACCTTTCACCCCCATGGCTCTGCTTAGTTGTAAGTCTTCCTCAAAAAGAGCTTTGGCTTTTCCATTGTAATCATTTTTGAATTGCCTGATGTTGAGCCCTGCTTTTTTTGCTGCGGCCTCCAGATGCTCCCATTTGGTGATGTTCTTTTTTCTGAGGAAAACCATTTCTCTTATTTCGCGCAGAAATTTGTTGGCTTTTTCACTGTTCTGCATTTGTGCCGCCTTGTATGCGATAGAAGGCGGATAGGAAGAATGCAGGGGATCTTCCAGCCATATTTTACCATCTATCGGCATGTCGTAATAGGCAGATGCCTGCTCCCAATGTGCAGCAACATCCGATGGCTTGCTGATTCCTCCCACATTGTAATTCCAATCCGGAAGTAATCCACCCATTCTGTATTCAATGATGTAATTGCTGCCATATGCCAATTTTAATTTGCGGAGTTGTGCTTCAATTCCCCAGCAGGAGGAACAAATCGGATCGGTAAAGTAAATGATTTTTACTGCCTTTTCTTTCGGTTTGGGTACAGCTGTATGTGCCTGAAAATCCTTTATTTCGGGCCTCTCGCAAACGCCGCTTTCCGGTTTGCATTGCATCGGACTCATTTTCTCCTTTCTCTTTTTTTCATCTTGTGCGCAGGCACATGTTTGTACAAGCAGCATCAGGGCAAGAAGCATTACATGTTTTTTGTCTGTTTGTTTGCCGCTTGTATGAGGCTTGATACCTTTCATTGCACAAATCTCTAACATTCCTTTCATGTAGGCAATATCTGTCGGATAAATACAAAGAAATTTGATTTTCAGTTTCTTTATTCTGCGTTTAGCTTTCCGTTACGCTCTCTTCTTACAGTTATTTTTTGGATGGCATAGGCTTTTGAAGCTGCTTTGTTTTCAAACAATTCAAATGCAAAAATCAAATACTCAGGAAAGGCAATTTTCTCTACTGATTTTCCATTTTCAAAATCATCTGCAATGGCTATTGGAAAAAGATGTTCATGATTTTTGTAAGCCTCAACTGCCAATTTTTGGAGTGTATCCGGATGCTCCATCCCTGTTTTTTTTGAAAGGATGATTGTTTGTTTGAGAACTTTTCCATTCAGTATTTCATCGCCAATCGTTTCAGCTTTTATCTCTACCGGTGGAGTATTTTCTTTTATTTTGATGGCCTTCCTTTCACCTCTTTTAAGCTGTATGGAATCATGCTTTGGTGCCCGCCGGTGTGTGGTATCTTTGAGCAAACCCTTGTGCGCGGATGTGTTTTCAGTTTCTGCAGGTGCATCAGCAAGGGCGCTTTCATTCGGCTGAAGGCAGCCCATGAGGACCAGGCATAAGGTCGTCATGAAGATGGAAGTGATTTTTACCAAGGGTGAGGAGATTTTTTTATCCGCATGCATGTCCGGGCATGATTGATATCAAATGTACACGGTTTCAATTTAATTTTAAGAAAAAGCCGGCAGCGTACAAATTTTAAAAATGATATCGCAAAACCTGCTGCGCGATGTTCAAAAAATTCCTGAAGGGCACCATTCAACTAATATCGGGGAGGAAGATTCACCGCAGAAAGAGTAGATACACACAAACATCATCAGGATGTTTCAAAAAGGAAAGTCGTTTCTTTTCCTCTTGCCCTGCCATCTATCCGAGGATATTAAGGCATGATAAATGATACTGCATTGGCTGCATTTTCATTCAAATTGGGAAACACACTTTTTCCGGAGGAAGGATCCTTGTATTCATTGCTCCAGAAAGCATCGCCATATACTTTTATAAATACAGTTTGCCCACCGGAAAATCCGGCAGCACTCAGGTTGCCGGGTGCGAAGGTAATTTGATAAGGATTTATGCGGGAAACAAATCCTGCTGAGGCATACTGATAGTTGTCTTTACTTACCGCCGATGATGTAGATAAAAAATACCTGATATATCTGGTGTTGCCCATGGAACCTGCGGGATTCGTGCTTGCTGCCACCACCACACCGGAGGTGTCCTGGGAGACTGTAAGTTGGGTGATGGCGGTGCTTGATTTTTTGCCCAGTGATGGCGTATTGGTAAGAATGGTGGGAGTACCGTCTGTGGCATGCACAAGGCCCGGCTTTATATAGGTACCATATCCTGTTTTTTCGAACATCAGCGTGTAGGTTCCAAAGGGAACGGAGGACAAAGTATATTTTCCATTTGCATCGGTAGTGGCCGAAATCAAAGGCGAGGTTCCTATAACGCTCACTTTCATGTCGGCATTGCTGATGGACAAAGTAGATTCATCATAGAGATTCACAGAACCGGTGATGTCTGCTTTGGTAGGAGGCTCGGTGATGTCTGCACTCTTTTTTTTGCAAGTAACAAAAGTCAGTAAGACCAGTAGAAGCCAATAATGTTTTTGCATTTCTGTGTATTGTTTGCAATAAAAATAGATAAATAATAATAACGATTGAAGGTTCAAGAAGAAAAATCACCTGAATATCAGGTGGGATGAATAGAATTCTATCATGCACTTTTTTTTCAAAAGCTGCCGATGATACAAATCATATTTCAAAACCGCGATGATGGTTTGGCACACTCTTTATTTCTCTTTATAAATTCCATAGGTCTGGCTCTTGTGATCTAAAAATATGCCTGCATGAGGCGGCCGGTAAGTGTATAAGCCGAATACAATTCCTATGGCAATAAAAGCGAAGAGACTTATCCTGTTTACATATCCTCCCAATGATGTATAACTGTAAATTCTAAAGCTTAAGTATTGGCATGCCATTACACCCACGAGATAGGAGAGTATGTCTAGGTAAAATATGTTTCTGCCAATGATTCCTGTATAAGTATAGAAAATGAGCAGGATGCTTACTTCCAGGGCAAGAATCCCTGTTAACTTCGCAAGGAAAAAATTGTGAACCTGTTTTCGTATTTGAAAATATTCAGGAATGGAAAACAATACAAGCGATAAATACCCTAGTTTCAGGTGTTCCCAAATACTTTCATTCACCGGAAGAATTGAGCCGAGGAATTCGGAGTTACCCGTCCAGTCATACAGGTAATGTACCCATACCCCAAGTATGCTTAATGCGAAGATGCCTGCAAGAAACCATTTTTTTGCTGTGTACTTGTGGTTTAGGTTTTCTTTCATGATTAAAATTCCGGCAGCCCCGGACAATATAATTTTTGTTCCAAGTCTGTAAGTGTATAAATATCGGATTTTTCCATTGGTGTAGGACTTTATCATGCGCTTGCGGGGAAAATCAGGGAAATAACTACCGGGTGCCATGCAAAGCACCTTTTTTTAAGAAGATGTTTTTAGAGAGTAAGATTTCCTTTCTTGTTTTGTTCAAAGAAATCAATAAGTCTTAAACCTGATACATCGAGGACATTTGGTAGGAATTTATAAAAAGATGCTGAGGCTTTCACCCGATGAATATGAAACAACTATAAGCTTGTCCCATGAAGTTTTTTATATATGTTTTATACTGTCGCTATATTCCGGAAGCTAATTTTTAACAACTACATTTCTGTTATGGTTATTTCTTTACAAACCTGAGCGAATGAAAATCTTTTTCATGTGCTATGCTGAGATGATACACACCTCGCGGAAGCCTTGTGATATCAAGTGCCTCGTCTGTAGTGCCGGTCATGAGTACCTGGCCAAGCGTATTGAAAAGAAGGAAAGAGCTATTTGCTTTTTGCAGGCTGAAGTAAATTTTTTCTTCGGCGGGATTGGGATAGATTGAAACCTGGTTTTGTGTGTTTGTTTTTTGCATACCGGTACCGGTGCATCCCAGGGTATAGTTCTGAAAGAAATCCCATAAGAGGTAAGTAGCACTCAATTGGATAGATACAGGATTGTTATTTGGATTTCCTCCGGGCCAGCTGTGGCTTCCGTCGGAGGTGGCGTAATGATGCATCTCTGCCTGACATATACAGTTGTGGATTTTAATAAAGCTATAGCTTGTGTCATGGCCATTGATCAGGGTATCTCTTGTAAGGCAATTGTTTTTTTGTGCCCATACCTGCAGCGTGCTGTCTTGCGAAGGAAACAAAATGCTTGTTAAGGGAGGAGCACCACCCAATCCACCGTCATAGGATACGATGGGATCTTGTTGAGAATGAAAACTGATGATGGGAATACTGTTTTGTGGATTGCAGGGATGATACATATGGGTACAGGCATTGGTAGCGATGGCTGCAAGGCGATGACTCATTTCACAGGCCAGTCGGTAACAAAGCATTCCGCCATTGGAAGAACCGGTGGCATAAACGCGGTTGCTGTCTATGGGAAAGGTGTTAAACAAAGTATCCAACAACTGATTGATGAAACCTACATCGTCCACCTGTTGATTCATGGCAGGCGGACAGCAATTTCCGGCATTCCATGAACGATTTTGATTAAACACCACTCCCTCCGGATACACCATGATGAATCCTGCACTGTCTGCTTTCTCTGAAAGTCGGCTCTGGTAGGCAAAAACGCTCCAGCCCTGTGCACTTGTGGAGGCTTGTTGTCCCCCATGAAACCCAAGAACCATAGGATAAACGGCATTTGGATCATAGCCTGCGGGGAGATGCGTCATATAAGTACGCCATCTGTTTCCAACAAAGATGCTGTCATAGATATTCTGGCCAAAGGAATTGCAGGAGCATAAAATAAAGAGAAGGATGAGGAGATTTCTTATTTTCATTCT
>JBEICQ010000128.1:0-6499 GCA_040383885.1 Flavobacteriales bacterium | reverse complement strand
TTCAGTGGGTTGTTCTAATTTCTCATCTGTCTTTTTTGATTTCAGCATTCGCTTTACATCTATCACATTATAGAATTTCCGTTTGCCAATTCTTGAAGAAATGAATCATCCCCCACTCCCATAATTGCGCAAAGTCCTCCGGCTGATGTTGAGCATATTCATCACTTCGTCGCCATCAATCCATTCGGTCGCAAATTGATCTATCGGATTTTTCATGCATTGCACTTCAGTGTGCAGCCAACTATTCAGTCAAGCTATTGCTTTACAAAACACCGCCAATAGTCAATCCATGGCTTCACTATTTATTGGAATCTGTACCTTTAAGAACACAAATTACACTTGAGCAACAACCCAGCATCCCAAACCACCAGATGCGCAACAGGAGGACATACACGCACCAATTCAGAACCGTGATGGGCATTGAGTCAAAGTGGATTGGAACTGCACTGGTTATGATGGGCTTCATTCTTATGCCTCATAAAATTCTTGGGCAGGCAGCTTGGAGCAATACCACATTTGTGCACCGGGAGGGTCAGCAAATGTTGGACGGGCAGAACAAGGTAATAAAACTGAATGGGGTTAATTTGGGTGGCTGGCTTATGTGGGAAGGATGGATTTGGGGCGGAGGCTTTACAGCAGAGCAAGACATGTACAAGGGCATTCAGGATCTGGTGGGCCCGGCGGCGGCACGAAACTTCAGGGATTCTGTATACCAAACCTACATCACCCGGGCAGACCTCAAAAAAATTTCCGAGCAGGGGTTTAATGTTGTTCGGGTAAACCTAAACCACACCATACTCGAAGACGACTCCATACCCTTTGTGTACAAACAAAGCGGCTGGGATCGGATAGACAGCATGTTAAAATGGTGTGAAGACTACAGGGTTTATGCCGTACTCGACCTGCACTCGGCACCCGGAGGGCAAGCCGCCGACTTTTTCTGCGAAGACTCGGACCCCGTTCACCTCTGGCAATCGGAAACTCTTAAAGAGCGTACCGTTCAACTGTGGAAAGCCATTGCAGACAGGTACAAAAACCGAGGAATAATTGCGGGCTACGATTTGCTGGGCGAGCCCAATGTGAAACATGATGCTGATTTACTGAAGCTCTACACAGACATTATAAAAAGCATTCGAACCGTTGACCCCAACCACATGATTCAATTGGAAGGGAACAATTACGCCAAAGACTTCAGCATGTTCAGCACCTTGCCCGACCCCAACATGTGCTTTCATTTTCATGTTTACACCTGGTTCTACAGCAACAAAATAGAAGAGAACTTAGCCCAATACACCGCCCTGGCCCAAAACCTCAATGTCCCCGTATGGTGCGGAGAATGGGGCGAGAACAGCATTGCCCAGCTGGATGCCACCTTAAAAATAATAAACAACCCGAAAAACAACATCAGCGGTCAGGCCTTTTGGACCTGGAAGAAAATGGAAACGGCCCTTCAGCTTCCCGGGCAAGTGAATTACCCATTTCTGGTTGGCATCCAAAACACACCGGAATGGGACAAAGTAAGTTCGTGGATCAACAACAAAAACAACCCCAAGCCTTCGAAAGAGGAGGCAGAGGCCGGAATCAAATCCTTTCTTTCATCCATCAAATTGAAAAACTGCATACTCAACACCACCGTGCGCGATATGCTGAAGCAAACAAAAGACACCCTCTATGCGGACCCTCCGTCCTCGATGAACATTAAATTCCCCGGCAGTCTTGGTTTAACCGGAGCGGCCTATCCGGGCATGGTATCTACGCCCGAAACCAACACATATGGGATGTACACCACCTCCATCTCCTCCACCATTCCACTCTTTGCCCGATTGCACTTAGGCACACTGCAAAAACCCATACGATACAGCGGTTTATTTTTCACGACCTCTGCCGGCATAGCCCGCTTTTCCTCCTCTACCCAAATTGCCCCCATGCCTTTGTACTCGGGCTTTTTGGGTTTTACATACATCAAAGGATCCACAAAAAGCACCTCGATTACCGGCCTGTATGCCTTTGAAAATGCAGCCCCCACGCGGTTTTTAGATGCACCTCCGGGGGTATTGGGCCTGTATATTCATACCCACCAAACCCGAAGCAACAACACCTTTATTGTCGGTGGAGGAGCTTTGGTGTTTAACAATCAATTTTTTATGCTTCCCATAATCGGTTACCTCGGCAAAATCAATGAGGAAATCTCCTACCTCCTTATTCTGCCAGTTGTGGCAGCGTTGAACTACAAACCCAATGCAAACAACCGATTCAGCTGGATTCTGGGCCCTCAGGGCAATTTCTATAAGCTGCAGGGCAGAGCCTTTTCTATGGCCGACACCACCATAACCTGGCAAAAAATCAACCTCCAAACAGGAGCGCTTAAAAATGGCCTATCGTGGAGCAGAACAATAAACATGCAATTGGAATGGTACACCGAGGCCGGTTTTTTACTGGGCAACAGCATCACCCTTACCCAGGAGCAGAAAAGCCTGCAAGAAAAAACCCTGCCTTCGGCCTATGTGCAAATTGGATTAACCCTAAGCCTCAATCCCAACCGATTGGAAAACCACTTAAAACAATCCAACGAAAAAAACAGGGTTAACAAAAGCTTCAACAACCAAAAAACAAACCCTTCGATTTTCAATATGGAAAGGATATTTTTAGATTGATACTGAAAAAGCCGATACTCCCCAATCTCGGTTCGTTCCCCACACATTTGATTCTTCCATCACTTTACAAGCTGAATTTCATGTAAAATGAAAACCAGGCGCGCCCTTCTTATTCTCTTTTCAAAACCTTAAAAGCCATATTTCTGCCATGTCCTTGCATGATGGCGAGGTTGATCCACGACAGTGCAAACTTCTCCAGCAGTTCTACTTTGTCGGCCCGTCCAAAATCCCAGCAAGCGGCAAAACCTGCGTCAAGTGCCAGTCGGCTTGCTGCTTTTTTCGCAATGTCACTGTCTCCTGCCATAAACATATCAATACCCATCCCCTTGTAATTGGGATTGATCATGTTCTCGAATCCTGTAGTATTAAAGCATTTTACAAGTTCTGCTTTGGTTCTGTCGGCTAAACAATGGTAAACGGTAGGGTATGGCTCAGGTGATTGTCTTACTGCATTGGTGGCATCAATGATTACTTTTCCTGAGACATCGCCCATGACCGGAAGAATGTCGAAAATTGCTGCTGGAGGAATCGCTATTAAAATAACCTCAGCCTGAGAGACGGCATCAGATATGGATGCAACTGTGGTGTTGGGATTATCCAACAGATGCGTCCCTTTAAAATGATTGCGGTCTTTTACACCCAGAAAGATGTGATGACCTTTAGAGGCCCAGTTTCCTGCTAAAGCGCCTCCTACATTTCCGGTTCCGATGATGGCTATATCCATGTATTGATCAGTGAATGATTTTATTTTCAAAGTTATTTTTTTTCTGCAGATAAAGTTTCTGTTTTAAAGCAATAGTGAATATGTCCTTGTATGTTCTGCAGATACAAAATTGTAGATGTGTACCTCCGCGTTATGCACAAGCTGGTTTTCAGTAGACTTTTGAATTGCTTGCAAAATGTATACAAGTTGCCCATTATGATGAATAATTTTTTGTAAGCATCCTCTGATGCAAAAATATATTCGTCAATTGGAATGATTTTCTCAGTAATAAATTTCTTGCCATCAGCAAAACAAGACACTGATAAAATTACACCATCGGAATCATATACAGTTCATCTCTTTTTTAATATTCAAACAGCGGTTATGTTTTAAAAATACAAACGACAAATTGCCTAATACCAAGCCATTCAAAAAACACCCTAAACTTGAGCCCTCATACCTTTTAATTCAAGTCTCTGTCTACGAACAAAAAGTGCTGTATTTTTCATCCTGCAAAAAATAGCTAATACATCATTCTATTTTAATTGAGTAATCGAAAAAGTCCTGTTATCTTCGCAGATAACATTGAGGGGCATAAACATTAAAGAATAGAAAGAGGACATACCTCAATTTTTTTATGATTGTCCCCGGTTGTATACTCCGAATCCTATAAAACCCGAAATAACATCAACGATGAAAATCAAAATCCAACTGATTGCAGCAATAACTTTTTTGCTCACTCTGCGGGCTAGCTCGCAAAATCTTTATTTTCCACCAAATGGCAACAACAGTGCATGGGACATGATTTCGCCTGCCTCCCTCGGATGGTGTAACAATCAGATTGATTCACTCTATCAATACCTGGAGAGCCAGGACACAAAAGCATTTATTGTGCTCAAGGATGGAAAAATTGTTTTGGAAAATTACTTTGGCACCTTCACTGCCGACAGTTCCTGGTACTGGGCATCGGCAGGAAAAACCATCACATCCTTTTTAGTGGGGAAGGCTGTTGAGGAAAATTTTTTGTCGCTTAATGATACCAGCTCAACTATTTTAGGGAATGGCTGGACAAGCTGTTCCCTTTTAGAGGAAAGAAAAATCAAAATTATTCATCAACTCACCATGACTTCCGGTTTGGATGATGGCGTGCCGGACAACCATTGCACACTGGATACCTGTCTGCAATGCATCAGTAACCCGGGCAATCGCTGGGCTTACCACAATGCTCCCTATACCCTGCTGGAAGAGGTCATGAATAATGCCACCAATATGACATACAATCTTTATACGCAAACCAGACTAAAAAATGCAACGGGAATGACGGGGTCATGGATTACTCAGGGATACAACAATGTGTTTGTGAGCAAACCCAGAAGCATGGCCAGATTCGGCTTGCTTATTCAAAACCATTGCATCTGGAACCAGGATACCTTGCTTCACGACACTTCATATGTAAACGCGATGACAAGGACTTCTCAAAACCTGAACAAATCCTATGGGTACTTATGGTGGCTCAATGGAAAAGCTTCCTACATGGTACCCGGTTCTCAGTTGGTGATTCCCGGATTTATGTGCCCACAGGCACCAGCAGACATGTTTGCCGCCGTCGGAAAAAACGGACAGCTCTTAAGTATCTGCAGAAGTATGGGCCTGGTGGTCCTGCGTATGGGCAATCAAACAAGCGGAAACGAAGTACCCATATCACTGCTAAACAGTATTTGGGAAAAACTCAATGCCGCAATGTGCAATCCAACGGGTATTCCATTTAATCCTGCTGAGCAGGAAGAAGCGGTGATTTTCCCCAACCCTGCCAACAGAAGCTTTCAGGTTGACTGGAAGGGCATGGATCCGGAGAAATTATATGCCTTGCAGTTTGTCAATCTACAGGGAAAAATTGTGCATGTGCAGCACCTCAAGGGCAAGGAAAACATTTACTCTTTGCCTGAATCGCTGCCTGCCGGCTGCTGGATTGTACAATGCCTGGATGTTGCCGGAAACATGAGCTGCTGGAGAAAAAAACTACTTGTGAAATAATAGAGCAACAGTCGTTTAAGTGCGCTCCGTGTTTTGAGTTGAGAGAACACATGATATACAACACAGAAAGGCGGGTAGATACAAAATAAAAAAGCGGGGCAGGTGCCCCGCTTTCCTTTTATCAAAAGCGTTTGAAGAGCAAGATCCCTTATCTGATCATGAGACGACGGGATGCACCGTTTTGATCTACCAGCAGGTAGAGGCCGGGAGACATGCCTTGCAGCGATAAATTGCGAGTATTAGAGGCTTGGGCCACCTTGCTGCCTGAGGCAGAGAATACCTGCACAAAGGGGAGTGTTTCGGTGAACTGAAGCAACTCTCCATTGTTGGGGTTTGGAAATACCTGCCAGGAGGCATGGCTCTTGGCTTCGGGCATACCGGTGAGCAGGGAAGAGGTAACAAGGATATCGTCAACTGCCAGTTTGGGGCGAGCACCTTGTCCTACTCCATCTGAGTTATACATCCAACGCAAATACACCATTCCTTGATTTTCACAATCCGATGGGAGCAGGTTTGAAAATACCGCAGAATCTCCGTTTGGTCGGTAAGTAGTGTCATTCAAATTAGACAGAAAAGCATTGTCACCTAGTACATCTATATAACCTAATGCAGTATCGAGCGAGTACTGTAACTTCACATTGAAAATTCGGTTGCTTTGACCAGTTACTGGTAGCGTGTCAGCATATACTATGGTTGAAAGCATCCTGCCTGTCCAGTTTACAATAATATTCTGACGGTTTGAAGTATTAAGTGCCAAAAAGATAGCTCCAACAAATCTCTGTGAGACTGCTGCAGGGCTGTTAGGACAATTGATATTCAAACCCTGTCCTGCATTCTGGAAAGCAATACCATTGGCGAATTCTGCATTGAAACGAGACCGAGCCGTAAGGTTGTACCTACAGGTAAAATCGCCGGTTGGTTTAGCGGTATCTGAAGGTTGTGGACTTCCCATGGTGTGAAAAATCATGTTGGCCGCCGGCAGATAGACGACCAGCGCCTGCATGCCAAGCCCGATCAGCATGCAGAGGATCAGCCAGCGGTTGCGGAATAGACCAAGCTCGAGCACGCCCTTTTCCGTTGAGCGCGCCTGAAACGCGAACAGCCATTC
>JBEICQ010000127.1:0-6522 GCA_040383885.1 Flavobacteriales bacterium | reverse complement strand
GGTTACCATGGACGATTATCATTACCAGCTTGCCCTAACAATTATTGGAAACATTGATGACAATGGTTACCTGGTGCGCGACCTGCTCTCCATGAGCGACGACCTTGCATTTTCTCAAAATATCCAGGCCGGTGAACTTGATTTGCTGGATGCTTTAAAAGTAATTCAATCCTTTGATCCTCCCGGCGTGGGAGCCCGCAACCTCAAAGAGTGTCTGGAGATTCAGTTGCGTAGAAAAATCGCACTGCATTCCCAAAACCATCCGGTATTGGAGCTTGCACTCACGATTGTGAATCAGCAAATGGAAGAATTTTCCAAGAAACACTACGAGAAAATTCAAAAAAAATTCAACCTCAGTGATGAGATGCTGAAAAAAGTGATTGACGAGATTCTTCACCTCAATCCGAGACCGGGCAATTCTGTTGCAGAAGGCAAACGCTCTTCTCAGCATATTACACCTGACTTCATGATTTATGAAAATGACGGGCGACTGGAGTTGACGCTGAACTCCCGTAATGCACCTGAACTTCGCGTGAGCAGGGCATATAAGGAAATGTTGCAGGATTATGCACATTCAAAACTAGCAAGCAAGGACAAGAAAGAAGCAGTTCAGTTTGTGAAGCAAAAAATTGATGCAGCCTCCTGGTTTATTGATGCCATCAAGCAACGACAGCACACCCTGCTGATGACCATGCAGGCAATCATGGAATATCAGTATGAATTTTTTACCGGTGGGGATGAAACCAAACTCAAGCCGATGATCCTGAAAGATATTGCCGAGCGTGTGAATCTTGATATATCTACTGTTTCCAGGGTTGCCAACAGCAAGTATGTGCAAACTGCTTTTGGAACCCTGCTGATCAAGAGTTTGTTTTCTGAATCTCTCAGTACGGATGCAGGTGAAGAGGTGTCCACCAAAGAGGTAAAAAAAATATTACAGGAACACATCAGTGCAGAGAACAAACGCAAGCCACTCACAGACGAAAAACTCTGCGAAATACTCAAAGAAAACGGTTACAATATTGCGCGTCGTACAGTTGCCAAATACAGGGAGCAACTGAATCTTCCGGTGGCACGCCTTCGCAAGGAACTCTGATGGCTATCGAAGAAATACCATCCCATTTACTGAAGCAATATCTCACCCATGATTTCTTTTGTCTATTCACTTCAAACGGACATGATCATGGAAAAAAGTTGGGATATGACTGGCTCCTTGCCATGGGTGTAAAATCATGCATAAGGGCAGGTAACAAAAAAGAGCTGGAAGATTTTTTCAACCGCAATAAACAAAGATGGCTCTTTGGACATTTTTGTTTTGAGTGGAACAATCCTCACCCGCATCCTTCATCCGAACAGTTTCAAGATCTGTATTTTCCGGCCTATATGATTGTAGAACCAATCACTGTGATTGGTGGAAAAGGAAAAGATTGCATCCTGCTTCAGGGCGACATGCCTTTGATGCATGATCTTCCCACTGAAGCAATAAATAATAATAGCATCGGAGGCTGTCATTTCCCTGATTGGGATACCTACAATGAGTCGTTTAAAAAAATTTTTCAACACATCCTCAGGGGGGATACCTATGAACTTAATCTGTGTATGCATGTATCGGGTAAAGGTTCTATTCATCCTCTTCAAACTTTTCTCTCTCTGAATAAAATCTCTGAGGCACCTCATGCAGTTTTTTACAAATGGGGCGATAGTTATTGCCTGGGCTCAAGCCCGGAACGCTTCCTCAAAAAAGAAGGGCAAAAAATAAGTACACATCCCATGAAAGGAACTGCCCCAAGGAGTTCTGATAAAAACACAGACAATGCCAATCTTGCTTATCTGAAAGAAAATCTGAAAGAGCGAAAAGAAAATATCATGGTAACAGATCTGGCACGAAATGATCTGAGTAAGATAGCATGCAAAGGATCTGTGTTTGTAGAAAAACTCTGTCATACCGAAACTTACAGACAGGTCCATCAGATGGAGAGCATGATAACTTGTGAGGTAGCTGAGGAAGTAAATCCCGTTTCGGTTTTTGATGCCACTTTTCCGATGGCATCTATGACAGGGATACCCAAGAAAAGAGTGCTTGAGCTGATTGCATCCACAGAAACTGCACCTAGAAATTTGTACTCAGGAAGCATCGCCTGTTTTGCACCCGGAGGCGATTTTGATTCCCTGGTGGCAATCCGCAGCATCCTCTACAACCAAAAAACAGGTGATCTCTCCTTTTCGGCAGGATCCGCCATTACAGACATGAGTACCTCCCGGGAGGAATACGAAGAATGTCGTTTAAAAGCCGAGGCAATGCTCAAGGTGCTTGGAGGTTGAAGGCAATTATGTAAATTTGAAGACCAAAAAAATCACATGAAAAAATTACTTACTCTTTTGATTGCAGTGATGCTAAGCAGTGCAAATCTTTTTAGCCAACCTTGCAGCATTACATCAAGTCCTGTCACCCCGGGCTCCAACAGTTACACCTTTGTCATGAATGGTAACTGGTCACCTGTACAATATATCATCCTCTGGAATTTTGGAGACGGAAACTGGGGATTCGGTCCTTCCACCAATCACACTTACAACATCAACGGAACTTTCGCAGTAAACCTCACCATTCGACTGTTCAGTGATACCACCAATGTGCTCTGTTCTTCCTACGACTCAGTAACAATCTCGGGCTTGAATCCTGCTCCTTGTTCCATCACGACCTATCCTGACAGTTCAGGAACCGGAACCATAGGATTTTTTGCTAATAATGTTACGCCCGGGAATCCGATTTCCTGGTATTTCGGAGACGGAGGAACAGGAACAGGTTCTCCTATATCTCACACATACAATCAAACAGGATATTATGCCGTAACCATGACAAGCGGCATTCCCGGTACCACAGGATTTTGTACAGTCACTGATTCGATTTATGCCTTTGTGAATGCCGCACCCGGATGTCTTTTCAGTTATCTGAACAGTTCAACTAATCAATTTGCCTTCTATCCTCTCAATCCGGCCTCTGCAGGAAATTCTTATTTCATTGATTTTGGCGATGGAACTGATGCAACAAACAATAGCGGACAATTTACACATGAATATACCAGTGCGGGTATCTACACGGTTAGTATGACTACTATTTCCGGAACTGATACATGCGAGAGCCTTCAGGCAATCGAGGTAGTGAGTGGTTCCATCGACAGCACGGGATGTATCATCACCTACACAAACACAAATCCTTCGTCAAATACTTATCTGTTTAGTCTCTCAGGATTTCCTTTATCTGCCAGCTGGGTTGTTGCACAAGGCAATTCCATCCTCGATAGTGCTGTGATCACAAACAGCAACAATTATACCTACAGCTTCCCCGGTGCCGGTAACTATCTTGTGAGTGTAAACACCATAGATTCCACAGGCAGCACTTGCAGCCAAACCATCGGCCTTACTGTTAATGATTCATCATACGCATGCAACATCCTATATAATGTTTCCGATCCTATTAACTATGTATATGTGTTTACTCTTCCCACAGGGAATAATGTTTACTGGCAAATCTTTCAGGACAGCCTCATGATTGATAGCTCCTTTACATCCGGCTCATCCAGTCTTATTTATACCTTCCCCGGCCCCGGTGTTTATCAGGTCATGGTCATGAACTTTGATAGTGCTTCGGGTTCAGGCCCCATTTGTTCAGGTAGCCTCACGCTTGCTGTAAGCGGAAATCCCAATCCTCCCGGTAACAATTGCTTTAGCGATTTTGAAACATTTGAAAACAATCTCACAGGCTTTTTCATTGAAACCGGGAACTACGATCCAACAATCACCAGCTATAACTGGAGCTTTGGAGACGGTGCAGGTTCTACAGAACGCTATCCATACCATACCTATGTCAATCCAGGCACTTATGCAGTAAGCCTCTCCATCAGCAATGCAATCTGCCAGGATACCATTGTAAAGATGATTACGCTCGATAACAGTGCACCTGATTCATGCAATGCCTATTTCTCGGTAACACAAACAGCACCGAACACCCTCACCTTGGTAAGCAGTGCAGGTAACTATTTTGCCTCCGGGATATCCTGGGATTTTGGAAACGGAATTACTTCAAATGCAGCCTTCCCATCCTTAATTATCCCTTACAATTCAGTTAACTTAATCTGCCTTACAGTTACTCAGGCTTCCTGTTTCAGCAACTACTGCGATACCATTGTGCTGGACTCTCTTGGCAACCTCAACAGGATGGCAAATACAAATGTGCTGATCAATGTTGTAAGCCCGCAGGACATCACCGGTTACACAGTAACATCCAATATTACAAATGCTACTGATGCCTTGCTGTCAGTTTATCCCAATCCTTTCAGCAATGCATTTATTGTAGAAAATAATCTGTCTAACTACAATGTCTATCGCGTCTTTGGCATAGACGGAAAACTTGTTGATGCAGGAAACCTCCATTCCGGACTGAATCAACTGAATGCAGAAACATGGGCAAAAGGAACCTATCTCTTGCAAGTAACAGGCATCAAAGGTGAAACAAAAAACATGAAGATCAGCAAACACTGATGGCTTCATGAATCAACTACTTTTAGGGCGGCTGCATCACAGCCGCCTTTTTTATGTAAAACAACTTTCGTTTTGATCCTGTTAAAAAAGAAAAAAGCAAAGGGTGTGCCTTATTGAAAAACACAGTTTTTTAGGGTCTTGGTATGGGCTATTCTCTTTTATGTGAATGCTTCACTGGCAGATGAATGGCACAAGGGTATTCCGGAAACCATAGGTCTTGAAGAAGGCCTGTCGCAAAACACAAGAGATAGTATTTATAAAGACAAGGAAGGATTTATCTGGATTGCTACCGGCGACGGACTAAACAGATATCATGGGCATGAGGTGCACGCAGGAGGAAGTTCGATCAGCAGCAGAATTGCAAGAAAAATTATTGATGCCTTCGCCGAGAGATTAAATCCGAACAACTCCATTTCCCTGTTGAGCAGAAGAGAAAGAGAAATATTGGAACAACTCGGCAAAGGATTGATGTATCAGGAAATTGCCGACTTGTTTTTCATCAGCCCGGATACCGTGAGAACACATGTAAGAAACATCTACGAAAAACTTCAGGTGAACAGCCGGTATGAAGCCCAGAGAAAAACAGGCATGGCCTTATTCAATTTAAGGTTTATCAATCATTCCCAAAGCATTCCGTCTCGATGCCTTGCAGAAGTTTGCTTCACAAACAGATTGCGGACATCATCAGGTTGAGGAGCGATTTGACGGCGCTTACTCCTGCAGGCTCAAGGAACTTTTATGCGTGAGTGCCAATGCATCGGCCACAACAAATGTGCTGCCTCCAATAAAAATCATGTCTTCGGAAGCGGCTGCTTTTTTTGCAGCTGACCAGGCTTCAAGCACATCAGGATATACAGAAAAATCCAATCCGAGTTCACGGGCTTCTGCAGACAGATCCTCTAATGGCAAGGCCCTCTCTACTGATGGTTTGGTCAGGTAAAATCTGGCATGCAGCGGAAATGCCTCCATCACTTCCTTGCATTGTTTTCCGGCAACAAAGCCAAGTACTACATGCAGCCTGTCATATCTACAGGATTGTATACTCTCCACCACACGGGTTATTCCATGCAGATTGTGACCTGTATCTGCAATGGTAAGCGGTGAATGACCCAGGGTTTGCCAGCGACCCATGAGGCCGGTTTGTTTACAAACGCCTTCAATTCCTTGCTTTACGGCAGTGCTATCCGCAGAAAATCCTTTATCCGCCAGAATCCTCAGGGTCTCCAACACGGTAGTTAGATTTTGAATCTGGTAATGACCTATCAGCGGTGATCTCAAAGAAAAAGAAGAACCGCTGCGCAATGGAGAGATACGGTATTCGCAAAATCCTTCTTTCGGAATATTGGAAGTAGCCACCTGAAAAGAATCTTCAGCAAAAGTGATTTTGCTTCTTTCCCGCGCAGCTTTTTCCAAAAAAACAGTGTCCGTTTCATGGCTTCTTTCACCGATTACAACAGGAATGGTATTCTTTACAATGCCGGCTTTTTCTCTTGCAATGAGAGGGATGGTTTCTCCCAGCAAATCGGTATGATCCAAACCAATATTTGTAATCACGCTCACCAATGGAGTAATTACATTTGTTGAATCCAATCGCCCTCCGAGTCCTGTCTCAATCACAGCGATATCTATCTCTTCTTTTGCAAAATAGGCAAAGCACAAACCTACTGTCCACTCAAAAAAGGAAAGATGTATTTTTTGAAAAACTTCACGGTAGGTATGTACAAAATCTACAACGGTTTCTTCCGGAATCATCTTGCCGTTGATTCTTATTCTCTCACGAAAATCGAGGAGATGCGGGGAAGTATACAACCCGGTTTTATAGCCTGCCGACTGCAATACTGATGCAAGCATATGCGATACAGATCCTTTTCCGTTTGTACCGGCCACATGGATGCATTTTATTTTTTTTTCCGGATGCCCCAGCCATTCCATGAGTTGCAGGGTATTTGTCAAGTCTGCTTTATAAGCAGCTTTACCAATACG
>JBEICQ010000126.1:0-6569 GCA_040383885.1 Flavobacteriales bacterium | reverse complement strand
CCGGAGATAAGCGAAAAAATGTTGATTAGTTCTTTACAAGAACTGGAGCATCACAACATCGTTGTCCGAACAGTAGTCGAAGCAATACCGCCACAGGTTGAATATTCATTGTCGAAATATGGTCAGTCTGTACGGCCGGTATTGGAAACATTGTTTGCTTGGGGTGAAGTCCATATTAAGAAACACAGCGATAAGATATTTAATTAGAGGACAAGTCTATGCGTGCTCGTCCTAAAATGGCTGCTTACTCCATTTTACCAATTATTCATGCAAAGTTCTAGCAACCGAATAATACTATCCATACCCTTGCTCCCATTGGCCTGACCCAACCGTCTTTGAGTGAAAATGATTGATGCTGCCTGCAATCATTTCATTTCTTCTGCATTCAATAGCAAGATTTTCTTGCGAGTTCTGCTTAAACTTTTCAAACTTATCAATTTTCAAAGCATAGTGCCGAAACCGGGGGCAGGAGGGGACACTCCCCGGGATTCATCACGCGTAGTACAATCCCGCCTTATGCATGAATGGGTCCTTTACATTTTACAAACCCATTGTCTTCTTTGTTTTACAAAAGTTAATAAACTTTAAACAAATGTTGATTCCTTATGTTACCTTTATGTTGAAGGTGTCATCAACTAAAAAACATGGAGCAACCGAAAATCCATAAGAGTAGGACAAACAAACACCAAACACCATACAACATGGAACACTTAAAAATTGCCAGTGACAATTATGTGGCTTTCACATTCTTCATCGGAACGATGGCGATGATGGCTGCATCAGTATTCTTCTTCTTCGAATTGAGCAATACCTCTCAAAAATGGAGAACATCCGTTCTTGTGTCCGGATTGATCACTTTTATTGCTGCGGTGCACTACTATTACATGCGGGGCTACAACCTCGAAACCGGTGAATCGCCTACCTTCTTCCGTTATGTGGATTGGATCTTAACGGTTCCCTTGATGTGTGTAGAGTTTTACCTCATTACCAAAAAAGCCGGAGCCAAGGTGGCACTTTTGTGGAAGCTCATTTTTGCTTCCCTGGTGATGCTGGTAACCGGTTATTTCGGAGAAACCATCGACAGAGACAACAGCGTGCTCTGGGGCGTGGTTTCCGGTGCTGCCTATTTCTATATTGCTTACCTCATTTGGTTTGGCGAAGTGGCTTCCCTGTCACAGTCTGCCGGTCCGCAAGTAGCAAAAGCTACAAGAATCCTTGCCTGGTTTGTTCTGGTAGGCTGGGCCATTTATCCCTTAGGTTACATCCTTGGTACTCCGGGTGGCTTGTTTGGCATTCAACTGGTTGCCGATCCTGCCGCTGCCTCTCATGCCATGGATATTGTTTACAACATCTCCGATGCCATCAACAAGATTGGATTCGGCTTGGTGATTTACACCCTCTCCAGAAACGAAGATTAAAACCCGGTCCTCAATCACCGGAGATACAAATTAATTGCATTCAAAAAGCCTTCCCCCGGGAAGGCTTTTTTTATTGCCCGCCTGTCTCACTTGCCTCAAACTAAAAATATCTCCGGGCAGAGAGAAGGTGTGTAACCAGGCAATTGTTTTTCATCCATGCTTCATCACCACCTGTAGGCCATTTATTTTCCTGCAAGAAGCTGCTTGCCTTTTTGTGGGGTTTGATCCTTTTTCCCGGAAGTCACATTTCTTTTTTCCTGTTGTATCTTTACCCTGATGAGATTTTTTTTGTCATTTTTTATCTGCTGTATTTGTTTTGAGCAATTTGCCCAAGGCCAATGCATCAGCAATGATTTATCCGCCGAACAACTGTTTACCAAAGCTAGTCTGGTGGCAGAGGGCAAAGTGCTTGCTCAAACTGTTCAGATGCATGGCAATCATCTTTACACAGTAAGTAAAATAAAGATCAGCCACAGTTTAAAAGGCATTGCTGTGTCCGACATTTTTGTGATGCATGAAGGAGGCGAAACCGATACCCTCATCGAACTTGCCTTTCCTTCGGCAGCGCTTGCCTTGGGATCATCATACAGAGTATTCCTGGAGCCCCTCCCAAACAAGCCGGATTATTGGCGCTGTCTGGGTGCCGGGGCAGGTGCCCGTCTGCTGGACACGCCCTGCGAGGAGGCCCCCCTTTCTCTAAAGCATACTTCTGTTCCCGTTATTAGCGGTATCTCTCCGGCAATACTGGCTTCAGGAAGCAATCAAAAATTAAGCATCCTGGGCAGTGGCTTCGGCAACACCAATGCAGGCGGACAGGTACTCTTCAGCGATGCCAATGCAGGAGGAAGTGAATTCAGGGCAGCGCCTCTTGGCGATTTTCTTTTGTGGAGCGATACCAAAATAGAATTGTATGTGCCCGACTTCGCCGGTACAGGTCCGGTGCGGGTAAGTAAAAATGGCATTGCTGTAAACAGTCCCCCTCTAAAAGTTAACTGGGCAAGAACCAATTATATCAAAAACAACACCGCTTACCAGCCGCTGCTGCAAGACAAAAACGCCACAGGAGGGTATTTTTTTAACTGCACCGGAAAACTCGCCAACGACACTCCGGCAGTGGCCCGCATCAGGGATGCTATACGCACCTGGCGATGTGCCACAGGCATCAATTTTAGCTACGCCAAAGAATCGGCAGGTCAAACAGAGAGCATCCAGTTTGCCGACCCCGGTGAACTCGCCACAGGTGTGCTCGGCATCTGCTACACTACCTTCACAGGATGCACCGACAAGGATTGGTATATCTCCCGCATCAACATCCGCTTCCGCGATTCCATCAATTGGCATATGCAGGAGGAGCAACCTTCTCTTCAGGCTTACGATTTTTTTTCTGTGGCATTGCATGAGCTGGGCCATGCCATGATGCTCGGACATGTGATTGATGCCTCAGACTTGATGCATTACAGCATTGGCAAAGGTGTGGCAAGAAGAAGCCCAAACCCCGCCAATGAAGAAGCTGTAGCCTCTGTGATCACAGCTCGGCGGCAGATATATGCGCACAAAATCCTTTGCGCAAACTCAATGCATCAATGTGTGCAGATGAGGAGATTTCTTTTTTTGCTTTCAGCAACGCAAAGCTTTATCCCAATCCGGTAAACGATTATCTTTTTGTAGAGCTTTTTACCGACAGAAGCATCCGGGGCACGGCAGAACTTTTCGACCTGATGGGTAAGCGCATATGGAGCCTTCCTCTCGATTTGCTTGCCGGCAGAAATGCATACCGCGCCGATCTTGCCAATAACCTGGCCTCGGGCGTCTATCTGCTCAGGATAAGAGCAGAAGAAAACCTGCTCGAAAGAAAACTTGTTTTGTCGCGCTAAGCATGAAATGCCATGGCAATTTTTGCAGCCAGCCTCGCATTGTTTTTTACCAGGGCAATGTTTGCTTCAAGGCTTCTGCCTCTGGTTTCTTCCGCGATGAATGCAAGTAAAAAAGGAGTAATCTCTTTGCCTGATATTTTTTTCAGTGTAGCTATCTCAAGGGCTTTTGAAATATACTGTTCCATTTCTTCAAAGGGAATTTCATGCTCTTCCGGAATCGGATTGGCAACCAGCACAGCACCCTGTAAGCCGCAATCCCATTTGGTTTTAAGCAGGTGTGCAACTGCCGCAGGTTCATCCATACGAAAAGGACTCCTGTATCCGCTTTTGCGTGAATAAAAAGCAGGGAAATCATCCTGTCCGCAGGTAAGCACCGGAATGCCCAGCGTTTCCAGATATTCCAGCGTAAGACCGATGTCGAGAATAGATTTTACACCGGCAGAAACAACCGCTACATCGCAATGCTTCATTTCCGGCAAATCTGCCGACACATCCATGCTCTGTTGTGCTTGTCTGTGCACCCCACCTGTTCCGCCGGTAGCAAACAAACGAATACCGGCCATGTGTGCAATGCGCATGGTAGCTGCAACCGTGGTGGCGCCCACACTTTTTTGGGAAAGCACCAGAGGCATGTCGCGCACACTTACTTTATGCACCTTGCCCGGCCTGGCCAGCAACTGCAATTGTTCTTTGTTAATGCCCGCGCAGCATTTGCCATTGATGATGGCTATGGTGGCAGGAATAGCTCCCTGTTCTCTTACGCATGCTTCAACCTCCATCGCCGTTTCATAATTGCGCGGCCATGGCATGCCGTGGGAGATGATGGTAGACTCCAAAGCCACCACAGGAATGCCTTTCATGAGGCCATCTTCTACTTCAGGATGAATTTGTAAATAGTCAAACATATTCCGGATAGTATGTGTGCATAAGTGATTCGAGTTTTTTGGTACTGAGGTTTTCAAGAACCGGACCTCTTTGTCCGATCACGGCATAGGCGAGTGAATGTCCGGCTGCCATGCTTTTTACCTCATTAAAACCACTGAGTTTGGCATACAGATAACCGGCAAGCGCTGCATCACCTGCACCGGTAGTGTCTACCACCTCCACAGGTATGGTGCCCAGATGATGCACGGCATCCCCGGTGTAGAGCGACGATCCCTTGGGGCCTTTTCGCACCCATACCTGATTCAATCCTTTTTGTTGCAGTATTTTCACCAGCGCAGTCTCTTCACCACCGGCATTTGCCAGTGCAGGAAGCTCATCCTGGTTGGGCGTCATCAGGCTTACCCCTTGCAAAGAAAGGGCAGAAAGTGCCTGTGCCCGCGGTACAGATACCGGCTCGATCACCAGCGGAACCTGATGGGCATCACAAAAAGAAATCAGATAGGAGATGACGGACTCATGCAGGTTGGCATCGCAAACCACCATGGAGGCATCCTGTAGTGAAGAAGCGTGACTTTCTAAGTACTCTCTGGTAATCACCTGCCGGCTGATGTCGTGACACATGGCTGCAAACAAGGTTCCGGCAGGTTGCAGAAAGGAAGTATACCGCCCCGAAGGATGATTGGCCCTTACCAGCAAATCAAGATTCACACCATTGTTGTGAAGCACTGTGCGGATCCAATCTGCTTCTGAATCATTGCCCACGGCAGAGATTAACTTAACCGGTATTCCTAAGAGCGCAAGATGCCTTGAGATATTGGCAACCACACCACCGATGTATTTATGCGAATGAGCCGGATTGGATGTTCCGCGGATGATCTCTTTGTCTGCAAAAAAAATCTCATCCACCATGATCGCGCCCACACAAATGACTTCACTTTTCATGGACGCAAGGTACAACTATAAAGAAATTTTAGCCACAGATGACAGCCTTAACATGCGTATAAGTAAAACACAAGTTAGCAGGTGTGAAAAGCCTCTGATTGGATTAAAAAAAAACCGTCAGGCAGCCTGCAGATGCGGTATGTTGCCGTTGCCAAGCGCCTTCAGTTGCTGGATGTGCGAACGAAGGGCCGCGCCAAAGGTGGGGGCTTCCAGATAAGGAATGCCGTATTCTTCTGCTGTCTCTTTCACAATCTCGGCAATGGCCGGATAATGCACATGGCAAATGGTGGGAAACAAATGATGTTCTACCTGGTAATTCAAACCACCAAGGTACCAGGTAATCAGCTTGTTCTTGCGGGCAAAATTCACAGTGGTTTGCAACTGGTGTATGGCCCAGTCATTTTCTATTTCGTTCTGGTTGTTTTGCACCGGATGAGAAGCTTCTTCCACAGAATGCGCCAACTGAAAAATCACACTCAGGATGATGCCGCATACCATGTGAAGCACCACAAATCCCAATAAGATTTGCCCGAAGCTGTAACCGAAATAATAAACCGGAATAAAGATGATGTAAGCAAAGTAAAAAATCTTCACAAAGGCAAGTACAAAGGCGTTCTTGATGTATTCACTTTGGCTGGAACGGTTCACTCCGTTTTTACGGTATTTGATAAACTGCACAATGTCTTTGAGCGTGACCCAATACAGCGACATGATGGCGTAGAAGAAGAAGATGTAGATGTGCTGAAAGCGGTGGATTTTTTTTAGTTGGGAGTGCGGAGACAAACGAAACAGCAGTTTGTCATCAATATCATCATCCATCTCATACACATTGGTGTAGGTATGGTGAAGGATGTTGTGCTGCATTTTCCAGTTAAACACAATGCCGCCCACCAGGTTAAGGGAAGAGCCGGCCAGTTTGTTGATCAGCGGATTGGAGGAATAGGCGTGATGGTTGGCATCATGCATCACATTCATACCAATACCCGCCATGGCAAATCCGGCAATGGCGTAGGAAAAAATTAATGACCAGGTGCCCTGGTGAAACACCATAAGCCCCACAATGGGGAGGATGTAGAGGAGGAGCATGACCACCGTTTTGGTGACCATACCGGCATTTGCATGTTTGGAGAGATGGTTATCGGTAAAATAGGCATCCACCCTTTTGCGCAATTCTGCGGCAAAGTTGGTCCTGTTTTTTTGTACAAATTTGATTTTTGCTTTTTGCTTCATTGAATGAATTTTGTGTTGATACTCTTACTTGCAAAAGTAATTCCAACAAAGGTATTTTTTTAATTGAAACAGCCCTTATTTATGTGCCTTCAAGATATTGAAATCTTTAGGTTAAGAACTTTTTAATCAGGCGTTTTTCCCGAAAAGACCAAGTAATCAGGCAGACATGGGCTTGATGCAGAAATTTTTTATGCCCCGGCTTTTTTTAGATAAACAATTT
>JBEICQ010000125.1:0-6589 GCA_040383885.1 Flavobacteriales bacterium | reverse complement strand
GCAAAAAAGTTTGAGCGGAAAGCGCGCCGCGGCAGGTTTACCTGCCGCGGAACCCCCAAAAAATAATTTTCATCTGCCTGTTGATTCCTTGCCGGCTTTTTTTGTACTGACTTGTCGGCAAAAAAAAATCCCCTTCCGAAGAAGAGGATTTGTTTTTAGCGGTCCGGACGGGACTCGAACCCGCGACCCCGTGCGTGACAGGCACGTATTCTAACCAGCTGAACTACCGAACCCTGTTAAGAACAGGCTGCAAAGATATATTTTTTTTTATTCGCAAGCCTGTTTTCTGTTACCAGATTTTTGCACGCTCATTTTCGTTTCTCCACATGGGTGTGCCGGGCTTTACATCAAAGGCCTTATAAAACTCAGGCATGTTGCTCAGGGGGCCGTTTGCCCTGAACATTCCAGGAGAATGCGGATTGGTATTTACCTGGTGTTTGAGGGCTGCGGGCGTGTAATTGGTGCGCCAGATCTGTGCCCATGAAAGAAAAAATCGCTGGTCGGGTGTAAATCCTGCAATCCGCTCTGCTGACTTGCCCTGTGCTGTTTTTTTGAATGCCGCATAGGCAATGGCCATCCCACCCAGATCGGCTATGTTTTCGCCCAGGGTGAGTTCGCCGTTGATGTGCATGGAGTCGATGGCAACATAGTTGTTAAACTGTTTTACCAATACTTGTGTGCGGGCGGTAAAGGCTTCTTTGTCCTTGTTTGTCCACCAGTTTTTCATGTTCCCCTCCTCGTCAAACTGCGAGCCCTGGTCGTCGAAGCCATGGGTAAGTTCGTGGCCGATCACGGCACCAATACCGGCGTAGTTTACCGCATCATCGCCCTCCGGAAAAAAGAAGGGTGGCTGCATGATGCCTGCAGGAAAGGTGATTTCGTTGGTGGTGGGATTGTAATAGGCATTTACAGTTGGAGGGGTCATGAACCATTCTGTTCGGTCTACCGGTTTTTCGAGCTTGGCGAAATTGCGTTGCAACTCAAAACGATAAGCACTCATGTAATTTTGCAGGTGCGATTCACGGCCAATGCTCATGGCGCTGTAATCTCTCCAGGTGTCGGGGTAGCCGAGTTTGCGGATAACCGTATTGAGCTTTTTCTGGGCCATGGCCTTGGTCTCAGCGCTCATCCAGTCGAGTGCATCAATGCGCTCGCGGTAGGCCGCAACCAGGTTATCAACCAATTGATTGACGCGCTTTTTGGATTCGGCAGTAAAGTATTTTTCTACAAACAGCTGTCCAAGGGCTTCGCCAAGGGTTCCGTCTATTTCCTGTATGGTGCGCTTCCACCGTGGCTTCATCTTTTTTTGTCCGTACAGCACGGTGCGGTAAAAATCAAAATTGGCCTGTGCCAGTTCGTCGTGCAACTGATCGGCAAATGCATTAACCACATTCCAGCGCAGGTATTGGATCCAATGGCCGGTAGAAAGGGATTTGAACATGCTGTCGGCTTTGGCAAAAAACAAGGGTTGTGCCACAATGATGCGGCTCGCTTGTTTGAGACCCAGTGTGTTCAGGTAAGCAGTCCAGCGGCTGTTGGGGTATTTTTGCTCGAGTTCGGCAAGCGTAAACTTGTTGTATTGCTTTTCAATGTCGCGGAGTTCTACATTGTTCATGGATGCGGATGCAAGCATGGTTTCGGTCTCCATCACCATTCCTGCATGGGCATGGGCATCTGCAGGATTGTCGCCCATCATCACAAAAAGTTTTTTCAGGTGAGCCATATAGGCTTCCTGTACTGCTTTGGTATCGGCATCTTTTTTAAAGTAATAATCTCTGTCGGGCATGCCCAGTCCGCCCTGGCTTGCTTGCGTAATGTTTTGGGTACTGGCTTTGGGGTCGGCAGATACATACACAGACCAGAGGGCTCTTACGCCGCGCATCTGCAAAAGCGGGAGGAGCGCAACGATGTCGGCGTTGGTTTTGCAGGCTTCTACTTCTCCCAGCATTGGCAAGAGAGGCTTGAGTCCTTCTTTGTTTTTTTTGACAGAATCCATGCAGGCGAAATAGTAATCACCCATCTTTTGTTTGTTGGTGCCGGGGGCATTCGCTTGTTGTCCGGCCTCGGCAAGCAGGCTTCTGAGCTTGTTAAGGTTTTCTTCCAGAATCATGGAGAAGCTTCCCCAGCGGCCTTCGGTGGAGGGCACCGGATTGTTTTTTAACCAGCCACCATTGGCGTACAAATAAAAATTGTCGTGTGCTTTGGTTGAGACATCAAAATTATTGGGGTCGATGCCATCGGGGATTTTGTTTCCTGCAGCAGATGCCTGAGGTACAAAATAGAACAGACCACAAAGGAGAGTGGTGAGGAGGATATGTTTGTTTTTCATTGTTGTTTTTAATTTTCGAGCAGGGCCAGCCAGCGCTTGTTTTCGCGTTCTACACGGATGTGGCTTTGCAAGGTAGTGGCAAGGGAGAGACCAACAAAATCTGTGCTGATTGGAAAGCTTCTGTGGTACCTGTCGATGAGCACCACTGTTTTGATGGTGCTTACGCCATGGTTTAGCAAGCCTGCTGCGGCGTAAAATAAAGTAGAACCCGTATTGCATACATCATCAACCAGCACAACCACCGGGGGAATGTCTTTGGCTTCGATGCTAAGGCTGATGGGAGTAGCGTCCGGATTTTTTTTGTTGATGCGGAGACTTGCCATGCGGCAGGGAAGAGGCAGGTGTTCGGCGATGGCTGATGCCAGCGCTTCGCCGTTGCCCTGTATGCCAATGATTAGAAAAGGCTGCGGATGTTCGCAAAAGCATTCATACACCTGGGCCGCCAGTCTTTTTATCTTGGCCTGGATCTGCTCATGGGTGAGGATGCTGTTTGTCATGCTAATGAAAAACGCTGCGGAGAGAATCCCGCTTGGTTTGCAGACAGGTTTATTTTTGGTCTGCTCCGAAGAGGGTATCGGAATCTATCAGGATGCGGCCACAATGTTCGCAAACGATGATTTTACGGTGCGCTTTGATGTCGATTTGAGTTTGGGGCGGAATTTTGTTGAAACAACCCCCGCAGGAATCGCGCTGGATAGATACCACGCCTAAACCGTTGCGGGTGTTACCGCGGATACGGCGGTAGGCATTGAGCAAACGCGAGTCGATATTTTTTTCGGCATTGGCTGCTTTTTTCAGCAACTGTTCTTCTTCTTTTTGTGTTTCGCCCACGATGTCGTTGAGCTCTGCTTTTTTCTGTTCCAGGTCTGTAGCGCGCTCTGCGTAGGTTTTTTCTGCTTCTTCGAGAGATTCTGTCTTGGAGGTGAGCAATACCTTGTATTCTTTGATGCGCTTTTCGCTCAGCTGGATATCGAGGTTCTGGAATTCAATTTCTTTTGAGAGGGAATCAAACTCGCGGTTGTTGCGCACTTTTTCCTGCTGTGAGGTATATTTTTTAATGGCTTCCTGCGCATCCTTGATGGAAATCTTTTTTTGGGAAATCATTTCATCAAATTGCTTCACTTCCTCTTTCAGGTTGTTGATGCGGGTTTGCAGGCCGGTTACTTCATCTTCCAGATCGCTCACTTCCAGCGGCAATTCTCCCCTGATGTTCTGGATCTTATCGATGGTGGAATCAATCTGCTGAAGTGCGTACAGATTTTTGAGTTTTTCTTCAACCGACATTTCCTTTTCGGCAACGGGGGCTTTTGTTTTACTCATGGGATGAAGTAGTGGATGGGATTTGTTTGCGTTTCTGACAAATGGACTGCAAAAGTAGGAAATTTTTCCACAATCAGGTCACGCAGGATTTCCGGGGTAAACTGCTCTGATTCAAAATGCCCGATATCTAAAATAAGTATTTGATTATCAGCGTCAAAAAACTTATGATAAGTAAAGTCGGCACTCAGAAAGGCCGTGGCTCCGGCGGCTTTTGCCATGGGCAGCAGAAAGCTGCCGCTGCCTCCGCAGAGCGACAAGAGGGTGTGTGTATCCTTAAGAGGAGCGGTATGTCGGATGGTTTTGCAGTGGAATACCGAAGCCACATGCGAAAGCAGTTCATTCGTGCTCATGGGCCGGGGCAGTGTACCGATGAGGCCGGCACCGCTGTAATGGTTGGGATTGCTGATGGGAATGAGTTCGTAGGCCACTTCTTCATAGGGGTGCGACTTCTGCAGGGCATCCATCACACGGTTGATGTGGTGCAGGGGTACAATCACTTCCACGCGGGTTTCGGACTCATAATGTCTTTCGCCCACCTTACCGATAAAGGGATTGGCATCTTTGCCACCGCGGAAGGTGCCTGTTCCTTCTGTGCGAAAGCTACACTCGTCGTATTTTCCGATATGCCCGGCGCCGGCAGCAAAGAGGGCATCACATACTTTGTTCAGGTGGTCATGCGGTACATACACCACCAGTTTTTGCAGTTGCCCGGATGCGGCTTGCAGGATGCGCGTTTGGCCAAGTCCGAGTTTTTTGCCCATCAGGTTGTTCACACCTCTGTAGGCATTGTCGAGGTTGGTATGGGAGGCATAGAGGGCCAGGTTGTTTTTAATGGCAAACAAAAGCATCCGGCCTACCGGGTTGGTGGGATTGATTTTTTTGAGGGGAGAAAAAATCAGGGGATGGTGAGCCACCACGAGATTGCAATTTTTCTGAACAGCTTCTTCAAGCACTTCCATGGTGATGTCGAGCGTGCAGAGCACAGCCTTCACTTCCATGTGGGGATCTCCTACCAACAAGCCTGCATTGTCGTAGGATTCCTGCCAGCTGAGCGGGGCTTCCTGTTCCAGCGCGTCCGCGATTTGTTTTACGGTGAGGGCGCTCATTTTTTTACCATGCCGTTCTGCTGTTCAAACTTCCGGATGAGTTCTTCGTCGCTCAAGCCCAGGTTGCTGATGCTGGCTTTGGCATCATTTACCAGGGGACTTTGGGGATAGGCAGCGATAAAATTTTCGTAAGCTTTCTTTGCTTTTTCCACATCATGCATGTGGTTGTCGTAGATAAAGGCTGTTAAAAAGGTGGCATCATCTGCCAGTCGGTGTTTGGGATACATTTCCTGAAACAGCTTGAGGTAATCGAGAGCAGGCATGTAGTAATGCATGAAAATAGAGAGTTGTGCTGCTTTAAAAAGATAAGTAGGCGCCAGGGAGTCGGTGGAGTATTTATGAAAAAACGCCATGTAATTTTTGAGCAGGTCGCCTGAATTGTTTTCCGGACTTTGGTTTTTCTTTCCGGGTGCTGATTGTTTTTCATAGCCTTGAATCACCGAGATAAGAGAGTCTTTAGAGGGATCGCCGGATGTTTGTGTTTTTTTATTTCCGCAGGCCCACAGGATACAAATCAAGGTGAGTGCAGGGAGGAAGTATTTGCTGTTCATGGTTTTTTATATTTCATTTTGTAAGAGGGTTCGGCATGACCGCGGGTAATGTCGTTGAGTTTGCCGCGGATCAGTGTTTTCTTGAGTGGGCTCAGGTAGTCAACAAAAAGTTTGCCTTCTATGTGGTCGTATTCATGCAGGATGATGCGGGCAATGATGCCACTGAAGTCTTCTTCAAAGAGCTCAAAATTTTCGTCGTAATAGCGCAGGCTCACATCAGAGCGGCGCTCAATGTCTTCACGAATACCGGGAATGCTGAGGCAACCTTCATTAAACTTCCATTTATCGCCGCTGAGGCTGAGGATTTCCGGATTGATAAATACCTGTTTAAAATCTTTGGCTTCGGGGTATTCTTCTACAAAGGGGGAGGCATCTACGATAAACAAACGGATGGCTTTGCCCACCTGGGGAGCAGCGAGACCAACGCCCTGGGCATTGTACATGGTTTCGAACATGTTCTGAATGAGTTCCGGGAGGCCTGGATGCTCAGGGTCTATGTCGCTCCCTTTTTTCCTGAGCACGGGATCGCCGTAGGCTGTAATGGGTAAAATCATGAGGGATGCAAAAATACAATATGTAGGTATATGTTTTGGAGGGCAGGGGAGACAAGGCGGCTGTTTTCTGCTGCCGGGTTTCGGCCCGGCTGATGTGGGGATAAAAAGAGACAGTGACAGCCCGAAAGTAAATACCTCAGGGACTGATGAGCGGAGAGAAACAGTTGAATGGCTGCATAGATGCTCTCACTCGTCCTCGTTTGCAGGGAGGATGCCTTTGATGAACTTTTGTAAAGTTCAAATGAATGTATCATACTTGTGGGGCCTTGCCCCACACCCCAGTCACTTTTTTCCTTGATAAAAAAAGTGACCAAAAAAATCAAGGCCTGCACCTTGCCCTTTCCTGGTGGAATTTTTTTCACTCCCGGTCTTGCGACCCTTCGGGTGATCTCCTGCGGAGCTTCCCGCAGGGTACCCCGCAGCCCGGTTCGCTCAAAAAACCTGACAAGCTGAGGGCCTTTGCTTTTCTTACGAAAAACATACAGCTCGTTTCTGTTTTTTTGAGTTGATAAGAAAGTTGATTTAAAGCCCCTACAGGCAAGTAGCAGGGGTAACACATTAAATCAAAACAAAAGTTAAAAAAAATATCTTTAGACGAAATTCCCGGCAGCAAAGGAAGACAAAGGCGTTAAGAAACGGGGAAGCCTTGGACCCGTTTTAGACTTTGTCTTCTGGTCAGCGCAGCTGATTGCCTTCGGGAATTTCTTGACTTTTTTGGTTACTTTTTTG
>JBEICQ010000124.1:0-6590 GCA_040383885.1 Flavobacteriales bacterium | reverse complement strand
TGCTCCCCAATTACTTGTCCGCCATAAATCTCTTCGCCCGGATCCACAAAAAATGATCCCCTGTCCTGCAGCTTGTCAATGCTATAGGCAATGGCAGTACCCAGCTCCATAGAGATAAGTGAGCCCGCAATACGGCCGGGAATTTCGCCTCTCCAGGGACGGTACTCATGAAATCGGTGCGACATTACCGCCTCTCCGGCCGTGGCCGTAAGGATGTTGTTTCGCAGGCCAATGATGCCCCTCGAGGGGATGTAAAACTCCAGATGCACCTGGTCGCCCTTAGGCACCATCACCATCATCTCGCCTTTGCGCTGGTTCACCAGCTCAATCACTTTGCCCGATACAGGCTCCGGCACATCAATGGTAAGTATTTCTACGGGTTCGCACTTCACCCCGTCTATCTCGCGAATCATCACGCGGGGCTGGCCCACCTGTACTTCAAATCCCTCGCGACGCATGGTCTCTATCAGGATAGAAAGGTGCAGAATGCCTCTGCCAAACACCATGTAACTGTCTGAACTATCTGTTTCCTCCACGCGCAGTGCCAGGTTTTTTTCAGTTTCCTTAAACAACCTTTCCCTCAGGTGACGGGAGGTCACAAACTTGCCTTCTTTTCCAAAGAAAGGGGAGTTGTTGATGGTAAACAACATCGACATGGTTGGCTCATCAATGGCAATGGCAGGCAGGGCTTCGGGGGTTTCGATGTCGGAGAGGGTATCTCCAATTTCAAATCCCTCAATGCCTGTAATGGCGCAGATGTCGCCGCTATGGGCTTCCTGTGCAGCCACCTTGCCCAGGCCTTCAAACAAAAACAGTTCTTTGATGCGCGATTTCACCACGGTGCCGTCACGCTTTACCAGCGACACCGGCTGGTTGGGTTTAAGGGTGCCCCTAAACACACGGCCCACGGCGATGCGGCCGATGTAGGCAGAAAAGTCGAGCGAGGTAATCTGCATCTGCGGGTTGCCTTCGAGGTAGGGTGCAGCCGGAATGTGCTCCAGCACGCAATCCAGCAGGGGAGTGATGTCTTCTGCGGGTTTGGTATGGTCGTCCGACATCCATCCTTGTCGCGAAGAACCGTAGATGGTTGGGAAGTTGAGCTGTTCCTCGGTCGCTTCCAGGTGAAAAAACAGGTCGAACACTTCTTCCTGCACCTCATCCGGGCGGCAGTTGGGCTTGTCAACCTTGTTTACCACCAGAATGGCTTTTTTGCCAAGGGAGAGGGCTTTTTGCAGCACAAAGCGGGTTTGCGGCATGGGGCCTTCAAAGGCATCCACCAGCAGCAACACGCCGTCGGCCATGTTCAGCACGCGTTCTACCTCGCCGCCAAAGTCACTGTGGCCGGGGGTATCAATAATGTTAATTTTTACGCCCTTATAGGTCACCGACACATTTTTGGAGAGAATGGTAATACCCCTTTCCCTCTCCAGTTCGTTGTTGTCGAGAATCAGTTCACCGGTCTCCTGGTTTTCCCTGAAAAGCCTGCACTGGTGAAGAATTTTGTCAACCAGGGTAGTTTTGCCGTGGTCCACGTGGGCGATGATGGCGATGTTGCGAATTTCCTGCATGTAAAAAAAAGTGTGCAAAGGTAGCAATTGTGTCGGCATCAGGAGTGTTTCGTCTCAAATAAGCCAAAAGGGTGGGGGCGGGGGCCTATTTTTTAGGGCGTTCCCCGGCAGGTAAACCTGCCGGGGCGGGCTTTCCGCTCAAACTTTTTTGCCTGGCAAAAAAGTAACCGCTGCAATCCCTAACGCGGAGGCGCGGGGCTTTGCCCCGCGCCTCATCACGCTTCATTTTTCTTCCAAATCTCCGGGTATGGTGTCGCCTGCACTCCCTTCATCGAAACCTGCCCAATTCCTAAAACTTCAATTCAGCAGAGGTTTTGTCCGCTTATTATTAATTCACCACGGGTACAGTCAGCTGTAGTAAAGTATCTTTTCATGATGAACTTAGCATACATCACATAACGATGAATAAGTTTTTTATTGCCTGTACACGATTAGCCAATCTGCTCAGTTATTTTTTTGGGTAGCACATCCTCACAAAAGTGTTCTCCTCCTCCAACTGCTCACCTTAAAAACAGCATAGCCATGAATTTTCAAAAAACTTTATCCGCTTGCTTCTTGCTTCTCTGCCTCTGTCTTGCAAGCCCGGCCCAGATAAGCTTTTCTCTGAGCTTCAAATGCACTGCCGATACACTTAAGGTAGACAAATATGTGAACGATAAATCTGCTTCTCCGGATGAAAAAAAACTTTGGGTGAAGATGAGCTACGGAGATGCAGGCATTCTTAACGCCGAAGACATCAGGGAACTGCACAAGCCCAATGTAATTATTACCGCAGTAGATTATGTATACACCAATTTTAGGAAGCAGCATGTGCAATTGATGCTGAACCGCAAGCGAATGGCGGAATTGTATTTCGCCTTGCCCGATCTGTTTGGATGCAAGGCCACCACCTGGCGTTTTGTGGAGCAAACCGGCTACACCACCGAACAGCAGGCAGAAAATATGTTTCATGGCTTTGTCATTACCTACAACATCGTAAAATCATATGCCCTGGAAAACGAAAAAAGCTTTAAAAAGACAGTAGCAGAAAACCGCGACACAAGTATTTTCAAGGATATCCGCAATTCCCATCCCGACGAAAAATCACTCATCTGTGTAGATCTCACCGGCAGCATGGGGCCGTATTATATTCAGATTTTTCAATGGTTCGCCCTGTATGCCCAAAAGCATACCTTTTCTTTTGCCCTTTTTAATGATGGGGACCTGAAAAAGGATGAAGAAAAAAAAGCCGGAAACACCGGCGGGGTCTACCTCTTTAAAACCAACAACATGGATACCCTGGCATCTTATGTCGTGAAGTGCGTTAACGGAGGCACCGGCGGCGATACGCCCGAAAACAATATTGAGGCCACCCTCAAGGGCATTAAAAAATACAAAAACATCAAAAGAGTGATCATGATTGCCGATAACTACGCCGGCATGCGCGATTATTCACTGATGGGCTCTGTGCATGTTCCTGTGCATGTAGTCCTTTGCGGAGTAAGGCAGGTAGACAAATCACCCTATATCAATACGGAGTATCTCGATCTGGCGCGCTGTACCAAAGGTGGTGTCTGCACCATAGAAAAGGAACTGATCGGACTGGAAAAAATGAAAGAAGGTGAAAAACTTACACTCGGAAAATTTGAGTATTTACTTGCCGCAGGAAGGTTTGTAAGGAAGTAATTTTTCTCTGAAGGCAATCGGGGAGGTCCGGTCTTTCCTTTTGTCATTCATTCAACTTGCTGTTCATTGACGCAGGGTGCTCCAGGCCTCCGGCCTGATGCTGAAAAGTACTTTTGTCTGCTTCCATACCTCTTCAAAAAAAGCAGATTTGCGATAGGCTTCCAGGAACTTTTCATCTTCCCATTCAGAGTAAGTAAAAAACAGGCATGGATCATGTTTGTCTCTCAGCAGCGAGAGGCTTTTGCAACCGGGCATGGCAGCGATATGCTTCTTGCTCTGTTCAAACACTTCCAAAAAGCGGCCAACATTTTCGGGCTGAAAGCCCATCTTTACAATGCGTGTAATCATCAGGAAAATTGAATGATAAAGGAATCGTTTTTGCGGATGCCAAGCAGATCTTCCGCCGAGCCGTCCTTCACGCAAAGTTCAAGATAGCCGAGTGAATTAAACAATGCTATTTCACGGCCACGGGTTTGCTGCGCAAAAGATCTAAGGATGGGGGGAAACTCGGTTTTTTTGTAAACCACCGAGGCTTTTCGGCCTGCAGCAGCAAGCAAAAACTGTTCGCGGTGCACATCGCTGATGGCATTCCCGAAAGAATCAATATGCGTGATTACCCCGCGTATGTTGTCCTTGTCAGAAAAGCCGGTGAGGAAACTTCGGGTAACATACTTCTCTGTGGGTGTTCCCGGCAGCTCCCGAAAGTCCGTGTCAATCAGTCCGGCAATCAATGCGGGCACATGGTGCAGCGCAGCAAAGGAATTTCCGTAATCTTCTCTGGCAACAGGCACTGCATGCAAGAGGGCAGGAGTATCGTCAAAGATGAGCGACAATGCCCCATTGTCGAAACTGATAAAGTAATGTTCCTTGTATTTGGCAATAAGTAAACGGATGCTGTCACTTCCGGAGAGTGCATAAGCGTTGACACCTTCACTCTCGCCATTGCCGATAAGCAGCAGATGTAAACTTCCGGGAGGAAAAAAACGATAGGCTTGGTTCAGCACATGGGCACCGGTAAATACATCAAAGGGCCGGATGTGGTTGCTGATGTCTATCCACCGAAAAGCCTGCGTCTTACACAAGAGTCCGCCTTTGAGTGCAGCCACATAATGGTCGGTACTTCCAAGATCGCTGGTGAGTGTGATGGCGGGCAGGTTCATGCTGCAAAAGTAAAATCTTCTTATATTGCTATCCTTAATTATTCCGATTATTTTGGCAGAGCTATCTTTTGAACTCACCGACATCAATCCGGCCGATTTTTTTGGCCCTTCCGATGTCAATCTTCGTCTCCTTGAGTCGCACTTTCCTAAGTTAAAGCTGCATGCCCGTGGGCAGTTTTTAAAAGCCGCCGGCGATGATGAACTACTGGCCCGCTTCGAAAGCAAGTTTCGTATGCTGCTCGATTTTTATCACCGTTACAACCGCATGCAGGTAGCCGATGCAGAAAAAATCCTGATTGAAAACAGCAACGAAGTGCCGGAGAATATCCTCGGACAAACCGAGCTCATTCTTTTTGGTACCAGTGGAAATGCCATCCGCGCCAGAACGCCCAACCAGCTTAAGCTGGTTAAGATGGTGGCTTCGCACGACATGGTGTTTGCCCTCGGACCTGCCGGTACAGGCAAGACCTATACAGCAGTAGCACTTGCGGTAAGAGCCTTAAAAAACAAGGAAGTAAAGCGCATCGTGCTCACCCGTCCTGCCGTGGAAGCAGGAGAAAACCTGGGTTTTCTTCCCGGCGATTTCAAAGAAAAACTCGATCCCTACCTCCAGCCGCTCTACGATGCCTTGCGCGACATGATTCCCGGAGAAAAACTCAACAGCTACCTCGAGAACGGAACCATCCAGATTGCCCCGCTTGCCTTTATGCGCGGCCGAACCCTCGACCATGCCTTTGTCATCCTCGATGAGGCACAGAATGCTACCCGTGCCCAAATGAAAATGTTTCTTACCCGGATGGGAACCTCAGCAAGGTTTGTAATCACCGGCGATACCACCCAGATTGATCTTCCGCACCGCCAGCCCTCCGGCCTGGTGGATGCAAAAAAACTTTTGTGGGGCATCAAAGGGATTGGCTTCGTGGAACTCGACGCATCCGATGTGGTTCGCCACCGGCTTGTGCGCGAAATCATCCTCCGCTACGAGGCACTGCAAAACTCCGACAAAGGAAGCGGGCCGGATACCCATGCAAACAACTCTGCATAATTTGTTTACCTTTGAGCCCTCATTAACATCATGACTTTATCTGTTTTGCTCGGTTTTCTTGGCGGTTTAGGCGGCGGAGAAATTCTTCTGATAGCCCTCGTCCTCCTGCTTATGTTCGGCGGAAAAAAAATTCCCGAACTCATGCGTGGTCTGGGAAAAGGCATCAAGGAATTCAAAGATGCTTCTAACGGCAAGGAAGAACGCCTGCCCCCCAATTCAAAAGAATAAGCCGCTCCCGGGATCAAATCCCGTTCTAAGGAGTTTCCCGGCGCTTATTACTTTCCTGTCCTTGTCTGTTTCATTAAACAGCACCGGCGGCAATTGCTCCGCATGTCTCAGTCGCCCGTAAAAAATTTCTTTTTTCTCATGTGTGGTTTCCACCAGGTTAAACACCCCTGATTCATTTTTCTTCAACAGGTGCATCATGGCCTGTACGGCCGTTTTTCCTGCTATCAGATTGGTGAAGGTTCCGGCGCCTCCTGCTTCTTTTCCCTTGAAAAAATAGGCGGGATGCCTGCCCTCTCCGTAGAGGCCACCAAGTCTCAAAACAAGCACCGGCTGCGGAAGAGATTGTATTTTTTTTTCGGCAAGCAAGAGCGCATCCTCCTCCTTTACTGCTGCTTGCTCATCACAGATTCCGCCCACACGGTACACCGAAATGCTGGAGCAAAAAACCACAGGCGTATCATGCGGAAGAACCTGCAAGGCATGGCAAAGCTGATGGATGATGTTAGGAAATTCCTGCCTGTTTTTGCCGGGAGAGATACACACAAACAAGCGCTTGCAGGCAAGGAAAGCAGGCGGTATTTCATCCTTAGGCAAATCAAACCCAAAGGCTTGGATGTGCTCCTGCACCTCCATGTTGCCGGAGCGATTGCTCACGCAGCACACTTCTCCGCGCAAAAGCAATTCCGCAGCAATCTGCCGACCCAGCCAACCGTATCCGATAATACCATTCATGCGCACAAAAGCGGGGCAAAGATAGGGGGAATTACAGTGGATGCGCCGCAAACAACATACAGGAAGGATTACAACAAGCCCTGGTCAACCAGGTAAATGATGCTTTCAATCTCTTCATCATCACCGGTGGGATTGTATTCCTGCTTGAGCGAATTGTCGAATATTAAACATAAAGATTGCCAGAACACGGCA
>JBEICQ010000123.1:0-6612 GCA_040383885.1 Flavobacteriales bacterium | reverse complement strand
CCTGTGCGAAAGAATTTCTGTTAATGCACTCATTTTGAGGCTTCAGAAATCAGGAATGAGTTCCAAACAATTGCAGATGGAAATGGTAAAAACCATCAGAGCAGAATTCGACCACAACATTGCCCAGCAATTGTATGTGAGTAGTAAAACATGGGAATCAATTAAAACCGCCAAAGAAGAGACCATCAAAGCCATCAATATAGCCTCATCCAAAGTGAGAGATGAATCAGAAAGTATGCAGCTGATTAGTATCCTCTTTGAAATTGTTACCAGGATGGAAAAAATGCCCACCGAGGTGGCCATCGAAATCATCAAGAACGAAGCGAGATCTGTAATATAAAAGGACCATGGATTGGGTTAATTCCTTTGTTTCATGGATGTTTAAGAAAAGAATGCATCAGATTGAACTTTTCATGAAATATCCCATGGAAGTTCAAACAGAAATTCTCCGAAAAAATATCAGAATAGCAAAGGATACTGAGTTCGGAAAGAAGTTTGCTATCGGTGATCTCAGTAGTTACGAGGAATTTAAACAACGCATTCCCATCATGGAATACGATGAATTTAAGGAATGGATCCTGAGATGTAAACAAGGTGAATCAAATATCCTCTGGCCTGGTCAAATCAAATGGTTTGCCAAATCTTCAGGCACCACATCAGACAAAAGCAAATTTATTCCAATCACCCCCGAAAGCCTGGAAGAATGCCACTTTAAAGGCGGCAAAGACATGCTTACTCTGTATTGTAATAATTACGAAGAAACGACCATCTTTACCGGCAAATCTCTTACCCTCAGCGGTACCCGAAAACTCAATGAGCCTTTGCAGGATTCCTATTACGGGGATCTTTCTGCCATCATTCTTCAAAATCTTCCCTTGCTCGCCGAATGGGCAAGAACGCCCAGCATTGATGTAGCGATGATGGAAAACTGGGAAGAGAAAATAAAAATGATCATCAAAGAGACGGCGAATGAAAATGTAACCAGCCTTGCCGGCGTTCCTTCATGGCTGCTGCTTATCATGCAAACCATGCTAAAGGAAAAACGAAAAAGCAACATTCACGAAATTTGGCCCAACCTTGAAGTGTTTTTTCATGGCGGGGTTTATTTCGACCCTTATCAAAAACAGTTTCAAGCGCTATGCGGAAAAAAAGAGATGCGGTTCTGGGAAACATACAATGCTTCAGAAGGTTTTTTCGGTCTGCAATTCGAAAAAAACAAAAGAGAAATGCTTCTCATGCTTGATTACGGTGTTTTTTATGAATTTATTCCCATCGGAGAATCAACCGCCCATGCCGTTCCTTTGGAGGGCGTGCAAGCCGGAAAAATTTATTCCATGGTAATCACCACCAACGGAGGCCTCTGGCGATACAATCTCGGAGACACTGTGGAATTTCATTCACTTGAGCCTTTCACTTTTACGATTAAAGGAAGAACAAAAAGCTTCATCAATGCCTTTGGAGAAGAACTCATGGTGGAGAACGCCGACAAAGCCATTGAAACTGCATCCTCCAGAGCTAACTGTGTGGTGAATGAATATACTGCCTCTCCTGTTTTTCTGGAAGGCGGTACATCAGCTGGTTTGCATCATTGGGTAATTGAATTTTATCACCCTCCGGAAAATCTGGCCTATTTTGAAGAAGTACTCGATAACACGCTAAAATCCCTTAACTCCGACTACGAGGCGAAAAGGAGCGGAAGTTTCATCCTTGACAAACCCAGAATCACCATCGTGCCTGCCGGCACATTTTACAACTGGATGAAATCAAAACAAAAGCTGGGTGGGCAATTTAAAGTACCACGACTGGTAAACCGTGCTGGCGCTGTTGATGAAATCTTACTCCATGCGAACGCTTAGGATTCTGCTAATCATAATTCTTTCCTGGTCACGGACTATTGCCCTGCCTGAGGCTACCGTATTTGCGGAACTAGATCATAATAGTATCGAATGCGATAAACTTGGGAATGTTTACATAATTGCTGATTTTGAAATCTTAAAATACAACGCTGTAGGCAAATTGCTAACCCGATACTCTAACAAACAATATGGCAAAATCAGTGCAATGGATGTTACCAATCCACTTAAGTTACTGGTCTTCTATAAAGACTTTTCATTGGTCTTATTCCTGAATAATATGCTGGATATTCAGGGTGATCCGATTGTATTTGAAACGCTGGGTATGCCCATGGTAACTCATGCTTGTACCGGATTTGACAACAGCCTCTGGGTGTATGATTCCGATGCCTTTGAACTAAAAAGAATTAACGCAGAGATGACCATATCCGGCAGATCAGGTAATCTTTTTACCATCCTGAAAAAAGAGGTGAAGCCGATATACATTCAGGAGCACCTGAACCAGCTATACATGCTTGCCAACGATAGTAGTTTATATGTTTTTGATGCCTTCGGCAGTTTTGTAAAAACATGGAAAATGCAATGCACGGGTGCAACAAGAATTTCACAACGAACCATTTACCAATGCTGCGGGTCATTGTTATTAAATTTTCATACTGACAAGCTTTTTTCAGATACCACGGAACTGAAAATTGACAACATACGACACTTTGCCACCTCTGAGGGATGTCTTTTTTTGGGAAATGGAAAAAAGGTTTTTAAAGTGAGTCGTTAAGCGTGTGAGGCTTTTTATTATTTTAGCACGCGAAAACAAAGTTTATGAGTGTATTGGTCAACAAAAATTCAAAAATCATCGTGCAAGGCTTCACCGGAAATGAAGGTACTTTTCACGCCACCCAAATGATAGAATACGGAACCCAGGTTGTTGGGGGCGTAACTCCCGGAAAAGGTGGCAGTAAGCACCTGGATAAGCCGGTATTCAATACCGTTTATGATGCTGTAAAATCAACATCTGCCGATGTATCAATCATTTTTGTTCCTCCTCCGTTTGCTGCCGATGCCATCATGGAAGCAGCAGAAGCCGGCATACGCGTAATTGTTTGTATCACCGAAGGAATTCCCACAAAAGACATGATACAGGTAAAAGAATACCTGAAAGGAAAAACATGCAGACTGATTGGTCCGAACTGCCCGGGCATCATCACCGCGGAAGAAGCAAAAGTGGGAATCATGCCTGGATTTATTTTCAAAAAAGGAAACATCGGAATCGTTTCTAAATCCGGAACGCTTACTTATGAAGCTTCTGACCAGATCGTCAAACAAGGGCTTGGGGTAACTACTGCCATCGGAATTGGCGGGGATCCAATCATCGGTACCACCACCAAAGAAGCTGTAGAACTACTCATGAATGATCCGGAAACAGAAGGCATCATCATGATTGGCGAAATAGGCGGTGGCATGGAAGCCGAGGCAGCACACTGGATTAAGAAACATGGTACGAAGCCTGTAGTAGGCTTTATTGCCGGACAAACTGCTCCTCCCGGCAGGCGCATGGGACATGCCGGAGCCATCGTTGGCGGAACAGATGATACCGCTGCAGCAAAAATGAAGATCATGAGGGAATGTGGAATCCATGTAGTAGATTCACCCGCCGAGATTGGTATCTCCATGAAAAAGGCTCTCCAAAAGGTAGCCGGATAAATCTTCTCCGGTCAGTCCGGTTTTTTCGCTGACAATGCTTTTTTAAGATAGCGGCCTGTGTGGCTTCTGCTACATTTTGCTAATGCTTCCGGCGTTCCTTCGAATACAATTTGCCCTCCCCCATCTCCTCCCTCAGGACCCAAATCAATCACATGATCGGCTACCTTGATGATGTCGAGATTGTGCTCAATCACCAAAACAGTGCTTCCATTGGCAACAAGCTTGTGAAGAACCTCCAGTAAAATACGAATGTCCTCAAAATGTAAACCTGTAGAAGGCTCATCTAAAATATAAAATGTGTTGCCGGTATCTTTCTTGGATAACTCGGTAGAGAGTTTAATGCGTTGAGCCTCCCCACCACTCAGGGTTGTGGAAGACTGACCAAGGGTGATGTATCCGAGTCCCACTTCCTCGGCCGTTCTTAACTTGTGACAGATGGAGGGAATCCGCTCAAAAAAAACCACAGCGTCTTTCACTGTCAGATTCAGAACATCACTGATGGATTTTCCCTGGTAGCGAATCTCAAGTGTTTCACGGTTATACCTTTTCCCCTCACAGTCTTCACAAAGTACATACACATCAGGTAAGAAATTCATCTCAATAGTTTTAAGCCCTGCCCCCAGGCATGTTTCACACCTGCCTCCTTTTACATTAAAAGAGAATCTGCCGGGTTTATATCCCCTGATTTTTGACTCAGGTAAATCTGCCATCAATGTGCGGATATCATTGAACACATTGGTGTAAGTTGCCAGATTAGACCGCGGTGTGCGACCAATGGGTGACTGATCAATTTCTATGATTTTATCGATGTATTGAATTCCTGATAGTTTTTTGTAGGGTAGAGGATTCTTTAATGCACGGTAAAAATGTCTGTTAAGCGCAGGATACAAGGTCTCATTAATCAGCGTAGACTTTCCACTGCCGGATACTCCTGTAACGCAAATAAAGGCTCCCAAAGGGAAGCGAACATGTAAGTTTTTCAGGTTGTGTCCTGTGGCACCCTCAAGCTCGAGGTATTTGCCGCTTCCTTTTCCACGATGAGCCGGTACAGGAATGATTTTTTTTCCATTGAGATAATCAGCAGTGATAGACTGCGCCTTTGTGATTTGATTAAAATTACCACTGGCTACAACCTTTCCGCCATGAATACCTGCACCCGGGCCGATATCGAGAATATAATCGGCCGCTTCCATCATTTCCTGATCATGTTCAACAACAATCAGTGAATTTCCGATGTCGCGTAATCGTTTGAGGGAATCAATCAGTTTTACATTGTCTCTTTGATGCAGGCCAATACTGGGTTCATCGAGAATATACAACACACCCTGGAGCTGCGACCCTATTTGGGTTGCCAGTCTGATTCTTTGGGCTTCTCCACCGGAGAGAGAAAAAGCACTTCTGTTGAGGGTAAGGTAATCAAGTCCCACATCGATGAGAAAGCCCAAACGGGAATCAATCTCTTTGATAATTTCTTCCGCCACAATGCGGTTGCGTTCATCCAGACCTTCTGTTACATGTCCCACCCATTCACGCAGTGCATTCAGGTTAAGGGAAGCCACCTGAGCAATGTTGGATTGATTTATTTTAAAAAACAAGGCCTCTTTCTTCAAGCGGGTTCCCTCGCATTTGGGGCAGCTTACTGTATTGCTGAAACCCTCTGCCCATCTATCGATGGTTTTTGATTGCAATTCTTCCTGTTGCCTGGTAATAAAATTGACGATACCTTCAAAGGAGGATGCCTGCTGGCTTTTGTTTTTCTTGTCGCCTATCGGATTCAGAATCTCTTCGGTGCCATAGAGTATCACGCCAACAGCTTCTTCGGATATATCGCACAAGGGAGTATCAAGTGTAAATCTGTAATATTTTCCCAGCAGTTCAAGTTGCTGAAATATCCAGGTGTTCTTCAGTTCACCTATCGGTGCAAGACCTCCTTTGCGAATAGACAAAGCAGGGTTGGGAATGATTTTCTTTTCATCGATTTCAGCTATGTAACCAATCCCATTGCATTTACCACAGGAACCCACCGGTGAATTAAAAGAAAAGAGGTTAGGTGCGGGATCATCGTATGAGATACCCGTATCGGCGCATACAAGGAACCGGGAATAATAGAATACTTCCTCGCTTTGGGCATCCATTACCATGAGGGAACCCTTTCCGGTTTTAAGTCCATGAAGGATGCTTTGAGATAGTCTTTGCTTGCTCGCCTCATTAACTTCAAGGCGGTCAATCACCGCCTCTATCTGGTGAGTTTTGTATCTATCCAACTGCATCTTGGCTTTTAACTCCGTGATGCTCCCATTGATCCTCACCCTTAGAAATCCCTGTTTGATTAGTTGTTCAAAAAGTTCCCTGTAATGTCCTTTGCGGGATTTAACAAGGGGAGCAAGCAGGATAATCTTTTTTTGACGAAACTTTTTTTGAATGAGTTCTTCAATCTGCCGGTCGTTGTATCTCACCATTTTTTTTCCGGTAGCATAGCTGAAGGCATCTGCAGTTCTTGCATATAGCAAGCGAAGGAAGTCATAAATTTCAGTGATTGTTCCGACCGTTGAGCGAGGATTACTGCTCGTGGTTTTTTGTTCAATGGAGATAACTGGACTCAGGCCACTGATCTGATCAACATCAGGCCGTTCCAGATTACCGAGAAACTGGCGGGCATAAGAGGAGAAAGTCTCGATATAGCGGCGCTGTCCTTCCGCATAAATGGTATCAAAAGCTAAGGAAGATTTTCCGCTTCCACTCAGACCTGTAATTACCACCAATTGATTTCTGGGAATGGAAACATCAAGGTTTTTCAGGTTATGTACTCTGGCACCTGATATGTCAAGAGATTCATTAGGTGCGGCCATCAGTTTCGGGTTGTTGTATCATTCAAATATCTAAGACTATCCTTTGATTCTATTCCGGAGGACGATGTTCCTGCATTTGCCGGAGCAGTAAAAACGGGACCGAATGTAGCAATAAGCCTTGGGTATTTGCGCATCATTTTTGAATGGGGTAAGTCTATCTTTAACCTTTGTTTTCCCTCAATGTTCAGAGTCAAACCCGAAATCCATGG
>JBEICQ010000122.1:0-6614 GCA_040383885.1 Flavobacteriales bacterium | reverse complement strand
TGAAAAATTAAAAAGACAATCTTTAAAAATTTATATTAAATACTAGTATCCTTTTAATCTATCATCACGAAATCCAATTTTACACATCTCTATTTTGATTGCGAAGTGTATCATTCTAATACCGCAAATACTTTACCTTCTGTATTACATTCAAATAATTTGATAAGTAACTTCAACAGTGAGTTTCTGCAGGCAACTTCTTCAGTCTCGCTGTCAATGATTATAGATGCACCTGAAAGTTATATTGATCATGATACCACGGATTGCCGAACATCAAACATCTATTTTAGTAACATGGAAATGGATAGTATCAGATTGAAAATTAGCAACGGAAATACAATTATTTCTCACGATCTTACCATGGTAGGGGATAGTTCAAACTTCATCCTGTCGACAGGTAATTTTGGATGTGATACCAGTTTTTCACTCTCGTTTTTGCAAAACAACCATTACATACATGTTGGCACTCTAAATAATTACATTCAAATCAGGCAATGTCTTGAACCTGAATGCCCTATGCCAGTCTTATCTTCTAGAATACCTCCAAAAATTGAAGTTGGGCCACTTTGTTCATCCTGTGATAGCCCATTAACTAATCAAGTTTGGCTAAATGATGCTCACTCCTCCGCAGGTACAAATTATGAGTTGGTGACAATTCATAGGGCGGACTCGGATACCAACTTTTGTAACGGATCTTATTTTTATGATATCACAATTCATTTTACAGGTGCTCCACTTCGATTTGAGAATTTTATTTTTCCTGTTGATACAAGTATTTTTAAAATTCAAGCCTTACAAATACAATTAGATACGGGTGTATTTTCAACTATAGATACCGCCTATTATGACTTATTACCGGCTCAAAACTCAGGCTATAATAATTTAAATTACGGACCACTTTTTACTTTGGTCAAGGTCAAGATGTATAGCCTCAATTATTCGTCTGATTCTTTGGACGGGTTTGATGGGCCTTATTTGCCTTTGCATCAAGGCAGGACAATAACTTTGCGACTGGAAGTTTTATACCACTGTCCTTCAAGCAATACTTGTCAGAATCCTACCATAAGACTCACGCCCGAGGCAAACCTAATACGAATAAATGCAAATACTGAATGTGTTCAAAATCCTATTGGGTTCAGGAGTATTCCTTCAATTCAGACTGCACCTTTTTTTCAGCAAATGTTCCAGGGTATGTCTTATCCTTTCCCTGCCACCCAGGGTGACTCCAGCATTTTAATATTTAATATCAATACCAATCAGTCAAATCCATTTATCTTAAGAAGAGACACTTCGATTGAGATGGTTTGTGACAGCCTGAGGTATTTTGCTGAGTTAAACATCACTCAGCCCTCAGGGTTTAGTTTTGACAGTAACTATCAGCCTCAATGCTTTCTTAACAACCAGCCGGTTACAGCATCAATAGGCAGCGGTGCATTGCGTATTGACATTCCCGGAAGCGCACTTGTTTCACAAGCTGAATTGTATGTTGTCCTCCACAATATGCCCTGTCCGGATCCAATTGCGGGATCTGGATTTTTTCATTACCAATTAGTGGTAAAAGCAGTTTGCGCAGATTGTTCAGATACTTGTTCATTACCCATAGCATGTTCAGATGTTTCATCCTATGTGCATTGCAATAGTCCCTGCAGCACCAGAGTGGGGACTCTCGGGATGCAGATGCAACGCTGCACTTACGGTTGGGCAACTCCTGAGGATTTTATCATAGGAGCGCCAATACAAACAGCACAATTTTTCGATCAACTACCTCCAATTCCAAGAATGATACAACTTTCAAGGTTTTATCCTTATGATATCATGGAGGTAAAGGCCAAGGGGGAAGTAAATCCTGAACCAAACGCGGAACATTCTCAATTAGGTTTTCAGTTTCAGTATAATGAAATTCCCGGACTAGACCCTGACTTTATGAGTTTACAGGAAAATACATTGGCCTTAATTAAACTAAACAGCGTGGATACCATTATTATTAGCCTTCCCCAAATGCAATTAAGTTCACCTACAACTTTACAGTTAGCCGGAGCCAATGGCAACATGTTTGCAAGGTATCTCTTTTGGCCTGATTCCTTGCTGAGAAATGCTGGCGTTTATATCGATAGCTTTTATTATGCAGTTAACCTAATTGCAAAACTAAGAATGAAACCTGATACAAGCACACCGCCCGGCGCTTACCCGGTTTTTATGAGGAATCAGTTTGTGTGCATCAATCATTCAGGTAACATAGATACTTCTTTTAGTTGCGACCCCATGGGATCATCACTCAATCTACTTGTTCCGAAAACAGATTACTACCAAACCCCGGCAAGCATTGCTAATTCTTGGACTTTTCCGGGATACACTAGTCCGGATACCAGCAATACCGTAACACCTCATTGGTGCAATTATAATTTTGCTTTGGGAATAAAACACAGGGGTGGATTAGGAAGTTTAGTCGATGATTTTCCATATGAGTTTCGACCTCTAAGTTCATGGCCTCAGAGCATTACAAGCAATGCCATAAGCGAAGTACATGAGATATACTCGGGCCCCAACATGTTTAGTGCGAACGGAAATTTGTTTTCGAATTCCCAGACCGGGCATCCACTGCTGCCTGCACGAGAAAGAAGTGAAAACAATGAATGGCAAGGGCTTCGGTTTAGCGCGAGTCGCACCTGCGCAAATAACAGAGATACAATCATCCTACCTCTTCAAATCAAAACTTTTGCTTATTTACATACCGGACATATGCTAGATACCATCCCGGGAGCGCTCATTCCAAATCCTTTTACCAATATTTTACCGCTAAACGGGCCTCTCCATATCCAAGGTTTTGATTCTCTGGCGTCAATTCAAAATTTAAACGGAAATAATTATAACATGACGATTTCTCCCAACTTTCCTTCTACTGCCCATATGCCTTTTATCTTCCGATTTACGCCAGATGCTTCCGCTTCAGTTATCCAGGTACTTGTGGCTAACCAAAGCCCAAATTCTTCCGGCTGGTATGTATATCCTAATGGTCTCCCTTTTTCATCGAATATGATTAATATCTTTAGCCTTAACATCAATACACAATGCTATGATTCTATCTTCAGCTTGCACTTCGAATACCGATCATTTTGCGACACTATCCAACTGCGTAACTTTTTGGACTCTAATCAAACGGAATGCAACTACCATTACCGCAACTATCAGAAATTTCGTCGTGCACAGGGTAGCCCTGACAATTTACAATTGACAAATAGTTTTTCTTCAGATACATGCAACCTTTTTTGGCATCTTAAGATAATTAATCCTGCCTCACGCCCTCCCTTGGTTCTCAGCAATCTCAGACTCAACTTTTCTACAGGTCTCATCTTTGAGAGTGCCACATTGCATCAAATTGGAAATTCTGTTTCAAGCATGCCACTCACAAACCCCAGCTTTTCATTTGTTCAGCAAAATGCGCCGAGCGTAAATTACATTGAAGCCTCGCTATTAACCGACAGCATTAATATGGGACACGGCGACACTCTTTCTTATGTCTTGGCGTTCAGACTTGAAAGTTACATTTGCAATACATATAACGGGGGAAGTATCCTTAGTGCGAGTATTCAGGTGCAAAATACCTGTCAAGAAGTCATCCATGTCAATCCAATTACGATTAATAACTCAAACTTATCTCAACACATTAATCAAATTATCGCTGCACCTGATACGGGGTGTTGTATGATTGTACCGTTGTATATTCGTTCTTTCTGCGATACCTTACATGGATATGTCTCCTTCCACAACACCTTCTCCGATACTGTAAGACTCATTACCTATCATGACAACAGTCAACAGGATGTATCCATTCCCGCAGATAGTATAGGTATGCTGCCCATTACGACCACCGGCATCCATGGTATTGTGGTGTATAATCCTGCAATCAATTGGTTTTATGCAAGGGTGGAAAATTTTCAGGATAATTCGTTTACTTCATCTGTTTTCGGTAACTTAAACATCTGCAATGGCGATTCAACTTTGCTAACAGCCAATCATATACTTACCCAGCCCTTTTCGGATGATACACTTTTTACTTATTTGTGGAGCACCTCACAAACAGATTCAAACATAATGGTTGCGCCTACTGAAGATTCTGTCTACACTGTAATAGTAAGCAACAACAACTGTAGCGATACAGCATCTATTGCCATACAGGTAATACAACCTGCCATAGTCAATGCCACTGCCAACCCAATAACATTGCTTGCTGCGGGCGACAGTACCACCCTAATCGCACACGCAAACAGCCCCAATTGCAGTTTTGAGTGGACGGGCGATGGCAATACCTACACAGGCGACACCATTACCCTTGCTCCCGCACACAGCACCCCCTTTGTTGTCCGTGCCAGCTGCGATAGCCTTTGCACCATATTCGACACTGTAATGGTGTATGTATGCCCCGATTTTGAAGTAAAGGTTGCGGTGAACGGATTTCTGCCCGATGTTTTGATTTGCGAGCCCGGTACTGTTACCCTTGGCATCCCCGGAATGGTTAGCCCTGTATCCGGTTATGTGTTTTCATGGACGCTTGGTACAAGCCTTGTGGGTACTGAAATGATGCAGCCGGTAACAGTGCTTGCACATAGCACCTATCAGCTGCGCATCCGCAGCCTTGTTTCTGGATGCGAGCAAGTGGTGCAGCAAAGAGTCTATGTAGGCACTCAGTTTACCAATGCCCTGAGCGGCAGCAACAACTTCGCCTCCTGCGATTCAACCGAGACATACAGCAGCGCCCCGGGTACCGTCTTGCATGTGCTGTCTGTGAACGGAGTGGCTTATGCTGATGTTGTTGGCAGCAACCCGGGAGCCATTGTTGCAGATACCCTGCAAACAAATATTGTACACTTTAATTGGCAACTGTTAAACCAACTGTTTGGAGGCACAGTGATTTTTATTATCGAAAATGCATGTGTAAAATTTCAGGTAGAAAAAGAGGTAAATCCCTGTTGTGCAGCCATGCAAACCTTTACAAATTACACTGCGGATCAGCTGCTGACAGCAATAGGTTCCGGCAATACCATTAGCAACCAACATTTAGTACTCGCAGGTAACACAAGCATCGATACCGACATTCATTTTGTGAATTGCCATATAGCCATGGGAGCTGATGCCCTCATTGTGAATACAAACCCGTGGGATGCATCGTTTATTGCATCCGATATCAGGGCATGCTTCTACCGTTGGAAAGGAATTGATTTTTCGGATGGGCAGGTTTTGCTGGATCAAACCAGGCTCTCTGATGCCAAAACAGGAATAAAAATTAGTAACCTGGCAGATGTAGGAATAAAAGATTCAAGGCTTTTTTATAACGATACCGACCTGGCCGTTGTCAACATCTCTGCTCTAAACAACCCGAATTTTTTCCTAGTAAAGGGTTCGGTATTTACAGGAAGATACATGCTTGCGCCTTTACAACCTACATCGCCTCCTGCTATTTCGATGCCTACAAAATATAATGTATTTATCAAGAATGTGCCCGCTACCCTTCCCCTTGTTTTGGGAGATTCTACAGATGTCAACATGCGCAATTATTTTAGCGTGAATTATAAAAGGCCCTGCTCCGAAAACAATAGCAATCCGGCTTGTTTTGCCCCAGCTACTTCTTGTGTAAATATCCATAATGCCAGTGTGCGCTTTGTTAACAATGCGTTTGGCAAAGCCAATTTTGGTGTAAGGGCAATGACAGGTGCCAATGCCGATACCTTCCGTCTTACTTTCGGGCAGGTGGTAAACACCCAGGTCGCCACACCGCCATCAACTTACCAAAACTCATTTAGTGACTGCTCTTATTCTGCCTTGAGGGTATCTAACAACTTCACACTTAGCATACGCGATAATACCTTTGAAAACTGCCTGAGAGGAATTGATGTGCGAAACAATCCCAACATAAACCTAACCATAGAAAATAACACGATAGAGGGCGCTTTTGCACAAGGAATTTCTGTTACCAATATGGCAGAAAATGTATGGATCAACCAGAACATCATCCACTGTACGGATTCCATCACCTATGGCAACAATGCCATGGGCATTCATGTTACCAGGATTAATCAATCACCCCCGCTAAAGCAAACGATGATCAATGAAAACCTCATTACCGGGGTAAACCATGGCATCAAGCTGGAAGGCATTCGCGATTTTCTAACCTATAGCAACCGCATTCGCATCAAAAATTCCCTGTCAGCTTGGCCCATCAATGCCGGGGTGTGGCTGGAACACAGCTCTAGAGGAAGTGTGAGCGGCAACATTGTAAATGCCACATCGGGCAATTTCTACCTGGAGGGATTTAGGGTGGACAACTCACCGGGCATCACTTTGTGCAGCAACCAGGCTGCCGAGGCCAATACCCAATACCGAATGGGAGATGCCTTTTTGTTTTTGGGAAACAGTGGTAGCCCCAATGGATTTTACGACAACCACATGAGCCATTGTTTTAGGGGATTGTATCTGGGAGGCAATCCCACTCCCATGGGACAGCAGGGCATGGTGGATAAAGCCTCTGCCAATACCTGGTGGGATGTTTCATATAAGCATACCTATTGTGATGCGATTTCAGTAGACCCTTTACAGAATTGGATATTCAACCCCCACAC
>JBEICQ010000121.1:0-6666 GCA_040383885.1 Flavobacteriales bacterium | reverse complement strand
TTCGTGAGTGGAAAGCCATTTTTTACTGACTGATATACACAGCGCAGTACTTGAGCAAAACTGAACATCCCCTGCGAGAATACAAATATTTACAATAGTTGTATTCATCGGTATCACAAGCTCACATGAGGAAAAAATGAAAAGTTATATCTCTGCTGAGAGGCCGCTATGCAAGGGACTTTTTTTACTCGAAATGATATGGAAAGCGAAGATTAAAAAACAAAATCCTTCTCAGGATTTGTTTCATATCCCAATAGTTGCATCAAAACCCTTGCCGCTTCCATTCCTTTTTCACCCATAGAAAGAGAATAATGGTTTACATAAAGCGCAATGTGTTGTTTGCATACTTCCGGATCCATTTCCTGTGCATATTGGATGACGAAGCGATTGCTTTTTTCAGGAAAGTCAAATGCATGTTGAATACTATTCCTCATTAACTGACAAACTTCCTTTTTAACAGCGTCAGGGAGTGATCGCTTGATGACGATGGCTCCCAGGGGAACCGGTAAGCCTGTGGTTTTCTCCCAGTGGGCACCCAAATCCATACACAGAAAGAGTCCTCTGTCGGCATAAGTAAATCTGTTTTCATGAATGATCACGCCAAGCGGAAGGTCACCCATTCCCACCTTTTCTTCGATATCGGAAAAAAGCATGGGAACCACATGCAAATCACTGCCAAGCGCATGCCTGAGCAAAGCGTTGGCTGTGGTATTTATACCGGGAATAGCAATAGATGTGTTGGAATGAATTGCATCAGGAGAAAAATTGGCGGAGGATGAAATGAGCAATGGACCTGTTCCATATCCCATGGCTGCACCTGCATCCAGTAACTGGTAATGAGATAAGATATGAGGAAGGACTGCAAAACTCACTTTGGAAACATCCGGCCCATTCCCTGAGATCACAGCCTCATTTAAAACCTGGATATCTGAAAGACTATACTGCAAAGAAAATCCATGAGGAATTCTATTGTTCACCCATGCATCAAACATGAAGCAATCATTGGGACAAGGACTGAAAGCCAGAGTAAGATCAGTTTTGGATGCCATCCAGATAAGTTGAAAGGGTGGAACAAAGAGAGGAAATGGCTTTGGGGATATCCCAGCGACTTTTGTCTCTGTTTTCGATAAGATTAGAGATGCTTCTGATCTGTACGCAGGGAACATGGCACTCAGCGCAGGCAGTAAAAAATGCTGCTCCCTCCATGGATTCAATATCGGGGAAGCAACCAAAAACTGAAAAATATCTTTGTTTTAAATTTTCAATTTGGGCTGCATCGCCACTGATGGTTTGTACACTTACCGAGCGAACTGCAGGAAGTTGTGAGAACAGCACTGAATCATTCACAATACCCATAGCAGTATAGGCATTGCCGGCATTTTCCAGCAGACCTAAGTCTTGCATGGCAATAAAACCACCCGGTATTTGCGCCTGCAGCTCGGGCATAAAATCATGTATTACCCTGACTGTATCACCTACCTGAATTGATTCATTAAAGGTACCTGCAATACCTGCCTGAATCACCATGGATGGTGAACATTCAAGAATCAGTTTGGTTGTGGAAATTGCCGTATTTACCAATCCCACACCGGTTATTCCCAAAAGAAAAGAAGGTGTCTGAACAAGATTTGCCCTGAGATGTTTATATGGGTACTTTTGTAACAGCGCTTGCATCTCAAAAAGAGTGGCAGCTACCAGCAAGGGTTTATCCTTATGCATGTTCCAAAATTACACAATAAGAAAGAATGATACACATCACACGCAAAGAGCATTTTTGTGCAGCGCACAAATTGTTTCGTCCTGAATGGAGTGAAGAAAAAAACCTTGAGACCTTCGGCAAATGCTCTAACCCAAACTGGCACGGACATAACTATGTGCTCAGAATTACCGTAAAAGGCAATCCCGATCCGCTGACCGGTTTTGTTTTGGATCTAAAAAAACTGAGTTCATTAATTAAAGAGAGGATTATAGACCAGATAGATCACCGAAACCTGAACATGGATGTGCCGTTTATGAAGAACAGGATGCCCTCTACCGAAGTGCTGGCGATTGCCATTTGGGAAGAATTGCTTCCCCATGTAAATGCGCTTGGAGCGCATATGCACTGTGTGTCGCTTTATGAGACAGAGAATAATTCAGTGGAATATTTTGGCTAATCAAGTGAGGAAAATACACTTTCGTATGTGTTTTTAACTTTGCAATCATCAAAACCATGGAAGAAATTACAAGCGGCTGCCTTATCAGGCATGACATTTACGGAAAAGGGAAAGTCGTTCATGTTGACGAATCCTTTTACAAAATTGATTTTGGGGTGAAAGGAATCATAGACATTGCCACCCGAAACATCGATAAAATCACCTTGCTTTCTGCGCCCGTAAACAACATTATTCCTTCGGATGCCGATGAGGAAACAATTACCGAAGTACTCACCCGCATTCTGGAAAAATATAATGCCACCCAGGAAGTTGTTCCACTCGGCGAAAAGTGGGAAGGAGGAAAAATGATTCTCCAGCCTGCCAATCCTTCTTTAAAATCGAAAGAGATACCTATTGAAATGTTCTTTCATAAGATTGTGATGTTGCGAGACAGGCTCAGAGTGCTTGAACAACAAATCAATTCCAATGGAAAAATGAGTGATGAAGAAAAAGTAAATCTGCAGCAATACATCACCAGGTGCTACGGTTCACTCACCACCTTCAACATTCTTTTTAAAAACAATGACCAGGTGTTCACCGGAGAAAAATCTTCCAATTCATGAGATACACACCGGTGCTGATCATCACCTACTACTGGCCTCCCAGCGGAGGAGCAGGAGTGCAGCGCTGGCTAAGTTTATCAGGGCATCTTTCAAGGATTGGTATTGAACCATTGGTCCTTACCGTGGATCCGGCCAAAGCCTCTTATCCTGTTCTGGATCCAAGTTTGGTTAAAAAGGTTGATCCGGGTGTAAAGGTATTTTACACCTCTTCTTTTGAATGGCTAAATGCCTACAAAAAAATCAATCCACGCAAAGAGATTCCTTACGGGGGATTTACGAATGAAGCAGAAAAGGGACTCTTTAAAAAAGCCTCTCGGTTTATCAGAGGAAATTTTTTTATACCTGACGCAAGAATTGGCTGGAACAAACATGCATACAAAGAAGCCTGCCGCCTGATTGAATTATACGGCATCAAACATATCATTACTACAAGTCCTCCGCATTCAACCCAATTGATAGGTATTCATCTGAAAAAAAAATACCAACTGCAATGGATAGCAGACATCAGAGATCCCTGGACAGACATCTATTACTACAAAGAGTTTTACCACTTGCCCTTTGCAAAAAAGAAGGATGCTTTCCTTGAAAGAGAGACTTTAAAAAATGCCGATCAGGTAGTGACAGTAAGCAGACATATTAAAAAACTTTTTCTGGAAAAAATTGCGGGCATCAATGAGAATAAGTTTCATGTGATTCCAAATGGTTTTAATGAAGAAAATTATCCGGAAGCAAGTGTTCCGCAAAATTTTACCATTATTTACACAGGAACATTAACCGCAGACTACAACACATCGGGCTTTTTCTATGCCCTCAATAAATTCAGGGAGAACGGGATTTCACTTGTTCTGAAATTTATAGGAAGTGTACATCCGGAATTCAGAGAAGCGCTTCAAAAAGAATCTTTTCACCGTGTAGAATTCCAAAAACACATCCCCCATGCATCTTCTGTTGCTGCACTGCTTGATTCTTCGGTACAACTTCTTATCATTCCTGAGATACATGACAACAAAGGCATCCTTACCGGGAAGTTGTTTGATTATCTGGCAACAGGCAAGCCCATCCTTGGCATTGGCCCTGTTGATGGGGAAGCAGCGGAGATTGTGCATCAATGCCATGCCGGTAGCTTTTTCAACTACTCTGACGGGGAAGGAATGTATGCCTACCTGAGCACCTTGTTCAATGGATACCAAACCCGTCCTGATAAAAATGAAGTAAACAAATACAGCCGGCAATCACAGGCTTCTGCCTTTAAAAATCTCCTCTCCTTATCATGAATTACGCCTCTCTGGAAGAATGCATCAATGACCTTGAAAAACATGGTCGTTTGCTACGGATCAAAAAAGAAGTAGATCCCATTCTGGAGATGTCTGCCATTCAGCTGGAGGCTTATGCAAGTGGAGAAAAAGCAGTTTACTTCGAAAAAATAAAAGGGTGTCGGTATCCTGCAGTGAGCAATCTTTTTGGTAGTGTTGACCGCGCAGAGTTTATGTTCAGAAAGCGCATCAAAACCGTAAAGAATCTGATCCGTTTGCGAAAAAATCCTGCCGCCCTCCTCTCCGAACCGGCCTCCTGGTATAGCCACCTTCTCGCCCTGTATGGCGCGCTCCCCAAAAAAGTTTCCTCACAATCCATCCATGCCTTTGAAAAAATCAGGATAGAAGATCTTCCGCAGATTACGCACTGGCCAATGGATGGCGGTCCTTTTATCACCCTTCCGCAGGTGTATACAGAAGACCCTCACAAGCCCGGAATCATGCACGGAAATTTAGGCATGTACCGCATACAACTGGGAGGCAATGCATACACACCCAATCAGGAAATTGGTCTTCACTATCAATTGCACAGAGGCATTGGGGTACATCAAACGGGTTACAGGGAAAAAGGAATGCCCATGCCTGTCAGCATCTTTGTGGGTGGTCCGCCATCTCATACACTTGCAGCAGTAATGCCTTTACCCGAAGGACTGGGCGAAGCAGTATTTGCCGGAATGCTGGGCGGCAGAAGGTTCAGGTATTTTTATGACCCGAAAGGATTTTGCATTTCCGCTGATGCAGATTTTGTGATTACAGGGTATGTGTATCATCATGAAACAAAGCCCGAAGGCCCTTTTGGCGATCATTTGGGTTATTACAGTTTAACCCATCCGTTTCCGGTGATGCGTGTAGAAAATGTGTACGCAAAAAAAAATGCAATATGGCCTTTCACAGTTGTAGGTCGTCCACCTCAGGAAGATACCAGTTTCGGTGCCATCATCCATGAGTTAACCGGAGATGCACTTCCTGATGAGATTCCGGGCTTGCATGCAGTGAATGCCGTTGATGCCGCCGGCGTTCACCCTTTGCTTCTGGCTACAGGAAGTGAGAGATATACTCCTTATCTGCAAAATGATGCTCCTGCCGAACTGCTTACAATTGCCAACCATATTCTGGGGAAAGGACAGCTATCACTGGCCAAATATTTGTTTATCCTGGATCTTGGCTCTGCACCCGGAACAGATGTAAAAAATGAAAAAGCTTTTTTTCGAGAAATCCTTTTGCGTCTGAACACAGAAAGAGATCTGCACTTTTATACAAAAACATCCATCGATACCCTTGACTATTCAGGTACCGGTTTAAACTCAGGTTCAAAGGTGGTGTTTGCAGCTGCGGGAAAACCCATTCGTCAACTGGGCGAAAAATTTCAAAAACCCCAATGGAGCATTCCCGGCTTCACCCAACCGGAATGGGTTAGTGAAGGCATTCTTGCCATTGGTGGACCGGTTTATACCAAGCCCGAAGAAGCGGAGCAGCTCGTAAATTTTCTCTCAGACAGCCTTCTCGGGGAAGATGAAGCGCAACGCAATCTCTTTCCCTTGCTTGTGCTGTGTGATGACCCGGTGTTTGTTGCTGATTCTTTTTCTAATTTCCTCTGGATAACATTTACCAGAAGCAATCCTTCGCATGATATTTTCGGAGCAGGACAAAATACCAGGTTCAAACATTGGGGATGCGCAGGTCCGGTGATTATTGACGCGCGCATCAAGCCGCATCATGCACCTGCTGTGAGCATGCCGGAAAATTTAATAAAACAGGCAAAAGAAACCCTTCAACCTTCAAAATAAATATGATGACAAAACTTTTTGTTTGGTGGTTTCATTTCAAAGGATGGAAGATTGAAGGAAACATGCCTGAAAACATCAATCAATGTGTCATTATCGGTGCTCCACATACTTCCAATTGGGATTTTGTATATGCGATGGCAGCGCTCAAAATCATTCAGGTAAAACCAAATTATCTTGCAAAAAAACAACTCTTTTGGTGGCCTTTGAGTTTGCTGTTAAAAAAAACAGGAGGCATACCTGTTGATCGATCTAAAAGCCAAAACCTGGTTGAAAGCATTTGTACACTATTTAAGGAGCACAAAAAATTACTCATGCTTTTTCCTGCCGAAGGAACCCGTTCTGCTGTAAAAAAATGGAAGACCGGTTTTTACTGGGTTGCTCTCAAAGCAGGTATACCGGTGTATATGGCCTATCTTGACTACGGTAAAAAAACCGCCGGGATTGGTCCAAGATTGGATGTAACAGGTGACATCCATACCGATTTCAAAAAGATAAAAGCTTTCTATTCGGAAATCCAGCCTTGCGTGGAAAAAAATTTCAATCGCGAAGGCATCCGACCCGATTGATTAATAAATTTCGGGCACAATGATTTTGTTGGTGGATAAGAATCCATTTACTTCAGCGACTATCAAATACATACCCGGACGAAGATTACTTACAAAAAAACTAAAGGTTTGATTAGACAATGATTGATATAGATTGTTCATGAAGAGTTTACCGTATAAATCCATGATAAATATTCGAAGGTTGGTGGGTGGTCCCTTAACATACACCTGAGCGGTAATGGTATTAACAGTAACAAGTGTGG
>JBEICQ010000120.1:0-6785 GCA_040383885.1 Flavobacteriales bacterium | reverse complement strand
GCCAACGGGAAGTTTCCATCCCCCAATACTTATTGGTCAAAAGTTGGTCTCACCCAAGGCAAGATGTTTCATACACTTACCTACGGAAAAGGGCTGATGGGTTCACACGCATCACAGCTTACCAAAACCGAAAGATGGAAGGTTGTGCACTATGTGCAGTCACTCATCGACGCCAAAACAAAAGGAACCACAGCAGCAGCTTCCGATACCAGTAAAACTGCTTCAGCAAAAACCAGCAAAAAAATTTAAGCCAAGTGCCGTATGACAAATAAACCTTACGAAATTTCAAAGGGCAATAAAATTTCAGCATTCGTGCTGATTGGAGTAGGTTTACTCTCCATTATTTACGGATTTGCCACAGGACACGCTGAGCGTGCATGGGCAAATCTTCTACTGAGTAATTTTTATCTGATGGCCATCGCCCTGGGTGCAACATTCTTCCTGGCCGTGCAATATGTAGCCGAGGTTGGATGGAGTGCACAGATCAAACGCGTGCTCATGGCCATGGGTCAATACCTTCCATTTGCCACCGTTTTTATGGTGCTTATTTTTATTGTTGGTCATCACCATCTCTATGACTGGACCCATCCGGAGAACTACGAAGAAGGTGGTCATCACTATGATCCCATCCTTGCAGGAAAAAGTGGATTCCTCAACATGACATTTTACACCATCCGCCTCCTGGTGTATGCCACCATCTGGTCGGGCTTTGCTATTCTGATGCGTCGTGAATCTCTCAGAGAAGATGAAATCGGTGGAACTGAATCTTATTTCAAGATGCGTAAATGGTCCGCTATTTTCTTGGTTCTGTTCGCTGTTTCATCCTCCACTTCTGCATGGGATATCCTCATGAGCATTGATGCCCATTGGTTTTCAACCCTCTTTGGCTGGTATACTTTTGCAGGGATGTTTGTGAGCAGCCTTACTGTAATTACCATGATTACCCTTTACCTGAAAGGCAAAGGATATTTGAGTAATGTAAACGAAAACCATATCCACGACCTGGGTAAGTTTATGTTCGCCTTCAGTGTATTCTGGACTTACCTTTGGTTTGCACAGTTTATGCTTATCTGGTATGCCAACCTTCCTGAAGAGGTTGCTTATTACATTCCGCGTCACGGATATTTTCGTCCGGTGTTCATCGCCAATCTGCTTATCAACTTCTTTTGTCCCTTCCTTATCCTGATGACCCGTGATGCCAAGAGAAAGGCAGGATTGCTTGCATTTATCGGAAGCATCATGCTTATTGGACACTGGCTGGATGTTTACCTGATGGTAATGCCAGGCACCGTTGGAGAAGAAGCAGGATTCGGAATCATGGAAATTGGAACAACTTGCTTCTTTACCGGTTTATTCCTGTATGTAACCTTCACCGCACTTTCTAAGGCAAAAACGCTTCCGGAAAATCACCCGATGATGGTAGAATCACTGCATCATCACATCTAAAACGAAAAAGACACACGAACATGACATACTTCATTATTCTTATCATCGGTTTAGGAATTTACGCTTTCGCACAACTTGCCAATGTAGTGCAGCTCTCCTCTTCGCTCAAAGGTGGTCCCGAAGAGCAGGTAACCGATAAAGACAATCGCTTTAACGCCCGTATGATGATGGGCATGCTCATCTTCATCCTTGGCTTTTTTGTTTGGCAAATCAAAGAATACAGCCACACCATCCTGCCTGAATCGGCCTCCGAACATGGTGTTGAAATTGACACCCTCTGGGACTTTAACATGTGGATTGTTATCCTCGTTTTTGTGGTGGTGAACATTGTTCTTTTCTTTTTTGCCTCTAAGTATTACTTCAAAAAAGGAAACCGCGCTACTTTTTTTGCGCACAGCACCAAGCTGGAATTGATATGGACCATTATTCCTGCCATCTTCCTGAGCGTAATCATCATTTATGGTCTTAAGGTATGGACAGATATAACCGGACCTGCTGAATCGAAAAACGGTGTAATAATTGAACTTTATGCTAAACAATTCGACTGGACTGCGCGTTATGCTGGAAAAGACAATAAGTTGGGCGGAACCAATTACAAATTGATTACTGACGACAACCCTCTGGCGCTGGACAAAAATGATCCGGCATCCTCTGATGATATCCTCACCAAAGGAGAGTTTCATCTTCCCGTGGGTAAGGAGGTATTCTTCTCTTTCCGCTCCCGCGATGTGATTCACTCCGCCTACATGCCTCACTTCCGTGCGCAAATGAATTGTGTGCCCGGTATGGAAACCCAGTTTCATTTTAAGCCTACCATCACCACCGCAGAAATGCGTAAAAAGTTAAACAACGAGAAGTTCGATTATGTGCTCTTGTGTAACAAAATTTGCGGGGCTTCTCACTTCAATATGCAGATGAACATCATCGTTGAAACCGAAGCAGAATACAATGCATGGCTTGCCAAGCAAAAAGAGTTTGCAGCTAAAGATGCCCCCGCTGCTCCTGCTGCCCCTGCCGATACCACCAAGCCTAAAATGGCACTGAACTAAAAAAAGGAATTAAAGAACCAATCCATATGAGCACCTCTCACGCAACCGTACATCACGACCACCATGATGGTCACCATGCTCACCACGAAGAGCACCACCACGAACCGGGCTTTTGGAGGAAATATGTTTTTAGTACAGATCACAAGATGATCTCGAAGCAATTTCTGATCACCGCAGTGTTCATGGGGGTAGTAGCCATGATGCTATCTATCTTTTTCCGTCTGCAGCTTGCATGGCCCGGAAAGAGTTTCCCCTTTCTGGAGTATTTCCTTGGAAAGTGGGCTCCCGGAGGCGTTCTCGATCCAAATATGTACCTGGCTTTGGTTACCATCCACGGTACCATCATGGTATTCTTTGTACTCACCGGTGGATTGAGTGGTACTTTTAGTAACTTACTTATTCCCCTTCAGATTGGCGCACGCGACATGGCCTCAGGATTTCTGAACATGCTTTCGTTCTGGTTCTTTTTTGTGTCTAGTCTGCTCATGTTCTATTCATTGTTTCTGGAAACCGGACCGGCTTCTGCAGGCTGGACGATTTATCCTCCCCTGAGTGCTTTGGAAGAAGCTATTCCGGGTAGCGGTGTTGGAATGACCATGTGGCTGGTTTCTATGGCACTGTTCATTGTGGGATCACTTCTTGGCTCCCTCAATTACATTGTTACTGTTGTAAACCTGCGTACAAAAGGAATGACCATGACAAGACTTCCGTTAACCATTTGGGCTTTTCTTGTAACGGCTATTCTTGGGGTATTGTCTTTCCCGGTTCTTTTTTCAGCTGTGTTGTTGCTGATTTTTGACCGCAGCTTCGGAACCAGTTTCTATCTCTCCGACATCTATATTTCCGGACAGGCTCTTGAGCAAACAGGTGGTAGTCCAATCTTGTTCCAACACCTTTTCTGGTTCCTTGGTCACCCTGAAGTTTACATCGTGCTTTTACCGGCTCTTGGAATTACCTCAGAAGTGATTGCCACCATGAGCCGTAAGCCCATCTTCGGTTACCGTGCCATGATTGGTTCAATCCTTGCCATCGGTTTCCTCTCATTCATTGTATGGGGCCACCACATGTTTATTACAGGTATGAACCCTTTCCTGGGTTCTGTATTTGTGTTTACAACTTTACTCATCGCCATCCCATCTGCAGTAAAAGCCTTTAATTACATCACCACCTTGTGGAAAGGAAATGCTGTGTTCTCGCCTGCCATGTTGTTTGCAGTTGGTCTGGTTTCTACTTTCGTTACCGGTGGAGTAACAGGCATCATCCTGGCCGACTCAGCACTTGATATAAATGTGCATGATACCTATTTTGTTGTGGCTCACTTTCACATTGTGATGGGAGCCTCTGCCATCTTTGGTATGTTCTGCGGTGTGTATCACTGGTTCCCCAGACTCTACGGAAGAATGATGAACAACAAACTGGGATATGTGCACTTCTGGTTCACATTTGTGGGTGTGTTTGGTGTGTTTTTTCCTATGCACTTTGTGGGATTGGCCGGTGCTCCGCGCAGGTATTATGCCTACGATGCCTTTCCGATGTTCGACAGCCTGAAAGACATCAATGTGGTGATTACAGGTTTTGCTATCATGTCGGCACTGGCACAGGGAATATTTTTATTCAATTTCTTTTACAGCATGTTCCGTGGTAAAAAAGCCAGCCAGAATCCATGGCGTTCCAATACCCTTGAGTGGACCGCACCTGTTGAGCATTTGCATGGCAACTGGCCCGGCTCTCTGCCTGAAGTACATCGTTGGCCTTACGATTACAGCAAGCCGGACAAAGAAGAAGATTTTGTTCCTCAAACCGTTCCGCTTGCGGCCGGAGAAGAGGCTCATTAAAGCACACGAATCCCTGCTTCGGCAGGGATTTTTTTTACACTCAATTCATGGATCTTGCAAAACTTTATCACTGGTTTTTGTCTTCCACCGGTATTTGTACCGACACGCGAAACATCCTTCCCGGTTCACTATTTGTGGCTCTGAAAGGATCCAACTTTGATGGCAATCGGTTTGTGAAGCAGGCACTTGAAGCAGGTGCGGCCTATGCCCTTTGTGAGACCTTGCACGAGGAAGCTTTCGCCTCCAGGGTGTTTGTAGTTCCGGATGCTTTAAAAGCCTTGCAGCAACTGGCTACCCATCACCGGGAACAATTGAACATACCCGTAATTGCCATTACCGGGTCCAACGGCAAAACCACCACCAAGGAATTGTTGCATCGGGTACTTTCCACGCAGTTTGTGACGCATTGTACGCATGGCAACCTGAACAACCATATTGGTGTTCCGCTTACTTTACTCTCGCTTAATAAATCGCATGAAATGGCTGTTGTTGAGATGGGCGCGAACCACCAGCATGAAATAGAGGAATTGTGTGCCATTGCAAAACCCAATTACGGAATCATTACCAATGTGGGCAAAGCCCATCTCGATGGATTTGGTGGATTTGAGGGAGTGATAAAAGGGAAAAGTGAACTCTATAAATACCTACGAAAAAATGGCGGCAAGCTGTTTGTCAATGCTGATGATCCGATCCTTTTAAAAATAAGTACACATATGGATCGCATGACTTACGGACTCTCTGAATCTGCCCATTTTGGTGCACAAGTCATCAGTGAAGAGGGCAATGTTGTATTTGCATTCAGACAGCCTGTGCAGGAGAAAGTCCAAAGTCATTTGAGCGGCAGGTATAATCTCAGCAATATGCTTGCAGCTGCCTGTGTGGGCCGGTATTTCAGGATTGATATCGGCAAGATTGCTCAGGCAATTTCCTCCTATGTTCCCACAAATAACCGCTCTCAAAAAATGCATAAAGGAAAATCTACCATTTGGCTGGATGCCTATAATGCCAATCCAAGCAGCATGCATGCTGCTCTTGAAAATTTTGCAAAAAATACCAGTGGTAGAAAACGGGTGGTTATATTAGGAGAAATGAATGAACTGGGGGAAGAGACTTTTGAGGAGCATCAAAAACTTCTCGAGCTCTTGAAACAACTTTCGCTTTCTCCCGGATTTGTGATAGGCAAAAAGTTTGAAGGACACACCCTGCCGGAGGGCATCAGATGGGTAGAAGATGTGACATCTCTCAGAAAGCTTTTTTTGCCCGATGAAAATGAAGAAGTAGAAATCTTTGTGAAGGGTTCGAGGACAAACCGGCTTGAGGAATGGATTCAATAAAAAAACCCCTTCTTGAGTGCTGCATTACTTTCCATCAACCAACCATTTTTATTGAAAAGCAATTTTTTTCCGCAGCAATCAATGAAGGGGAATTTTTTTAAAGAACATTGTTTTGGTTAAGCAACTAAACCAATACAATAATAGGCATGAAGTACAGCCTGCACAATCTGATTCCCGGTTTTTAAGCCGATTTTAAGGTGTCTATTAATTTCTATTCTGCATCAGAGATTCAATCTCATCTGCCTCAAGAGGAATGTCGGACATGAGGTCTACCGGACCCTTTTGCGTAATGAGGATGTTGTTCTCGAGTCGGATACCTAAATTTTCCTGTGGGATGTAAATGCCGGGCTCACAGGTAAAAACCATACCCTCCTCAAATTTGCGGTATTTGCTTCCAACATCATGTACATCGAGTCCGAGAAAATGGGAGGTGCCATGCATGAAATATTTTTTGTAGGCCGGCCAATCGGGATTTTGCTTTTCAATATCCTCTTTGCTGAGTAAACCCAAAGAGAGGAGCTCGCCTTCCATAATTTTGCCAACCTCTGTATGGTAATCATCCCATGTATTGCCCACCACGAGCATTTGGGTAGCTTGTTTCATTACGCGCAACACAGCATTGTAAACGGCTTTTTGACGGGGCGTAAACCTGCCGTTTACGGGTACTGCCCTGGTGAGGTCTGAGGCATAATTGGCGTATTCTGCTGCCACATCCATCAGGATGACATCACCGTCCTTGCAAAGCTGGTTGTTTTGGGTGTAATGCAATACACAGGCATTTTTGCCACTGGCAATGATGGGACCATAAGCAAATCCATTGCTTCTGTTTCGGATGAACTCATGGATGAATTCGGCTTCAATTTCATATTCCATTACCCCGGGTTTGATAAACGCAAGGCTGCGTAAAAAACCTTTTCCGGTAATGGCACAAGCCTGTTTGATTGCCTCCACTTCTTCAGGCATTTTAATGGCCCTGAGCTGATGCATCAGGGGAGCTGCACGCAGCATACGATGTGCAGGATATTTTTCTTTATACAGCCTGATATTTCTTGCGTCACGGGTTTCTACCTCTACTTTGGCACGGGTGTGCTCGTTTGTATTTACATACAGTCCGTCGGCCT
>JBEICQ010000119.1:0-6812 GCA_040383885.1 Flavobacteriales bacterium | reverse complement strand
CCGTAGGCGTAGGAGCCATGATGTTAAGGGTGAGCCCGGCCTCTTCTACCGCCTTGGCGGTTGTGGCGCCAAAAGCAGCAATGCGGGTATTGTTCTGTTTGAATTTGGGGAAATTCTGGAAAAGTGATTTTACCCCGGCAGGACTGAAAAATACCAGGCAATCGTAATTTACTTTGGCAAGGTCGCTCAGGTCGCTGCAAACAGTACGGTATATCACAGCCTTGGTGTAATTGATCTTTAGCTTATCCAGCAACTCCGCCGCTTCTTCCTTGGCGATGTCACTGCAGGGCAAAAGAAACTTTTCCTCTTTGTGCTTTTTAATGATTTCCATTAAGTCTGCAAAGCTTTGCTTGCCATGGAATATTTTGCGTTTGCGGTACTGAATAAATTTCTGAAGGTAATAGGCGGTTGACTCCGAGATACAGAAATATTTCATGGTCTCGGGAACCACCACACGCATCTCATTGCAGATCCTGAAAAAGTGATCGGCTGCATGCCTGCTGGTAAAGATGATGGCAGTGTGATCCAGGATGTTGATGCGGTCCTTGCGAAAATCAGCAGCCGCAATCCCTTCTACATGAATGAAAGGCCGGAAATCTATTTTTAAACCAAACTTTTTCCCAAGGTCAAAGTAAGGAGATTTGTCTCCCTCGGGACGGGGCTGTGTGACTAGCACGCTTTTTATTTTCGCCACCTTAGTTTCTGCTATTCTTTTCTCAAAAATCCCACCAGCAACAAAACCGGCAAAATTTCGAGGGTGCAAAGGTAGCAGAATAAATATAATTTTGAAATCCTTTTGTTTCCTGAAGTAATCCGTACTCCCCTGAAGAACTGGTACATCCATGCCACAACAAACAATCCCCAGGCGAAGTAAATCGCCCAATGCCGCCCGATGCCGGAGAAAACCGCCCAATAGGCAGTAAATACCAGCACAATCCCAAGGAACTGCAGAACCAGGAAATAATTAAACACAAACTCCTTGATCTCCTTCTCTACCAAAAACAAAAAACCAATCAGGCGGTTGAGCAGGTACTTGCTTCCGAAAAAAATGCCACAAAACAGCAGAATCAGCCAATAGCTGCTAAATGTGAGTGTGGGATCGCCAAACTGCCTGGCGGTGAAGTAAACAAAGAAGGCAAAAATGCCAATAAAAACGCTGTTTAAAAGGAGTGCGATTCTTTGTGTGAGGATGTTCTCCTCCCGCACCATCTGAAAGGCAAATCGCTCGATAAACAAAGCTTTGGTAAGCATGTTGAAGCGCTTTTTATAAAAGTACTGAACTGCTCCCACAATGCCGGCAAGCAGGATAAACAAGAGGAGCAGGCCATCGTTTTTTTCCTTGCTGAGAAACCGGGGAGCGATCTTGTTGCAGGTAAGTTCATGACTGGCAAATACCGATGGCACATATTTTTTTTTCACCAATATGCCTTCATAAGGCCCTGTGGTGAGCTTGTGAAAACGCTCCACCATAAAGGCAAATGAGGGAAGAGTATCACCCGGATGCACAAAGGCATTCCTTGCACCGGCATCCTCCAGGGATTTTCCATTCAGATAGCCCGGCACTGTTTCAATGGATTGGCGGATCAGGTACTGCTCCGTTTTTCGGACCTTGGCAGAAACACTGTCCCTTGCCGCATCTGCCGTATTTTCTACAGAGCTATCTCCCGCATGGGAAGAGACCGCCGGGGAATCAGGCAGGCTTGCGCCTGATTTCAAACTGTCGGTTTGTGCAAGGACTTTTTCCACTGAATAAAGCACAAGTTTAGGAAGAAAGTTTTCCCTCAGCCACATCAAGGGCTTTTAAATAACAACAAGCTGTTTTTAATAACTCTTGAACATATTCCACATCTTTGCAGGCATGAAATTTATCATCAAGCTTATCGTAAAGGCCCTGGCAGTGATCCTTGCTGCCTACCTCATGCCGGGTGTTAAGGTCGATTCAGTAATCACCGCAATCGTGGTGGCCGCCACCCTCTCTTTTTTGGATGCCGTTGTAAAACCCATCATGATTTTGCTCACTATACCCGTTACCATTTTTACCCTCGGTTTTTTTCTGCTTATCATCAACGCATTTATGGTACTGATTGCAGCCTATTTCATCGATGGCTTCAAGGTGGATGGATTCTTCCAGGCTTTTCTATTCAGCATCGTGCTCTGGCTTACTTCCCTCTTGTTACAAACCCTTGCCAATAACAAAGAAGATGAGTGATGCCCTTCCCACAGTACTCATCACAGGAGGCAGTGGCATGGTGGGCCGCAGGCTCTCCCGGCTCCTCATCAGCAAAGGCTATCAGGTGCGCTGGTTGGTAAGAAATACCGGGCATCCCGAGCCCGGGGTAGAAGCTTTTCCATGGAATCCCTCAAGCGGAGAAATGGATGTAAACGCCCTCCAAAAGGTGCATACCCTCATCAACCTGGCCGGTGCCGGCATTGCCGACAAGCCCTGGACGAGCGCCCGCAAACAAGAAATCCTTCTGAGTCGCACCACACCCATTGCTTTGCTGCAGCAAAAGATGAAGGAGCTGGGTCTGCAACTTCCCAACATCATCTGTGCCTCCGCCACCGGCTATTACATGCCCGGAAAATCCTCCGGCATACACAGCGAAGAAGAAACACATGGCAGCGGTTTTCTCGCCGATTGCTGCGATCAATGGGAACAAGCCTCACACACACTCAGTAGCCTTTGTAAGCACTTCTACATTGTGCGCATAGGTATCGTGCTCTCCAACAAAGGCGGAGCGCTCCCTGTGATGCGATTGCCCTTCCGTTTCGGATTGGGCTCTGCCCTTGGCAGCGGCAAACAGGCCATGCCCTGGATTCATGAAGACGACCTCGCAGGTATTTTTCTGCACCTTCTCCAAAACCAGCCCGGCCCCGGTGTGTACAATGCAGTTGCCCCTGCCTCCGACAACAACCTGAGTTTCGGAAAAGCCCTTGCCAAAGCCATGCACAAACCCTTTGTGATGCCTCCTGTTCCGGCTTTTGTGCTGCGACTGCTCAAAGGCGAAATGGCCGACATGGTGCTGCAGGGCTCTCCCGTAAGTGCACAAAAAATTGCAGGCAGCGGTTTTGTTTTTACCTATCCCGATCTTTCCAGTGCATTAACACAACTCGAAGCCTCTAAAGACAAATCAGACTGATTGTTTTTTAAAGCCCGCAACATGCTGCCTGCAGGCTTATTGCTTTCTCTTGTCCGCTCATCGCTTCAATGGCACCACAAGCCCCACAGCCGTCCAATAAGGCTTTTGGGAGCATGGCATAGTTTTTGGTTTTTGTTGCTTGCCTTTATCCATCACCCTCCCTCACTGATGCCTGATGCAAGCCGGAAACACTGCCATACAAATTACACAACTCAATTCTTTCGACGGAATAGAACACAAACAGGCTCAGTTTATGAACAGGCATTTTCCTGTTCATTTTCATCATGAATGGAGTCTTGCCTGGATAGAGACAGGCAGCGAATGGCTGCTCATGCAAAACCGCGAACTCCTTTTACCGGCCGGTTCCTTCGTGCTCATTCCACCTTATGCAGCCCATGCCAACAAAGGAAACCCCGATGCTTCCTGGCAATACCGCTCCATCTATCTCAACCCCGATGCCTTTGCATATATCTGTTTGAGCAAGGGCTTGGATAAGGATCACATCAACCGGAGCGCTTATCAGATTTCCAGGAATCCAATCCTCAGGACATCGTTCAGAAACCTCAGCCAAAGCAGCCTCAGTAAAGACCAGGTAGAAAAAGAATTGAAAAACCTTTTTTTCAATTTCTTCACGGGTGTGCAGACAGAAAAAAAACAGAAAAATCCGGGAGAAAAAAACAGCCTTCATGTGCCGGAAATCATTGCTTTCATCCATGAAAAGTTCAGAGACAAAATGACCCTCGACTCGCTGTCAGAAAAATTTGTCATAGAAAAGTTCAGGCTCCTTCGCAGCTTTCGCACACTTGCCGGGCTCACACCTCAGGAATACCTCACCGCGATGAGGATTGAGCACGCAAAAAAATTACTCAGGGGATATTTTCCGCTGGTAGAGGTTGCTTTCGAATCAGGATTTTATGACCAAAGTCATTTCAACCATACTTTTTTAAAGTATGTGGGCATGTCTCCCGGAAACTACAGAAGACATTGCAATATTATACAAGACAAGCCCGGAGCAGGCTGCTAACTTTGCAAATAAAAAACATGAAAAAAACCGCCCTTCTCCTCTTCGTGTCTATGGCCTGCATGTGCTTATATGCAGCCTCTCCCGCACCCAACTTTATCCTGAACAAATACTCACCCGAACTTTCGTTTGTGGTAATGGACACCGTGCATGGTGCACAATCAACCATCATTGAGTATCCCCAATTTCTTGTGCTCATCGAAGTTCCGGTGATTGATGAAGGGGGCGGCAAATCAAAAAACCTCAACGAAGATTCCCTACTTGCCGCGCAATACAAAGACTTCCTGCAAAAAAACTTCAATGGAAAACCGGTCAAGTATATCCTTAGCTCACACTGGCATTTGCACAGCTTGTCGGGCGTAACGCCTTTTACTTCGGGCGGAACAAAAATTATTACCACCGCCGGCAACTGGCGCTATGCTACTGCCAACAATCTCCTTGCCGCTCGCCACCTCTCAACCATCAGGCCAAGCATCATTCAGGTTTCCTCTGATACACTTATTCTGCCTAAATCTGAGTACCCCATCAAAGTGCTTTATCTCGACACCTCTTACCACCACAAACCCACCAAAGATTACCTGTTCTTTTACCTTACCAAGCAGCAATATCTGCATGGTTCCTGTATGGCAGCTATTGGCAAAGATGATTTTTCCCGAACCGGAAACTATGTTTACAACGGAAGACTTATAGATTTATACCGTAACATCAATGAGCACAAACTACAGGTGAGAAAAGTGATTCGCCTCGGCAGGGAAGCCTATGCACGAGGCAATTTTGTTCCGGGTATCTACGAGTATGCAGATGTAGAACGATTTATCATGAATGGCAAATCAGCCGACCTCATCATAGAGCCACTCAAAAAAATGAGCACAGAGCAAATCAAGTTGCAAACAGACACCCTCCTGCATTACATGAAGCGCTCAGGACTTTCGCCGGGGATGCTAAATGCACTTGCCTATGAATACATGGCTATCCGGCAATTTGAAAAAGCGGTGGTGCTCACCCAACTTTTAAACATCTATTATCCGGGAGAAAAAGATTTTATAGACAGCATGGGCGAAGCCTACTACTTTAAAGGCGATCTGGTTTTGGCAAAAAGAATCTCCGATCTCCTGGGCAGGAATGATCACCAATGGATGAACCGATTTGCCGAATGGGAAAAAAACAAAAAAGATAGTGCACTCTAAGTGGGTTCTCTCATGGCAAATTTTTAGGGCGTACCTCTGCAGGTAAACCTGCAGAGTCGCGCTTTCCGCTCAAACTTTTTTGCTGTGCAAAAAAGTAACCGCTGCAATCGCTTACGCATTTCCGTTCCACATCAAAAACCATTTTTAAAATACAACAATGGCCTTCTGCCCATCAAAGCCGGAAGACACCTGTAAACATGTACTTTTGTACTTCCTTTGTTATGGTTTTCCCTGCATCATCATGCATGCTTATTGTTTCAACCCGGGCAAATACAACATCCCTGCTGCAAATGAAAAGGGATGTGAGGGGATTGCCGGACAGAAATAAAAACATCATTCCACAGGGAAGGAACTCAAGCCATGTAGCATGAAAAAAAAGAAAAAAACAGACCTGATGTCGCTCCTCAAGGCTAAAAGAAGAAAAGAGGCGATAGCACAGGGTTTTTACGACGGTAGGTTCAAAGCGAAGGTCATTGAATCTGCCAGACACAAAAAGCCAAAGCACAAGAAGCGAAACGAGGAAGAATAAGTATCGGCACCCGGGTGACGCTGCCTGCCTCAATAAAACCTGAAGAAAAAGCCAAACCAAGGTTCCGGGGTATTATTTTGCAAGAGGAAATGAAACGGCTCGATAGGGAGCAACCCTGCAGCCAAATGAAAGCAGACAAAAAAGAGATTAGATGGTCCTGAATTCTGTCTTATGCGACAATGAACTCATGCTTAGACAAAATTATTCGATCGCGCTTGCTTTGTAAAACCAAATGTGTTTTTGATTGCCCTCTGCACGCATGAATTTTTTTCCTTCATGCTCAATGAATTCTTTGTTAATCGTGGTAGAAACGATGCAATCTACCCTCTCCTGTTTTGTCTCAAGTCCTTTGGTGGCATTGCTCACGCCTATATGCACAGGAACTCTTTTGTCGCGATAGATATTGCAAAACAGCGGATACTCCCAGTCATCTTCACCTATGATTACACCAATCTTCCGGCATTTGTTTTCTTCGATGCAGGCCATCACATGCATGTATTCGGGTGCATCCTGCAAACGGTTGTTGGCGAAATACTTATTGTAACGATCATCCGAAACCTTAATGGGAGAAGTAATTTGCCCCAGCCGGGTAAAATGATTAATGGTAATGATGGGCCTTGTAAAATTAATGATGTCAAAAAAGAGTCCATAATAGATGAGCAGGGGCATGATGAAACACATCATTTTATAAAAAATATTTTTGAGGCTGATGGCATAACAAATGAGCGGAACAGACAACATAAACAGCGGAGTATGTAAGCGTGTATGCCAGGGTTGCCATTTGAGATACCAGCAGAATAGTAAGCCCTGCAGCACCAGCATGAGCAGATAAATGACGGCGAGGGGGTTTAGCTGTTTTTTTCTGAGGAAAGCAATCACCAGTACAAAAAAACTGAGAAAACCGAGCAGCAAATGCATCAGATTAGGCGCAAAAT
>JBEICQ010000118.1:0-6890 GCA_040383885.1 Flavobacteriales bacterium | reverse complement strand
GTCAAGCTTGGGCCATTCACAACCCCATTATTCCCATTCCCACTCAAATCGTTTGCATTTCCATTAAACGGCCACCATCCAACCAGTCCATTGGTCGGAACATAATTAGGTACATTTTGTGCCATTGTAGCAGCTGTTATTCCCAGCATGGCTGCTGCTGTAAGAAGTAAATTTTTCTTTTTGCAGATGAGAAATGATTCTTTCATGGATTTCGTTCACAGCAAGCCTACAGTTTTTTCTCTTTTGAAACCCGGTAAATATTTGGATATATTTGATTGATGAAAAAATACCGGCTGCTCCTTCTGTTTTCTTTGTTTTGCTCATTGCTACCTGCACAATCACAAGTGCCACCTTATCTATTGCCCGAGCAAATGCTACCCCACTCCGGCAAACAGCCCTTGTGGGTGCAGCGCATGTACGCCCCCAATCCAAATGTATATGAAGTTGACAGCCTCGCTGAGGCAGCAGGCATCAACTATTCCGCTGAGGAAAAAAACAGCAGCAATCCTTTTGCAGGCGTCTACAGGAGATGGCGGCACAAGATTGCCCCTTATCTCAACAATGAGGGCTTTATCAAGTATCCCGATGCTGCAGAATGGCAGGAAATAGAAACCCGTTACCGGTCCGGGCAAAGCGGCGCCAAACAAAATTCCTGGCAGTTTGCCGGGCCCTCTCTGCATCTCAATGCCAGGTATAATGCAAACGATACACAGGTTCCTGTTTCCAGTCATGCCAATATTTATTCCATCGACCAATCTTTTAGTAATCCACTTATCCTTTATTGCGGTGGAGAAACAGGCGGGATTCATAAGAGTACAGATAAAGGCCAAACCTGGCAATATGTTTCCGCTTCTTATCCCATTACGGCTGTGCGAAGCATCGCCATTCATCCGGGCAATCCGGATCTTGTGCTGGCCTCAGCAAATGGTAAAATCTACCGAACCTCGGATGGAGGAAATACCTGGACTCCTTCGGGCTCTCCCGCCTTTCAGGCGCTCAATGCAGAGGCCAATCAGATTTCCTTTCATCCCCAAAATCCGCAAATTGTGTTTGCAGGTACCACCAAAGGACTTTTTCGTTCCAACGATGCCGGGCAAACATGGAACGAGGTATATCCGGAAGAATGCATGAGCGTGGTATTTAAAGCAGATAATCCACAGGTGGTTTTTGCATTGCGTAAAAATCCTGTTTCAGGCATCGCCGATTTTTACAAGAGCACAGATGGTGGAAATACTTTTGGCATCAGAAGCAACGGTTGGTTTACCGTACCACCTGCTGATGCAGGACTGATAGACAGCAGGGGAGGGAAGATAGCAGTTACAGCAGCCAATCCCAATAAGGTATATGTATTGCTGGTTGGCTCATCTGCTCAAACTGCCCAGTTGCAACTCAATGGTTTTATTGGGGTATATGTGAGCAATGATGCGGGCGAATCTTTTACGCTTCCTCATCAACTGATTGGTGCACCTTATGACGGCACCTCGCACCCCAATCCCATGACATTTTCGGGTGATAACAATACCTACAATCAAATTTATTACAACACCACCCTTGCGGTTTCTCAATTAAATCCCAATCAAATTCTTTTTGGCGGCTTAAGTCTCTGGCGCAGCAACAACGGAGCAGCCGGCTTCACACCCGTGGGTGGTTATGTGGGCAATGTGCCCGGTATTCATCCCGACATGCAAACCATTTTTTCCCGATTAACTTCTCCCACAACCGAAGAAGTATGGTTGAGTTCGGATGGAGGTGTAAATCATTCAACCGATTGGTTTGCCACACATGAAAGTCTTTGCAAGGGGCTCCGAGGAGGAGATTTTTGGGGCTTCGGTCAGGGATGGAATGAAGACATCATGGTGGGCGGACGCTACCACAATGGCAATGCTGCCTACTCCACTTCATTTCCTCAGGGAGAGTTTCTGAGTTTGGGAGGGGGTGAGGCTGCTACAGGATATGTGAGTTATGCTCCCGGAAAAATCTGTCTGTTCAGTGATATTGGAGGCAGACAATTGCCCGATTCCTTGACAGGAATCACAGGTGCTTTTGCAATTTCACAAAGCCCCAACGAAAGTTATTGGTTTAACAGCAGTTCAAGAGTGATATTTGATCACCGGCGTTTTATGCATGCCTTCATGGGAAAAGACAATGGCTTTTACAAGAGCATCAACGGAGGTGGTACCTTCTCTCTTGTTGCTTCGGTGATGCCTTCCGCAGCATATGATGTGCTTGGTATCGAACAAAGCCCGGTGAATCCTTTTTGTTTTTATGCGCAGGCAGCCACAAACAATACCTCTGTGCTCAGGCGAACAACCAGTGGCGGACAAACATGGACCACCGTCCCTCAGCCGCAAAGCGGCTATCGCAACATTTGGTTCTGCCTGGGTTCTACAAACGAACAGGAACTCTGGATTGCTTACACGGATGGCAACAATGGCGCAAAAATTTACAGAACCATCAATGGCGGACAAACATGGACCAACCTGAGTACAGCAACCCTAAACGGATTTCGCATCTTCGGTATCTGTCACCAATGGGGTACCAACGGAGGCGTGTATCTTGCCATGCAAAACGGATCGGTCTTTTATCGAAACAACAATATGTCCGACTGGGTTTCTTACAGCCAGGGTCTGCCGCTCATCACCAATCCCATAGGAATCATTCCCTTTTACAAGGATGGTAAAATACGCCTCGCCAACTCAGGTATCGGCATCTGGGAAGCACCACTTTACGAAGCTTCTGCTCCCATGGCAGGATTCGCCTCTGATTTGGAAAGTTTTTATTGTGAAGGCGATTCCGTTCGATTCACCGCCTACAGTGTAGCAAATGCAAATGCCGGCTGGCAGTGGAGTTTCCCCGGGGGCAGTCCTGCCACCTCTGTTTTGCGTGATCCGGTGGTGGTGTATAACCAGCCCGGCAGCTATGATGTTCAACTAATCGTGCAGCAGGGCATGCAGTCCGATACCCTGCTCAGAACCAATTTTATCTCTTCACAGCCTACCAGTAATTTTCCTATGGCACATTCATTTGAATCGGCATTTGTGCCTGCCGACTGGAGACTCAAAGATGATGGTAACGATGGAGTTCAATGGGCTTATTCCTCTCAGGTAGGTGCCTACGGAAACAGTACACATTGTATGTACTTTGATAATTATTATGCAGATGTGCAGGGAAGGCGTGATGCTGTTTGGACCGGCAAATACGACATGATGGGTGAAGCACAGGCACTGCTGACTTTTGATGTGGCCTATGCGCCTTATGGCGGCAACTACAGCGATCCACTCGAGATCAGGGGAAGCAACAATTGTGGTACAGCCAGTCAGCTCTTGTACCTTAGAGGAGGCGATGAGCTTGCTACGGCTGCTCCGCTTACTTCAGGCTTGTATGTACCTGCCGCTGCAGAATGGAGAACAGATTCGGTATACCTGAATACCTTCGGTGCCACTTCCTATTTGTTGATGTTTATCAATCGCGGTCATTATGGACAGGGAATATACATCGACAATATCCGGCTGCAGGGCCTTGCCACAGTTGATGTAAAAGACTTGAGTTCCCGTACCTGGCAGATCTATCCGAATCCTGCCGGTGAACGGATGCTGATCCATCCTGCCGATGGACAAACTACCTACCGGTTTGAGATGCTTGATGCCATGGGCAGAAGGTTGATGCAAGGCAGGCAAACAGGTAACCTGGAACTGGATGTTTCAGTGTTGCCGGCCGGTGTATACAGCCTCTTGCTGAACGATGGAATAAGGACCATCAACAAAAAGTGTGTGGTTCGACACTGAGTTTATTTCGTTTTGCCTTTTTCAATGGCACGGCGCACGCTACCATGGGTGAGCAGCAGTTCTTTTGCAGTCCCGGCATCAATTCCCAGCGCATCCATCACCATTTTGCATCCACGATCAATCAGCTTGTTGTTGCTCAGCTGCATGTCTACCATGCGGTTCCCTTTTACCCTGCCAAGCCTGATCATGGCGGTGGTAGAAATCATGTTGAGCACCATCTTTTGAGCGCTGCCTGCTTTCATGCGGGTGCTCCCTGTAACAAACTCCGGCCCTGTAATTACCTCAATAGGAAATGCCGCTGCAGCAGCGAGAACTGAGTTGCTGCAACAAGTAATACATCCGGTTGTGATTCCCATGCTACGGGCTTTTTTGATGGCCTCAACCACATAGGGCGTGGTGCCGGAGGCTGCAATGCCAATTACCACATCTTCTGCTGATACCATGTGCTCACAAAGATCCTCCCAGCCCTGAGTGGGGCTGTCTTCGGCAAACTCAACGGCTTTACGAATGGCCGTGTCACCACCGGCAATCAGTCCGATTACCCTGCCGTGCTCAACCCCAAAAGTGGGCGGACACTCCGATGCATCCACGATGCCAAGCCGTCCGCTGGTGCCGGCTCCAAGGTAAAACAAACGACCCCCCGCAAGCATTTTTTCAGCAAGCACGCTGCAAAGTGCTTCAATCTGAGGCAGGGCACTTTCCACTGAAAGAGCAACACTCTTGTCCTCTGCATTGATGCCTTGCAGCAATTCAATCACTGTCAGGTTTTCGAGTTGATCATATTTGGACGAAGCTTCTGTTTCTTTCATGTTTTTCTACATTTGTTACAAAAGTAACCAATGTATTTTCCAACGCGTCTGTTCCCGGTAATCACACTGCTTTTTATTTTAGGAAGTAAAATGCTTGTTATTGCCTCGGAAAGTAACGCTTCCGAGCTTTTTAAAAAGTCGCGCGAGGCATTGGCATCAGGCGATTGTTTTGAGGCCATGCAGGTGGGCATTGAAGCCAGTTCCGCAGCCAAAAGAACAGGTGATCGCCAACTCGCAGCCAATATTCTGGCACATATGGGTGAGGTGTATGAATGCACAGGAAAAGACAAAGATGCCATCATGAGTTACATCCTTGCCGGAAACTATTTTGCCGCCACGAAAAATATGCGCAGGCAGGGACAGGTGCTGAGCAAGCTCGGAGAACTCTACCTCAAGAAAGGCATTCTTTCCATGGCTTTGTCAACCTTTTTAAAAGGACATAACCTGGGCATGAATCATAAAATTGATTCCATGACCTGCACTTTTGCGGATAATATCGGAATCGTCTATGTTCAACTGGGTAAATTTTCAATCGCACAAAAAGTACCTTGAGGAGGCAGTTAAATTGCGTAAGCAGAGCAAAGACATCAACGGACTTGCCTATACCTATGGCAACATGGCTTTGCTGTTTGATCAGCAGGGTAAAGACAGTCTTGCCATTATTTATTACAACAAAACGCTTCAGTTTTGCACAGAGCACAAGGATACCAATTGCATGGCCAATGTGTACAACAACCTGGGTGTATTTTATGAAGACCGCCGGCAACAAGAGAAAGCGCTCAACAACTACATGCATTCGTTATCTCTTACTGATTCGAGCAACCATGCAAGCTTCTCAGTGATCTGTTGCAACATGGCTAATATTTATTTTTCTATTCGCAGGTACGGCGATGCTACCAGATATGCCAACCTGGCCTACCGTCATTCCATTAAATCGCCCTATGTGGAAGACCAGCGTGATGCTCTCAAAGTATTGCGCAAAATTGCGCTTGAAAGAAACGATTGGCAAACGGCTTATCAGTATCTGGATAAGTCCTCAAAGCTTACAGAAAGCATGCAGAAACAGGCCAGTGAAAAGGGTGTGATGCAGGCAGAAATGGAAAACCGTTTGTTGCTTTTGAAAAACAAAGAGGAACTTGAAAAAAAACTCCTCGAAGAAAAATACAGGGTAATTGAATTGCACCGCGAACATAATACCAACCTCATGCGTTGGGGGCTGCTGGGCATGTTTGGGGTGGTGATGGTCATCAGTTTTTTTCTGGTCAACATTCATCGCGCCAATTTGCGTTACAAGGCTGCCATGGAAGAAATGAAAGAAGTGAACCGCCAGCAGCAGGCACTTTCCGGAATCGTGGCACATGACCTCAAGACTCCGCTCACCCAGATCAGGGGCTTGGTGAGTTTACTCAGGATGGACGGACAACTCAGTAAATCGCAGCAAGAGATTTCAGATAATATGCTCGTTGCAGCGGATGGTGGACTTTCCTGGCTCTCCGATATCATCGTGGTTAATCAGATTGAAACAGAGATTTATCCTTCACTTCAGGAGGTAAAAATTGCAGAGGTGATGGAAGATGTTTGTAAATCACATTCCATGCAATTGCACGCCAAGCAAATTACCCTGATCACAAGCGTGGACGATTCCCATGTCATCAGTTCAACAAAAGACTGGCTCGGACGAATGGCTGATAATCTCTTGTCAAATGCCATCAAATATTCTCCCGCACTATCAGTAATTGAGCTGAAATCAGAGAAAAAAACTGAGGGCTTGTTCATTCATTTTAAAGACAAGGGTCCCGGAATTTTGCAGGAAGAAAAGTCATTGCTCTTCCGAAAGTTTCAGAAACTTAGCAACAAGCCCACACAGGGAGAGAGTTCACATGGATTGGGCCTGTACATCGTAAAACTCCTGGCCGACCGAAACGGTGCTCAGGTATTGGTGGATTCAGAACCCGGCAAAGGTTCTGTATTTACTTTGTTTTTTCCTTCGCACCTCGCGCTTAATAGCTGATGCACACATTTTTTGCTTCGGTAAAAAAATGCAAGGCTTCAAAACCACCTTCTCTTCCTACACCTGATTGTTTCATGCCTCCAAAAGGAGTTCTCAGGTCGCGGAGCAGCCAGCAGTTTACCCATACGATGCCCGAGTCTATTTGCGCAGCTACCCGATGTGCCCGGGAAAGGTCATTGGTAAATACCACTGCAGCCAAACCATAATTGGTGCCGTTGGCAAGGGCAATTGCTTCTTCCTCCGTCTCAAAAGTACCCACGCTTACCACCGGTCCAAAAATTTCTT
>JBEICQ010000117.1:0-6892 GCA_040383885.1 Flavobacteriales bacterium | reverse complement strand
GTTTGCAGGACACCGGCTACCAAAAACATTCTGAAAGAGGCGCCAATTGTTCTGCTAAGCAAGAAAAAGGAAGCTCCTGTAATATAGCTGTACCTGCCAAAACGGCTTTCAAGATAACTGTATATTGAAGTAAGATTAAGTCGGTAATAGAGGGGTAAAAGCACCGTGGCAATCAAGAGGTAGCCCAGCAGGTAACCCAGCACCATCATGAGGTACGAAAATTTTGTACTTCCTACCCAACCGGGTACACTCATAAAAGTTACCCCTGACAGCGAAGCGCCAATCATCCCATAGGCAATTACATACCAGGGTGATTTGTTGTTTCCTTTGTAAAATGCTTCTGCGTTCGCTTTGCGGGAGGTTATCCAGGTGATTACAAACAGCAGCAGTGAATAGATGCCTACCACTCCTAGAATAATTTCGGGACCCATATGTTTTTACTTGCTCGGACAAATCTCGTAAATTCGCTTTATGTTGTATCCCTCCAAACGCATTGAGGATGCTGTTAATCAACTGGCCTCACTACCGGGCATAGGCCGAAAAACCGCATTAAGACTGGCTTTATCATTGCTTAAGAGAGATTCCTCAAGGGTAAAAGAATTTTCTGAGGCTTTGGTTCTTATGAAAGAGAATACATGTTTTTGCTCACGCTGCCATAATATATCCGATACGAATCTCTGTTTGGTTTGTAGTAATTCTTCCAGGGATGGAGCGCTCATATGTATTGTGGCAGATTTCCGGGATGTCATCGCCATAGAAAATACCCACAGCTTTAATGGTTTGTATCATGTTCTTGGTGGATTGATCTCACCAATGGACGGGATTGGCCCCTCAGAACTGAATATTGAATCATTGATCGAAAGGCTGAGGACCGAAGATTACACAGAAATTATTTTTGCTCTTGCCCCCACTCCTGATGGTGACACTACAAACTTTTTTATTTACCGCAAAGTAAAGGACTTTCCTATTCGAATTTCATCACTCGCAAGAGGTATAGCCATTGGTGAAGACATTGAATATACCGATCAGGCTACCTTGGGAAAATCGCTACAAAACAGAATTCTTTACGAAAGTTCGCTGGCTGCAAAATAATTTTTAATATCCTTCGTTTCTATTTCTTGTATCATGAACGGTTAAAATGACCAAGGATCTTGCAGTCATCATAGTTAATTATAATGTTCAGTATTTTCTCGAGCAGTGTTTGCTTTCTGTAAGGAAAGCGGTCTCAGGGATGAATGTAGATGTTTTTGTTGTTGACAATAATTCAGTGGACGGCTCGGTTGCCCTCGTGCGCAATAAGTTTCCGGAGGTAATTCTCATTGCCAACAAGCAAAACATGGGTTTTTCAAAGGCGAATAACCAAGCCCTTCTGGCTGCTGATGCCCGATATGTACTTCTGCTTAATCCTGATACGCTTGTAGAAGAGGATACCTTTGAGAAAATTGTAAAATACATGGATGCCCATCCGAAGCCGGTGCGCTGGGCGTTAAGATGATTGACGGCAAGGGTAATTTTCTGCCGGAGAGCAAAAGAGGACTGCCAACTCCTAAGGTTGCATTTTTTAAAATTTTTGGGTTGTCTGCACTTTTTCCCAATTCCCGGACTTTTGGCGGTTACCACCTCGGCTTTCTTGATAAGGATAAAATTCATGGCGTAGATGTTTTATCGGGTGCCTTCATGTTTATCCGCAAAGAGGCCCTTGATAAAGCCGGACTCCTGGATGAAACTTTTTTTATGTACGGCGAAGACATTGATCTCAGCTACCGTATTCAACAAGCAGGATACAGAAATGTCTATTTTCCGGAAACCCGCATCATACACTACAAAGGCGAAAGCACCCGCAAAAGCAGCATCAATTATGTATTGGTTTTTTACAGAGCCATGATCATTTTTGCTAACAAGCATTTTTCAAAGGAAAATGCACGCGCCTTTTCTTTTCTCATTCATCTTGCCATTTACCTGAGGGCTGGCATGGCTATTGCCAACCGTTTTGTAAAAACATTGTTTTATCCGGCAGTGGATGCTTTGCTCACTTTCCTTCTGCTTTACCATGTGGCCAGTTGGTACGAAACTCATATAAAATCCACAGAAACAGGATTTTTTCCGCCCGAGTTCTATCTCATTGCCCTTCCCGCATATGTCTTCCTGTGGGTTGCTGCTCTGTGGATTAACGGAGGATACGACAGACCCTATTACTTTTCAAAAGCCATGGTTGGTTTTTTCTATGGAACCATTACCGCATTGGTACTTTATGCTCTTCTTCCGGAGAGCCTTCGTTACTCAAGACTTCTCATCATTATTGGAGCAATTGTTTTTATTGCAGTTCATTTTTCCATTCGCTGGATCTTATCCTATTTACCCCTGGAATTTTTCAGGATTTTCAGGAATAAGCATAAAAATATTGCCATTGCAGGAGGAAAAGATGAAACGCACAGGGTGAAGGAAATTCTTGACCATAGCGGTATTCACAACGCCTCTCTTTTCTTCGTATCTCCTCCTGATTATCCAAACGGAGAGAATTATTTTACCGGAAATTTCAGAAACCTGAAAGAAATTATTCAGGTGCACAAAATAGATGAAGTGGTCTTTTGTTCGAAAGACATCTCCTCGGAAGCAATTATTTCTCAAATGTCTTATTTGGGCGACATGGGTCTTGAATTTAAGATTGCTCCGCAGGAAAGTCTTTTTGTTATTGGCAGTAATTCCATCAATTCTTCCGGTTCATGGTATAGCTTTGATGTAAATTCGGTTAACAGACCGGAAAATCGCCGGAAAAAGAAAATCTTTGATTTGTTTATTGCACTCATCCTTACAGTAACTTTTCCTTTATGGCTTCTTTTTTCATCCGTGAGGCTCATTCTCCTCATAGGAATATTTCAGGTGCTTTCAGGAAAAAAAAGCTGGGTGGGATATTGTCCTCAACAAAAACAGCCGGTCTTGCTTCCGCAAATAAAACCTGGCGTTTTTAGTGTTCAAAAACTGATCACCGGAAATTATTCGGAAGCAGAAATTAATCATATGAATGTACTGTATGCAAAAGATTACAGCCTGTTGAAAGACATTAAATCCTTGTACCAGCATATCTTTCGTTAAGAAACAAGGCGCAGTAAATAACCGGTTTCTTAAACATAATGTGTGGTTATAGTGTTTATTCAGTAAATAATGCGTATGATTGATACAATCAACACAGAACGGTTACAAAGCTTTTCTCGCATGGACCAATACAATGAAATTACCACTATCAACTTAGCAAGCCTCTATGAGCAGGTTATCAGTGAATTAGGTGAAAACAATGCCCGTGAGGGGTTGCTCAAAACACCGGAGCGTGTAGCAAAAGCCATGCAATACCTCACGCAGGGCTATACCATGAACCCTGATGACATCCTCAGGTCTGCCATGTTTGCAGAAGAATACAGTCAAATGGTCGTGGTTAAGGACATAGAGCTCTATTCCATGTGTGAACACCACATGTTGCCCTTTTTTGGGAAAGCCCATGTGGCATACATACCAAACGGACATATAGTAGGACTCAGCAAGATTCCACGGGTGGTTGATGCCTTTGCAAGGAGGCTGCAGGTTCAGGAGCGACTCACAAACGAAATACGCGACTGCATACAAAATACCATCAAGCCTCTTGGAGTGGCTGTAGTTGTAGAATGTTCACATCTCTGCATGCAGATGCGTGGGGTGCAAAAGCAAAACTCCGTAACCACTACTTCAGCTTTTACAGGGGAGTTTATGAAGGATTCCACACGCAGCGAGTTCATGCGATTGATTGCTGCCAGTCTCAGCTAAAAAAATTGCACGATATTTGCACGGCAAAATCATTATGGAAAACAATTGGAATCTATCAGGTAATACCTCCTATAGTGGAGGCATCAGTCAAACATCTCAGAAATTTCTTACCCGCGTTTTTGGCTGGATGTTTGCCGCACTCTTTATCACAGCGCTTACTGCCTTTTACACAGCGGGTAACGAATCAATATTGCGTTCTTTGATAAGTCCCGAAGGGGGAATGTCAATGCTGGGATATGCAGTCATGTTGTCTCCAATCGGATTTGTCCTCGCAATCGGTCTGGGTTTTAACCGATTCTCCTACAACACCCTCATGATTCTCTTTCTTGCCTATTCAGTAATTATGGGTGTGAGCATGAGCTTTATCCTTCTCATATACACGGCAGCATCGGTATTTAAAACATTCTTGGTTGCATCATTCATGTTTGGATTGATGGCTGTAGTAGGCGCTACAACAAAAACAGACCTCACCCGTTTCGGGTCTCTCATGATGATGGGTCTTTTTGGGATTATTATAGCGAGCCTTATCAACATGTTCATGAAAAGTGATACCATGGATTACATCATCAGCTTCATCGGTGTGGCAGTGTTTACCGGCTTAACAGCCTACGATGTACAGAAACTAAAAAATATTGGCTCTTCGGTTACCCATGGTACAGAATCTGCAATGAAACTCAGCCTGCTCGGTGCACTTACACTCTATATGGATTTTATTAACCTGTTTCTATATCTCTTGCGTTTTTTTGGCGACAGGAGGAATTAAACCTGACTTTTTAATTATGAAAAGCCCTGCATGATTGCCGGGCTTTTTTTATGTGTGGCTTGCTTCTTTTCGCTATTTTTGCACGCAAAAGAAACGGATTATGCAGAGAATTCTCGTAACCGGAGGAGCCGGTTTCATCGGTTCAGCCGTCATTCGTCAGTTGCTACATTCCGGTAACGAGATATTTGTAATAGACAATTTATCTTTTGGCAACAGGGATTTTATTCCCATTGATGACGATCATTTTTTTCATGCCGACATACTTGACAGGGAACAGATGCAGGCAATATCCACCCGCGTCAATCCCCATGTAATCATCCATCTGGCGGCTATTCATTTTATACCTTACTGCAACCTCCATCCTTTTCTATCATCAGACATCAATATAAGGGGAACAATAAATATGCTGGAAGCAGCATCCAAAGCAACCGCACTAAAAAAGTTCTTTTTCGCTTCCACGGCTGCTGTTTATCCCATCGTAGATGATGCCATCAATGAGCAGATTGTTCCGGCTCCGATGGATATCTATGGCTTATCAAAACTGGCAGGTGAGCATCTATGCAACAAGTTTTATTTGGAATCAGGTTTGCCGGTTATCGTTTGCCGGTTTTTTAACGCTTTCGGACCAAACGAAACGAATCCTCACCTCATACCTGAAATTGAAAAGCAAATTAAACAAGGTGATAGAACCATTCGTCTCGGTAACCTCACTCCCAAAAGGGATTTTATTCACACATATGATATGGCTAATGCCGTTGAAAGTCTTATAAATAAAGTGGAAGAAGGTTACCATGTGTTTAATCTTGGGAGAGGTATTGAGTATGCAGTTACAGATATCGTCGCCTCTTTTGAAAGGGCGATTGGAGAGAAGATTCAAATTGAAGTAGATCCGGGCAGAGTAAGAAAAGTTGAACGCATGCATCTGCTTGCAGATATTTCTAAATTGACGGAATATACCGGTTGGCAAGCCCAATGGGATATAGACCAGGGAATAACTACCTTACTAAAATCCTGAAAACTATGCATGTCTGTTTTGCTACCGATGGAATCTTTCCGCATGTCGTTGGAGGCATGCAAAGGCACTCAAGACAGTTGATTGAGGAATTGTCTAAAAATCCAAACATCACGCTTACTGTGATTCATCCGCAAGGTGACAAGATTTTTAGCTCCTATCCCAATATCAGGGAATACATGGTTCCCTCTATTGATCCGGAGAAAAATTACTTATCGGAGTGTTACAATTACTCGAAAAAGGTATACAAAATCATGAAAGGAAAATCCTTTGATGTTGTGTATAGCCAGGGCTTAAGCGTTTGGTACAAAGCCTCTGAATTCTCAGACAGATTGATTGTAAATCCTCACGGACTCGAACCTTTTCAGGCAATCGGACGAAGGGATAAAGCCATTGCTGTACCTTTTAAATTTCTTTTCAGAAGAATATTCAGAAAAGCAAGTCATGTGGTTTCACTTGGCGGCAGACTTACCGATATCCTCCTAAAAAACACCAATCCATCCAAGATTGTAGTGCTTCCCAATGCCATAAATATGCCTTATTCAGTGGAGCCAAGGCATCGTCATGAACCCCTTCGTTTGCTTTTTGTGGCAAGATTTGCCCATAACAAAGGAGTTCATATTCTGATGGAGGCGGTACAAAAACTCAACAAGAAGGGATACAAGAAAAGATTGCAATTCAACCTTGTCGGCAAAGGCCCGCTTTATGAGAGTTATCTCCATAGATATCTCATACCCAATGTGAAATTTTTAGGATTTGTTCCTGACGAAGAATTGCCAACCGTTTACAGGCAAAATGATGTTTTTGTTTTTCCCACTTTGTTTGAAGGAATGCCTACAGTTGTTTTAGAAGCGATGTCGCATGGATTACCCGTTATAGTCAGTGATGTGGGTGCTACAGCCGAATTGGTTGATCCGTCAAATGGTTTTTTAATAGAGCGCGACAATGTAAATGCCCTTGTAGATGCGATAGAAAAAATGCTGCTCCTTAATGAGGAAGATTTTAACAAGATGGCAAACGCCTCTATCCAAAAAGTGAGCAAAGGATTTACCTGGCATGAGGTTGCAGCCAGGCATACCAAGTTGTTTAAAGAAATTGCATCCCGAAGAAAGTAAAATAAGTCCGGTTTTTTTTCAATCCTCTGATGTTGTAGGACTTGCCCGTTTATTACTGGGAAAGGTATTATGTACGCGTATCAATGGTGTAATAACCGCCGGAATGATTGTAGAAACAGAGGCTTATAATGGCGTGAAAGACAGAGCCAGCCACAGTTACGGCGGGCGTCGCACCACCCGAACAGAAGTGATGTATCAGGCCGGTGG
>JBEICQ010000116.1:0-6897 GCA_040383885.1 Flavobacteriales bacterium | reverse complement strand
CCAGTTTGATAAATCAAAATGAACAGGCAATGTTTGTGCATTTCAAATTGAATAAAGACCCAGAAAATATATCAACAAAAGTGCCGGTGCAGTAATTTTTTTCATGCAGTGATTGGTTGAGATGAAGTCCAAATGTAGGCTTTTTAACAATTCTCCTCCCATTGCCCTAAAATGTTAAACTTAGGGGCTGTAAATCAAGACAGGAAAAATAAGTGTACTTTTGACACATAGATACATTTTATGCAAAACCGAACGGTAATTGAAAAAGTTTTCCCTCTCCTGGAGGGAGGTCTTTATCGAGTAAAAAGAGAGGCAGGCGAAGAGGTAGTGGTACATGCGCACATCCTTTGCGATGGCCACGACGCCATTCGTGCATCACTATTGTTTCGTTACAAGGGAAGCAGGAGCTGGAAGGAAAGCTTTATGCAGCACAAAGGAAATGATGAATGGTTTGGATGCTTTCAGGCAGAGAAGCCCGGCATCATGGAGTTTACCGTCATCTCATGGGCTGATGATGCCCTGGACTGGTTTGAAGGGACCCGAAAAAAAATTCAGGCCGGAGAAAAGGTCGTCACTGAGATGTTGATGGGTGCAAATCTCCTTGAGCGGATAGCAAACAACAACAAAGGAAAAATAAGACAAACACTACTTACACATGCCAATTTTCTGAGGACAGAAAAAGACGAGGAGAAAAAAAAACACCTGTTGCTCTCTGATGGGCTTGCCGGTTTGATAGAGCAATATCCGCTCAAAGAACATGTTACCCGTTTGCCCGCTGTGCAGGAGGTACAGGTGTTTCCAACAGGTCACCATTTTACTACCTGGTACGAATTTTTTCCGCGCAGCACTTCCGGAAAAAAAGATGTGCACGGTACCTTTAAACATTGCGAAAAAGTGATTGATGCCGTTGCCGACATGGGGTTTGATGTGGTGTACTTTCCTCCCATTCACCCCATTGGTACAAGCAGCAGAAAAGGTAAAAACAACAGTACAAAAGCCCTTCCGGGTGATACGGGCTCGCCATGGGCCATTGGTGCAAAAGAGGGCGGTCACACAGCTATACATCCGGAACTGGGCAGCATGGCAGACTTTGAGAAACTTGTTGCACATGCAGGAAAAAAAGGCATCCGCATTGCGCTTGACATTGCCTTTCAGGCATCACCAGACCATCCCTGGGTGAAAGAACATCCCGATTGGTTCAAGTGGAGACCCGATGGAACTGTGCAGTACGCAGAAAATCCTCCTAAAAAATACCAGGATGTATTGCCCTTTCACTTCACCTGCGCGGATTGGAAAGGACTTTACAAGGAACTCACTTCAGTGTTTCTTCTCTGGGCATCAAAAGGAGTGCGCATCTTCAGGGTTGACAATCCGCATACCAAACCCTTTTCTTTCTGGGAATATGCGCTTACAGAAGTGAGTAAAAAATACCCTGATGCCATCTTCCTGAGTGAAGCATTTACCCGGCCAAAAATCATGAATCGTCTGGCCAAGATAGGCTTTACGCAATCCTATACCTACTTTACCTGGCGCACCTCCAAACAGGAACTACAGGAGTATATGCTGGAGCTCACCAAGTCTGAAGCGAGGGAATATTTCAGGCCCAACTTTTGGCCGAACACACCGGATATTCTTCCGTATGATTTGCAAAATCAGGGCGAAAAAGCCTGTGCCATCCGCTATGTGCTCGCTGCCACACTCTCTTCGAGCATAGGCATTTATGGTCCCGTGTTCGATCTGTTGATTACAGAACCCTATCCGGGCAAAGAAGAATACAACCATTCTGAAAAATATGAAATCAAAGACTGGGATTATTTTACCCAAACACCCTTTCGCAGGTTCATCAAAAAAATAAATGAGATCCGTAAGAAGCATCCTGCCTTGCAGAACACATACAACATCCGGTTTGTAGAAAATGACAATCCGAGGATGCTCAGTTTCATCAAAGAGAGCGGAGCCGATCGCCTGCTTGTGATCATCAACCTGGATCAGTATCACAAGCAATCAGGATTCTGTCATTTCCCGGCCCATCCAACAGGGGGAAAACCACAGCAGATTGTGCTCACCGATGCCATTGACGGATCGCAATACACCTGGAGCAAAGAATGGAATTATGTGGAGCTGAATCCCGAGAAACAGGTTTGTCACATCTTCAGTATCCATGAAATATGAATGGTGACAGCCCGGGAAAATGTGCGACAATTAATTACCTTTGACACATGTCTGATAGTTCTGGAAATCAACTTTTGTCGCACCCTAAAGTAAGACAGTTTCTGGATAACTGTCGTTGGTTTGCCGGCAAGGGCAAGGACATAGAACGCCTATCCTTTATCGACAAAAAAAAAGTTTATGAAACAGAAAATGGTGACCGAGCCTTTCTGTCGCTGGTTTTAATTCAATACAGCGATGCCTCCCATCATACTTATTTCATGCCTTATGTACTGTTACATTCGGGAAACGCCCCCTGTGAAGGGGCGGTAGAGATATCAAAAGGATTCTGGTTTGCAGATGGTCTGCAATTTGAACAATTCAGGCAATACCTATACGAGGATGCGGTATATGAATCAATGAAACTATCAGGTGACAATAAGAATCACCGCAATGCTACCTTACCTGAAAATTACAGGGAATCAGTTTTACTTTCTGCAGATCAATCCAATTCAGCCTTTGAAGTAAATGGCAAATACTTTTGCAAGGTATTTCGTCAGGTGCGGAAAGGAATCAACACGGATGCAGAAGTGCTACTCTACTTTACGCGGCATACAAATTTCCGCAAAGTTCCACTTTACATTGCAGGATTCGATATCGATGTTCCAAATCCATGGGAAGAGCTTGATGGTCATACGCTAATGGCATCCCGATACCTGGTGATGAGCGTGCTTCAAAAAGTGCATAACCGCGGCGATGCATGGCAAATTTTCAGGGAGTTTGCAGGCAACTTTTACCGGGAATCCCTCAACGAAAAAATAGAACTTCTCTCCTACCCTGAAATCAGGGAGACGGCTGATCGAATTATCAGAGAAAAATTTGGTATCGGTTTTTTTCACAAGCTGGAAAAACTGGCTGACATTACTGCTGAGATGCATCTGGCCCTAAAGGAAAATCCGGAAGAGCTTTTTGGCTTTTGCAGTGAGTCGCTACAAGAAAACAAAATCTCACTGTTAGATGAATTAGACAAAGTCTGCCAAAGATTGCATCATCTTCCTCAGTTGGATCATCACGAAGGGAATGAGACAAAACCGTTCTTTGACGAAGAAAATCTGCATATAATGCAAACCCGCTTAAAAACGATTTTGCAGGAAGCTTCAAGCCTCAGCTGCATAAGGATTCATGGAGATTACCATTTGGGGCAACTGCTCTGGACAGGAGATGATTTTGTGGTGATTGATTTCGAGGGTGAACCCGGTAAGTCGCAGGAACTGCGTCGTAACAAGTTTCCTGTTCACAAAGACATCGCCGGGATGTTAAGATCGTTCAGCTATGCTGCATTTGTAGCACTTGATTCGCTTAACAAGGAAGCACCGGGTATTGCCAAACTATTAAAACCCTTTGCCAATGCATGGATACGAATTGTAAGCGAGACCTTCTATGAAAGATATCTCCATGAACTACAAAATTCGGGGCTTGTGTATGCTTCTGAAAAAGACAACCATCAACTCCTGGATTTTTTCATGTTTCAAAAAGCCATCTATGAATTTGATTATGAATATCACAACAGACCGCAATGGACACAGATACCCATGCAGGGTATTCAGGAACTGATGGAACACTTATCTTCATAAACTATATGTACATCTACAATGTAACCGTATCAATAGACCCGGATGTTGCCGATGAGTGGCTGGAATGGATGCAAAAGGAACATATCCCGGAAGTGCTGGAAACAGGCTCATTCACCGGCTATGGTATGCTGAAAATTCTGAGCACCGAAGAAGAAGAAGGTATTACCTATAGCATTCAGTACAAGTACGCTAACCCTGAGGATTATGAACGATACAAAAAAGACCACGCTCCCACCCTTCAGAAAAAAGCAAGTGATCGTTTTGGCGGAAAGTTTGTGGCATTCAGAACCCTTCTTCAGATTGTTTCATGAAACCGGAATACCAATTCGCACATCAAACAGGATTTTACCGGGGAAAAGTTCGAGATGTATACAGCATCGGAGATCAGTTTCTTGTGATGAAAGCCAGCAACAGGCTTTCCGCCTTTGATCATATCCTGCCGAAAGAGATTCCGGGGAAAGGCCAGGTACTCAACCAAACTGCCTGGTTTTTTCTGGAAGCAACCAGACACATCATCCCCAACTGGGCAATAGCCTGTCCATTTGGCAACATCACCTTTGGTATGCGTTGCCAACCCATACCCATCGAAATGGTGGTGAGAGGTTATCTGGATGGACATGCCTCCCGTCTGTACAACGATGGAATCCGCAAAGTGTGCGGGGTTCTCATGCCCGAAGGTTTAAAAAAATTCGAGGCATTTACACATCCAATACTCACACCGACCACCAAGGCCAATGAAGGCCATGATGAAGACATTTCAGCACAAGAGATTATTGAGAATAGAATTGTGCCCCCGGCGCTCTATGAAGAGATGCAACACATGGCACTGGCTCTCTATGCCCATGGTAGTGCCCATGCGCTCTCCAGAGGATTGATACTTGCAGATACCAAATATGAGTTTGGCTTGCTACATGGAAAACTTTGTTTGATGGATGAGATTCATACACCGGATTCTTCCAGGTATTACCTCATAGACGGGTATGAAGAAAGTTTAAAAAAAGGAGAAACGCCACCGCAATTGTCTAAGGAATTTATCAGACAGTGGCTGATTTCAAAAGGATTTATGGGTAAGGAGGGACAAAATATTCCCGACATGCCCCCTGAACAAATTGAAAAGGTGAGTAAGCAATATATCCGATTGTATGAACAGGTTACCGGCTTTGCGTTCAATTTGCTTCCTGAGTCTCCGGTAAGTGTAGTAGAAAAAGAAATAAATACCCTCGTAAACAGTCAATATCCGGTTTAATCCCACTCAATCCGGTGGCCACTTGTGCGCCTGGATGAACATTTACTGAGATTCTTTTTAAGTATGAATCAGGCTACTATCATTGGGGGTAAAAAGGAGCAAAAAGGTGAGAGTAAATGTTGTATTTTTAACCCAATGTTGTAAAAACACATGTCATGAAAAATCTTCTCTACACAATCCTGGTTTGTTCCGCCATTTTCTCCTTTTCCGGCACAAGTAAGGCGCAGCCTTCGATCAGCCTGGTTCAATTTTCCACAGGCTTCACCTCGCCGGTTGATATTGCCAATTGCGGGGACAGCCGATTGTTTGTGGTGCAAAAAGCCGGTCGTATTATTATTGTAGACTCCACAGGAACAAGACGCACTACCCCGTTTCTTAATATCACTTCCCTTGTAAGCCAAACCGGGAACGAAAGAGGCTTGCTGGGACTTGCTTTTCACCCCAAATACAAACAAAACGGATATTTTTATGTGAACTACACAAGGACATCTGATGGAGCCACCAGGGTATCGCGTTTCAGTGTAAATCCAAATGATTCGAACCTTGCACTGGCTAATTCAGAAGTAAACCTGCTCACTATTTCCCAACCTTTTTCCAACCACAACGGAGGCAATCTGGAATTTGGTGCGGATGGCTATTTATACATAGGCATGGGTGATGGTGGCAGTGCAGATGACCCACAGAATAATTCACAAAACAATTCATCCCGCCTGGGTAAAATGTTAAGAATTGATGTAAACAGTGGCAATCCCTATGGTATTCCTCCCGACAATCCCAACGCGAACAGCAACACACTTCCAAAGGAAATCTGGTCCAAAGGACTCAGAAACCCATGGCGTTTTAGTTTCGATCGTTTCACCGGTGATTTATGGATTGGAGATGTAGGACAAAACAATCTTGAAGAAATTGATTTTGAACCGGCCAATTCAACCGGAGGACTCAACTATGGATGGCGTTGCTACGAAGGAAGTTCTCCCTACCTTACATCAGGTTGCAGCGGAGCATCAAGCTATACTGCTCCTGTTTTTGAATACACCCATTCGGTTACCTCCGGACCAGGTAATTGTTCTGTTACCGGCGGCTATGTATACAGAGGCGCACTCATGAGTAACAACTTCGGACATTATTTATTAACCGATTATTGCTCCGGTAGATTTTGGTGGGTCAAACGAACAGGAACAACTTTCAGTAATGGCGTGCTTGGCACATTCCTGTCCAACCAATATGTTACGATGGGTGAAGACATGTATGGAGAAATGTATGTTGCGGGAAATAGTAACGGAATTATCTATCGCATCACCACTGCCAATCCTTGTCCGGTAGCCCTTATCATGGAAGAAGATACACTGCATTATTGTGCGGGTTTAGTGACCCAACTGGAGGCTCTTCGCGGAAGAGGCCTCACTTATAGTTGGACACGAAATGGCATTCCGGCCAACACCAATATTTACATGCTCAATGCCACGCAACCGGGAGATTACCAGGTGGTGGTAAGCAATTCCGCAGGTTGCTCTGCCACCTCCCAAACCATACATCTCATTGAGGATCCCTCTCCCTCCCTGAATTACACATTGAGCAATCCGGGACCATTGTGTGAAGGCGATAGCTCAGCCCTCAACCTGAGTGGTGGAGATTTTTATTTGTATAACGGAAACCAAGGCCTTCCCTCTTCCCAAATCCTCACAGGCGATTTCAATTACTATGTATCTGCGGTAAACAGTTTCAATTGTAAAGACAGTGCACTGATTACACTTGAAAAATATGAGCTTCCCGATTATCAAATCACTACTTCTCTTACGAATAATGTGTATTGCCAGAATGGTGAGTACTTTACGGTTTTTGGCAGCGGGGGCGATGGAAACTATATAT
>JBEICQ010000115.1:0-6962 GCA_040383885.1 Flavobacteriales bacterium | reverse complement strand
CGAGGTACCTTCAGACACCACCGTATGCACATCAGTGGTGTGGACCGATCTGAAAAACGAAAAAAAAAACATCATCTGCTTACCGGATCGGACCGAGGACTTTGGAATATATAATGACTTACGGGTTTGTGCTTCCGGAAAAAAAATTTTAAAACATCACCTGACACATCCCAGAGAAGAGTGGTCGGAAGCCTTTGTCTGTGAGATTCCCGGAATAAAAAAAATTACCCGCATGGTATTTTCATCCGACTTTCGTTTTGCAGTAATCGTAGTGATGCAATAAGCCAATCGAGGCACACCTGTGATTTATAGTCTTTGATAGCGCATCCTCATAGAAAAACAGACTTGTTTTTTTGGGCGTTCCCCGGCAGGTCATCGCCTGCCGGGTCGGGTTTTCCGCTCAAACTTTTTGCCTGCGGCAAAAAGTAAACGTTGCAACCCCTAACGCGAGGCAGGGCGCGGGGCTTTGCCCCGCGCCCTATTGCATACAAGCAATCTCCAACAAAACAAAAGAAAAACGCAGCAAGCAAAATCCTTTCTTAACAATTCTCTGAAGCATCCATCCTGTCTGCGGTCAAAGCGTATAACCCACTCCAATGCCTGCCCAGGGAACCAACATCATACGCGACTTTCCCGCTACAGGAATACCCAGAAAGGGAGTGAAAGCAGCCCTAAAAAAGAGTCCTCTTTTTTGTTGATATCGGTATCCAAGATTGGAGAAAATCATGGCACTTGCAAAACCCGAATAGGTACCTACAAATGCACCAATTCCTCCACCCGCTTCCAGTCGCGCTCTCTTGCCAAAAAAACGAGAAGCACTCAAAGAAGGAATAAACAAAGTTTGTGGATTTTCTTCCTCATCTCTCCACACGCCCAAACCCATGCCCCAGGCAAACTTCCGGCTCCTCCTGAAATCTATATTAACCGAAGGAAAAAATTTTCCGCCAAGCTCAAGATAAACAGTCCTCTGCAAAGTATCTACCCCAGTTTCTTTTTGAACCTGTGCACCTGATTTTTGGGTCGTCATTAAAATCAAACAGAGCCACACCGGAAAAAGCACGATACTTTTTTTCATGCCTACAATCATTGTCCAAGCAAATGAAAGAAACCATTGCCATCAAAAAACTTTCCTGCGATGTCTCTGGCGGTGTACAAATAATAATACACTCCCGAGGGCGCTCTCGAACCTTTGACAAGCGCATTCCATGTAGGATTCTTGTCTTGAGGTTGAAGTGATTCATCTTCGAAGACCAACAAACCCCAGCGATCATAAATACTAAGTTTGAGATAACTCAAATGATCGGTAACGAGAGAAAAGGTTTCATTTTTTCCATCTCCATTTGGCGTAAAAACATTCGGCACAACAACCACTCCCGTAGAATCCGCACAAAGCAAAGCTTCTATATAATCAGTATAAACACTATCGAAACCACATCCCTCTGTGGAAACCACCCTCAACGATACAGTAAATCTGCCCGGGTCGGGATAAGTAACCGATGACTCGCAATCGGCAGAGAGCGCACCATTGCCAAAATCCCAGGTACATGAACCCACATTCCCCTGCGTGAGGTTGGTAAATCGGGTAGTAAAAGGTGTACAACCTTTTGCTCTCTCAGTGCTGAGTGCGGGAACCAGCAGCTCAGCAGGAGCAACACTTACCTCCGATAAAGCACATCGACCGTTTGAGGCATTCACCAGCAAACGATAGGAACCTGCTCCCAGGCCCAGGTTGCTTACATTGAGCAAACTATCTGTTTGACCGGATATGGCATTGCCATTGAAAAACCATTGAAAAACCGGTCCCGGCAATTCACTGCCACCCGAAATCTCCAGATTCGATTTGCACAAGGCCCCGCTAAGGCTGAGGGTATCTCCTGCCTCAATCAGCACGCGAACCTCATTTACAAAAGTGTTTTCAAAAAAACATCCGTCGTTGCGCTTCACGCGAAGGGTTACATTATAATTTCCAACCTGCGTGTAGGTATGTAATGGATTTAACTGCGTTGAAGTATTTCCGTCTCCAAAATCCCAAAAGCAGGAATCAATATCCGAACCAGAATCATTGGTAAACTGCACCGAGAGAGGAGGACAACCCAGATTAATGGAACTGCTTATTTGCGGGACGAAGGCAAGAGGAGCATCAATATCTCTGGTGTATACTTTGCAATTACCATCCAAAAGAATTGTTCTCATTTGATAAATCCCTGCCCCAAGTCCCAGGGTGCTTGCCTGCAAAACAGTATCATTTTCTCCGGGAATAGCTACGCCATTAAAATACCATTGGTAACTCACCACAAGGCTGTCGGCAGGAAAGGATAAACTCAAGGTGTTTCTGCATAGGCTACCCGATTGATTGATGGATGCAAACAGACTGCTGCGGTTCAAAGTAAGGTTGTCTGCCAAAAAATAGGGATAATTGCCCTCGATATTATACAGATAATCGTCAGGCAAATCGCAGGAAGCACCAATAATCACCGAAAGGATATCTGTTGAAGGTGTAAACTCAAAATTCACCTCTAACCATTCGCCGTTGGGTTGGTAAATCACTGTATCCAATACCGCCCAGTCATCCACCCCTATGGGACAGCCAAACAAAGGCACAGCCACCGGAAAACTGTTACAGGCAGCTGATCCGAAGATGCTTATTTCAACAGGACCCAGGGGCGTTACAAGGGAAGTGGTGGTATCGGGATCTTGAAATCTTATAGGATATGAACAGGCAAGCCACATCTTCAAACGATAGGTAACTCCGGCTTGCATGGGAGCATTCAGGCAAGTTCCCAAATACTCGATATAAGGTGTAAAACAACTTGTATCAATATCCGAATAAGGCAAGGAATCAAGGGCAATAAAACCGGTAAAGGCAAGCCCATCCGGAATAGGTAATGGGGTATTCGGAAAGAAAAATCCGTTTGGCAGATTTACAAAATAATCGGTGCTGGCAATAGTGGCCTGCTGCCAACCACTCGCGCAAGACAATTCACCAAACCCTTGGGGCAAACAATTGTTATCTTCAAATGAAGGATTAGGAATAAGAGAGACAGGAGAAACACCTACCTGCGCACAAATACAATCGCTCGTGTCATTCAGGTCAATCAGTCCATCCAGATCATCATCAATGGCATTGTTGCAGATTTCCTGTGCAGGCAAGGAAAGATGAAACAGGGAAAAAGCAAGCAGAAAAACTGCAAAAAAGCGGTTTAACATAGGTTTACTTAATAGGGTTTTCAAAAGTAATGAATAATCTATCAAAGCTGATTCCTAGGAATCGGATGTAAAAAAAGAGAAGTGCACTTCTCCATAATGCCTGGTCTCACTCAGGCGGGGATGTCCATGAAAAACAGTTCCACTACCATGCTCCAACACAAGAAGCCCGCCTTTTCTGAGCAGGACAGCATGCAGAATCACATCGGGCAGTTGGGGCAAACCGGGATAGGCATATGGCGGATCGGCAAAAACAATATCATAAGTGCTTTGATGATTTTTAATGAAGCTGATAGCATCTGACTTCACTACGGTAAGTGCATCAAGTTTAAAAATGGCTGCATTTTTTTGATGGCATCAATGCACTTCATGCTGGCATCCACACAGCAAACAGCAGCAGCACCTCTGGAGAGCAGTTCAAACGAGATGGCTCCCGAACCGGAAAAGAGATCAAGACAGCTTGTGCCTTCCACAGGAAAGCGATGCATGAGAATATTAAAAAGTGCTTGTCGGGCAAAGTCGGTAGTGGGTCTTACTGACAAACCTGTTGGAAATTGAAAAGATCTGCCACCGAGTTTGCCTCCCGTAATTCTCATGAAAGCAGACCCAGTGAGTAAACAAATGAGGATTTGCCGGCAGACATCTCCTCCGAGTGTTTCACATGAGGAAGAAAATCCCTGAGCAAACCTATGCCCGGTGCCACAAAAGGCTGTGTGCCTTCGATCCTGCAAGGCTTGGATGAATTGAGAGAAAGCACCTCATAAACCATCAGAACAGAATAGGCAAAATCCTCAGGAGAGGGCACATCAAAATAATTGGCAAAAAGAAGCTGATCACCATTGGTCACCAGCAGGAACTGTGCACCCGGAAGTACATAACTCCAAACAACAATGCCTTCGGACTTTAAGGCAAGTTTATGCGGAATAAGATACGCAAACGCATGATGGGTACTTACATCACCAAAATATCGTTTTACAAAAAGTTGCCACTCGGGCATCACCGAAAAAAAGAGTCTTGACTCAGGTTTTTTCAGGTCGTTGTGCAGGGCATGATACAGCTCTCCTGCACCCTGCTGAAAATTCAACCATTGCCGGGGCTCTGCCTGCGAATAAAAATCTTTGGGAACCAGGGAAAAATAAGGATGGGCAAAAACCACTTTCACTTCTTTGAAACTGGCATAAAGAATATCATTCTTTTTGAGTGCCGAAACTACTGCATCAGACTGAGCGGCTATCCCTGCTGACTGTGGATACACCATCTGCTCCTCAAACAAAAGTTCGTTGCCATGCGAAACGGCAGCTGAAAATCCATGCAAACCAATCTCCATGAAAAGAGTATATGCCCCGGCATCCGAGGACACAAAACCTTTTTGGAGCATGTCGTTCTGCTTGTTTTCCATGGGTTTCAAAGATAATTGCGAAATTTGAAACAATATCATGAAAAAAATTCAATTGTTTATACTTAACCTCAAAGTAGCCCTGGCCAGTATCAGAAGCAATCTCTTGCGAAGTATTCTCACCATGCTCATCATTGCCATTGGCATCACTGCGCTTGTGGGGATCCTCACAGCCATTGAAGCCATTAAAACCTCCATCAATGCCAACTTCAGCAGCATGGGCGCCAATACTTTTACCATCCGCAACCGGGCTTTAAGTGTACACATGGGCAGAAGAGGCAAGCGCCCAAAAAAATACCCACCTATTTCGTGGCAGCAAGCCAGAACTTTTAGAAATAGTTTTGTTTTTCCGGCAAAAGTGAGTGCATCATTCGTAGCCGACAATACTGCGCTGATGCAATACAAGGGCAACAAAACCAATCCGAATATTCCACTTTTCGGTGGGGATGAAAATTATGTCTCCTGCTCTGGCTATGAGATTGACCGGGGGAGAAATTTCAGCGCAGGAGAAATGGAATCAAACGCACATGTGATTATTCTCGGTAGCGAAACAGCCGCACTTCTTTTTAAAAATATCAATCCTGTCGGAAAAGTAGTGCTCGTCTCCGGAAGAAAATACAGGGTGGCAGGGGTGCTTAAGGAAAAAGGAAGCAGCATGAGTTTCGGGGGCGACAAACTCTGCATCATTCCTGTAGGAAACGCAAGGTTGTATCATGAAGACGAAGAAACTTCCTTTGTGGTGAATGTGATGTGCGATAATAATTATCAGCTGGATGCAGCCATCAGTGAAGCCACAGGCATGTTCAGGCAAGCGCGTAAACTAAGGATTTCACAGGAAGAAAATTTTGAAATCGTAAAAAGCGATTCCCTTGCCAACCTCCTCATCGAAAACATCAGGTATGTAACCCTCGCAGCCACCATCATCGGTTTTATTACCCTCCTGGGAGCAGCCATCGGACTCATGAACATCATGCTGGTTTCGGTTACGGAGAGAATACGCGAAATAGGTGTTCGCAAGTCCCTTGGTGCCACGCAAGCCGGCATCAGAAATTTATTTTTGTCAGAGGCCATTATGATTTGTCAGTTGGGCGGCGCCTTGGGAATTCTTCTGGGAATTCTTGCAGGCAATGGCATTTCCGGTGCTTTGGGCATTGGCTTTATCATTCCGTGGAAATGGATTTTCTCGGGTGTTGCCCTGTGTATGGCGGTGGGTTTACTGGCCGGTATTTTGCCTGCCACCAAAGCAGCCAGACTCGATCCGGTGGAAGCACTCAGACATGAGTGAACAAACAAAAGAGTTGGCCTTGCAACCAAGCAAAACAAACTCTGTAGCTTTAATCAAGGAGTCAATGGGCTTGAGTACAAAATCTCAATCTATTGCATGTAGGCGATTACAGGAATACGCTTTGTAAGGGATCATGCTGGCCCGGCTTACTTCTCCATGCCAGGATCAACCAACGCGCGTCCAATAGAGCTATAGTAAAAACCTTCCCTGCGCATCTCATCAAGACCGTATAAATTTCGGCCATCAAACACAACAGGCTTCTTCAACAATTTTTTCATTTTGCCAAAGTCAGGGGTACGGAACACACTCCACTCAGTAGCAATTAGCAATGCATCTGCGCTTTCGAGAGCCGCATAGGCATCATCTGCAAAGGCAATCTTGTCGCCCAGGAGTTTCTTCACATTTTCAACCGCTTCCGGATCATATGCCACTACGCTTGCACCGGCTTTCGTAAGTTCTTCGATCATGTAGAGAGAAGGCGCTTCTCTGATGTCGTCTGTATCTGGCTTGAATGCAAGTCCCCAAAGAGCAAATCTGACTCCGCTGAGCTTGTTTCCAAAATAATTTTTGATGCGCGGAATAAGGATGGTCTTTTGTATTTCGTTCACCTGCATCACCGCATCAAGTATCCTGAAACCATATCCAACCTCATCGGCTGATTTGGCAATAGCCATTACATCTTTCGGAAAACAACTGCCTCCATAACCGATGCCCGGAAACAAAAAGCGTTTGCCAATCCGATCATCGCTTCCAATACCCATCCTCACCATGTCTACATCCGCTCCTACCCTCTCGCAGATGTTTGCAATTTCATTCATGAAGGTAATCTTGGTCGCTAAAAAAGCATTGGCGGCGTATTTGGTAAGTTCCGCAGATTTCTCATCCATAAACAGGATGGGATTGCCTTGCCGTACAAAAGGCTTGTAGAGCTCATTCATGAGTTTGCGCGACTCTTCGGAAGAACAACCAATGACCACACGGTCGGGTTTCATGAAATCATCAACGGCAAATCCTTCCCTAAGAAATTCAGGATTAGAAACCACATCGAAAGCTTTTCCTCCGTTAGCCAGTATGGTG
>JBEICQ010000114.1:0-6985 GCA_040383885.1 Flavobacteriales bacterium | reverse complement strand
TAGCTGTTGCCCGGGTTAGCGATTGCAGCGGTTACTTTTTTGCAGCGCAAAAAAGTTTGAGCGGAAAGCGCGCCGCGGCAGGTTTACCTGCCGCGGAACGCCCAAAACCTTCTGCTCTCTTTTTTATCGAAAGTTTTTAAAACCCATCTTACTTGCTCTTTGCCTGCTGCATTTTTTGCAAAATCCTCTCCAGGTTTTTGCACAGAAGAGAATCTTCGCTGTAGGATACTCTTTTTGCTGCCTCTGATGCATGTTGCCTTCTTACTTTTGTGTCAGGATGTGTGCTCAACCACTCCGGAGGAGCAATGCCTTTTGCGCTGCCCAGCAAATCAAAAAGTCCAATCATGCCGCTCATCGGGAGGCGCTTCCCGGCGAGCATTTCTATCGCATACCGGTCAGCCTCCAGCTCCGCTTCGCGCGAGAAGGAAAGGTTGCGCCATTCAGCACCCTGCCGTAACAAGATGCCGGCATCGAATCCGGTAAGTACACTTAATAAAAAGGCACCCGACCATTCTCTTGCCAGGGCTTTTGTGGCATGGCGGTAACGCACATGGGCAGTTTCATGGCCAAGCAGTGCCGCCAGCTCCGCCGAAGATTGCATGTGATTGAGCAAACCGTCAAACACCACGATGCTGCCATTGGGCATGGCAAATGCATTGTATTCTCTTGCATGCACCACTTGTACTTTCCATTGTTTCTCAGCCGGAAAAAGGGTGTGTACAAATTCGGTCATGACGCGGGTTTTGGCAGTATCCGCAGCATAGCTGAGGGAAACACTTTTTTCCATCGCATCACCTATCTTTTTATCGAAGGATTCAGGCATGCGTAGGGCCAGTTTTTCTGCAAGGGGCGGCAAAAGCCACCACCAGGAAGCAAAACACAAAAAGAAAAATACGGCAAAGCCCAGCATGATGGCAGGTACGGAAAGTCCGGGTGATTTACCATCGAGCCATGCCTGCATGTCGCGGATGGCCTCGGGCTCATGGATGAGCAGATAGCGGGAAGGGTGCCTGAGCAGCCATACCCTGAGTTGTTCGTTGCTGTATTCTTTGCTCACCTGCGAAAGATGCCATTGCGCAGGTTCTCCCGAAAAAGGTTTGAGCAGGAGTTTTCCTTTTTTCCGGGGCAACAGTTTTACCGGAATTTTTTTTTCTCCATCGCAATAAACAGCGGTAAGCACAGAGTAATGATTTACTTGATCACACCGAGGCTTTTTCCCACTTTGGTAAATGCCGCAATGGCTTTGTCGAGGTGGTGTTGCTCATGTGCTGCAGATACCTGCACGCGGATGCGCGCAAGTTCTTTGGGAACTACCGGATAGAAAAATCCGATTACATAGATACCTTCATTGAGCAGGCTGGCAGCAAACTCCTGCGCCAGTTTTGCATCATACAACATCACCGGTGTAATGGGATGTATGCCCGGACGAATATCGAAGCCTGCATCGCTCATCCCCTTGCGAAAATAGAGTGCATTGTTCATCACTTTGTCGCGGAGGTGCGTGGTGTTACTGAGTAAATCCATCACGGCAATAGATGCACCCACAATAGACGGTGCCAGTGAATTGCTGAACAGATAAGGACGAGAGCGCTGCCTGAGCAGTTCGATGATTTCTTTTTTTCCGGAGGTAAATCCACCCATGGCTCCTCCGAGGGCTTTGCCAAGGGTACCGGTGATGATATCTACCTGACCCATTACGCCGCAATGTTCATGCGTACCTCTGCCTGTTTTTCCGATAAATCCGGTGGCATGGCATTCATCAGTCATCACCAGCGCATTGTATTTTTTGGCGAGTGCCACAATCTCATCGAGCTTGGCAATGTATCCGTCCATTGAAAAAACCCCATCTGTAACAATGATGCGAAACCTTTGCGCCTGTGCCTGTTTGAGCTGCTCCTCCAGGTCGTTCATGTCGTTGTTGCGGTAGCGGTAGCGCTTGGCTTTGCAAAGTCTTACACCGTCGATGATGGAGGCATGGTTGAGTTCGTCGCTGATGATGGCATCCTGTTCGGAGAAAAGGGGCTCAAACACCCCGCCATTTGCGTCGAACGCAGCGGCGTACAGGATAGTATCCTCAGTGCCGAGAAATTCAGAAATTTTTTTCTCGAGTGTTTTGTGAATGTCCTGTGTTCCGCAGATGAATCGCACCGATGACATTCCGAAACCATGCGTTTGAAGGGTTTTTGCAGCGGCCTCCAGCACTTGTGGATGCGAGGAAAGTCCGAGGTAATTGTTGGCGCAGAAGTTGATTACCTGTTTGCCTCCGCTCACCGTGATGTCGGCGCCTTGCGGAGAGGTAATGATGCGCTCTTTTTTAAAGAGTCCGCTCTCTTCAATGGATTTGAGTTCGGCGGAAAGATGTGCTTGAAAATCGGTGTTCATGCCTGCATGGATTTGAGTGGGGTAAAGTAACAAACTTTGCCTTTAGCAAAAGAAAAACACCGGGGTAAAAATGACAATAAAAAATAAATGGAGTGGATGGCGTTGTGCGAAATCAGCCGGCGTACAATTCGTTGTACAGGGGCTGCAGCTCTTTGCGCATGGCTACAACCGCGTAGCGTTTGCGGGAGATGAGTGTGGGAATTTTTTCTCCGGTTTCGTCTGCAATTTCTTTGAAGCTCTTGCCTTCCAGTTCCTGGGCAATGAACACGCTGCGTTGCGCTTCCGGAAGCTTGTCGAGGGCCTGCATAATGGCTTTGTAGAGTGTTTTGCGTTGCAGATGATCGAGGGTATGACCTGATGGAGACAAGAGCAGGTGATCTACCTGACGGGTTTCTCCATCGTCATCGGTTTCGTAAGTATAGAGGTCTTCGAGGGAAAGTGTTTTCTTTTTGCGAAACCAATCGGTGATGCGGTTGCGGGCTACCCTGAAGAGCCATGAACTTACTGATTGAATGTGATGGATGCCGGGCATGTTCTCCGACAGGGAGGTAAACACATCCTGCAGGATATCTTCTGCGTCGGTACCGGTAGGTACGCGGCGACGGATAAAATCATACAATCTTTTGTGGTCGGCGACAAAGGCCTCTTTCACCAGCACCTCAGGGCTGGGTTTGGGAAGGCTCAATGCAATGGTCTTGCTCATAGGTAGTAGGACGAAGGTAGTTTAAAAATGTTTTAGGGTTGATGCACGAATCGGATGGTTTGGGACTGATGATTGGCGCTAAGCCTGGCTATGTAAAAGCCGGCAGGCAGGTTTACCTGCACAGGATTGTTGTTTTGGAGAATGCTCCGGCTTTGAAGTTTACCATCAGCAGAGAAAATGTCCAGACCGGTTCCCGCAGGAGTATCCGCCGGAATGATTTGTCCACCGGCATAGTAAAGGCGGGACTGCTTGTTGAGGGCAGGGGAAGCAAGCAAGGGATTTTGCATGATCCATGAGGTTATTTGTGCACTGAGGGGACTCACATTGGAGACAAAATGCTGCACCCACTGTCCGTTCTCATCTATCAAAAATTTGTTAAAGTTCCAGGTCACCTGAGCGTTTGACACTCCGTTGAGGTCAGCCCGCTGAAGCCAGCGGTAAAGAGGAGCAGTATCTGCTGCTACGATCTCGATGCGTGACATCATCGGAAAACTTACATTGTAATTATTGGTGCAGAAGTTAAAGATAGCACTGTCGCTGTTTGGATCCTGGTTGCCGAAGTCGTTACACGGAAAACCAAGAATCTCAAAATTGTATTGCTGGTATTGCTGGTAAAGTTGCTGAAGTTGGGCAAACTGGGTGGTGTATCCGCAGAAAGAGGCGGTGTTTACAATCATCAGGCGTTTACCGGCAAACTGGGAGAGTTCGATGGAATCGCCCACAATGTTTTTCACTTTAAATCCGTGCAGACCGGTTTGGGCTTTGAGGCTGTGAAGAGGAAGCAGGAAGAGAAAGAAAAGGCCAGGCAGGATGCGAAATGTTGTTTTCATATTTTTCATTTAGAACCTAACACAAATGATGCCGAAATGTTGATGGATACAGATAGCCTGTCAAAACTACCGCAGGCATGCCCTGCGCATGACAGGAGGGCCTGTGCTGTTGTTCTAGCGGCAGCGATTTATTCAAAAGGGGTGTTATAAAGGAGAGAACTCCTTCCTGAAAAAAAAGATGATGCGGTTTCCTTCGCGCATGGCAGAAGCAGATTTCCGGGAAATGGCTGGATGCCCTCATTGAAAAACGGGTTACCGAACCGGTCACCCAAATTGTGATGCGTAGCCAATACCAGGAAGCCGGAGAATCAGGCCAATTCAAAAAAATCGGATTGAAACCGCCAGCAGGGAGAGGGCAACAGCCATTGAAAACGAAATGACTAAAATTCGTTGGGATTGGCTTTCAATTTTAATATGAAAGATTTATTGAGCAAAACGGTTCACAGCAAAACCATTACAATTGAATAGAGAAATAGATTTTTTGCGAAAAGTACCGATTTGTGGTACCTTTCGCAAAATTTCACTCTTTTAATGGCAGGGCAAAACGAAATATCAATCATTCAATGGCTGGACAAATTGCTGGCAAAGGGAGCCTATGGCTTTGCTACAGAAGCCTTGCATCAGGAAATTCCGGGCCTCTCTGATATTGCAGTTAAACGCGCACTCAGCCGCCTAAGTGCAAAAGGGAAGATTGTTTCTCTGTACAAAGGCTATTACCTGCTTGTGCCGCCCCAATACGCTTCCAAAGGCATATTGCCTCCTCATCTGTATTTGGATGCCTTTATGAAATACTTGCAACGGCCATACTATGTGGCCTTGCTCAATGCCGCTGCTTTTCATGGGGCATCCCATCAGAAGCCGCAGGAGTACTTTGTAATGACTGATTTTCCTGTACTCCGCCCTACTCAAAAAAAAGGTCTTAAAATCAATTACATCAGCATCAAGGAGATTCCGCAATCCCTGATTGAGAAAAGAAAAACAGAAGCCGGATATCTGAACATTTCGAAGGCAGTCTTTACTGCCTGTGATTTGATTCAATTTGAAAAACGGGTGGGTGGACTTAATCGGGCAGCTTCCGTATTAAGCGAGTTGGCAGAAGTAATCAAACCGACTGATTTCACCTCCGTGCTATTTCAGCATGTGCATGTTACCGCATTGCAAAGACTGGGATATTTATTGGAAAACGCATGCTTCAATACGGTATTAGCAGATGCGCTCTATGAAGCTATGAAGAGGGAAAAACTGAGTTTGTTCCGCATCCCGCTAAAGGCAGCCAGGGAGACTAAGGGCTTTTCCTCTGATAACCGATGGAAGGTGATTGTAAATACTGAAATTGACATTGACGAATGATACCGCAGGCACATATCATGGAGTGGAGCCAGCAGGTGCCTTGGCAAAGTAATGAACAGGTGGAGCAAGACTTGGTTATTTGTCGTGCATTGGTGGAAATCTTCTCAGATAAATGGTTGGCCGGCAGCCTGGCCTTTCGGGGTGGTACTGCCTTGCATAAACTCTACCTGCAACCTCAGCCACGCTACTCAGAAGATATTGGTTTGGTACAAGTACGGGCTGAACCCATCAAAGAAACAGTGCAACGATTGCAGGCATCACTGGCTTTTCTGGGTAATTCTTCAGTGAAACCCAAAAGAGATGGCACCCAAATGATCTACCGTTTTGATTCCGAGTTTCCACCTTCCATTCGCTTGCGTTTGAAGGTAGAAACCAACACCAGAGAGCACTTAACGGTACATGGGTTACAGCCATTCCCTTTTGAAGTAAAATCCTCCTGGTTTGATGGAAACTGCAACCTGACCACCTACCGCCTCGAAGAATTGTTAGGCACGAAACTACGGGCACTCTATCAACGAAAAAAGGGAAGAGACCTGTACGATCTGTTTATTGCACTTACCCGAAAACCGGACCTGGATATGGATGCTTTGCTGCATTGTTACCGGGAGTACATGAACTTCTCGGTAGAAAAGCCACCCACGCAGAGGGAATACCTCTTGAATATAGAAGCTAAAATGCAGGACATCGAATTTTTGGGCGATACCACTGCTTTATTGCGACCAGATATACCCTACGACCCGCAGACAGCCTACGAATTAGTAAAAAGAACATTGATTGAACGGATATAAAATAAGTCCGAACCGGCCACCCAAATGGTGATGCCTAGCCAATACCGGGAAGCCGGAGAATCAGGCCAATTCAAAAAATCGGATTGAAACCGCCGGCAGGGAGAGGGCAACAGCCATTGAAAACGAAATGCCTAAAATTTTATGGGATTAGACTTGGACTACACTGATGTCCAAAACCTTTTAGATGAAGAAGAGAAAGACAGGCTGCTTACACACCAGAACCGCAACAAATAAGAACTGTTATCAATTGGGGAGGTATGCAAATACCGATAGTAGAGTTTCGCATTAACAAGAAGGAATCAATACAATGACCAAAACCTAAAACATTGATTTAACTGTGTGCACGAAAAACATTAATCAATAATTCGTTTCTTTTCTTTTTCAAACTCCTCCTGGGTTAATGAGCCTTTTTCTAACAGGGAGAAAAGTTTTTCAAGTTGTTCTACTTTGCTCAAATTACTTGATTCCTTATGGTTGTCTTTCGGTAAAACAGCAACATTATTAACGATTGTTGTAATTATCCAACCTGCTAAAGGAGTTAGCAATAATGAGCAGAAAAAACCTCCAATAAAGCCCATTTTTCTTTAGTATCCAATAGAACCCACAGCAAAACATAATGCCAAATAAAGAAATATGATATAATCCATTTTTTACTATTTAATCAAATGTAATTAGAAAAAATGAATGGATGAAAAGCATAACAGATTGCTTTCTGATTCCTAACCCGAAAGTAAAATCATTAATCCACTCAAAAGTGAATTTTCTGAAAGGTATTGTACCTTATTTGTACCTTGAAAGTATTGAATTTTCGTAAACACCAATATATAAAGCGTTTACGACAATTAGTTACATTTTGTATCGGAAAGTAACCCCTGAAAACGACTACCATTATCTACAACAAAGACAGGTAAAACCTTTTCTGGATGGGGTTT
>JBEICQ010000113.1:0-7062 GCA_040383885.1 Flavobacteriales bacterium | reverse complement strand
TGGTAACTTCTTCGGGCTTGCTCATATGGTGACCAGTTTTATATTATCTATAAAAAAATGATTGGTAATCTGAGCTTCTTCCGCATTTCTCACACAACCAAAAAAGACCCTGAAATTTTGAAGGTTGGGTGCTGAACTAACCCCTTCTGTGAGATCTATGTATATTTTATTCCAATCTGCAGTAGGTGCAAGAGTAACCAAACCGGTCTGCAACATATCGAGCCCTGTCCCTGCATACAGACCAACAATGATTGGAAAGTCTGTTTTGAAATTTACCTCCAGCCAAACTTGTGTGCCGGATTTTGGTAAGTTAAATGATAATCGTGAAGCGCACTCAAAGGCATTGGTTCCTGCTGTAAGCTCAGCATAGGCAGAATAATTTCCTTCAAAAGAGAGCATGGATTTCGCAGGAGTAATTTGCCCTTTACCAGATTTCTCAAGCGAAAAATCAAGAGTTTCGAAATTTTCCAGCCAAACAAATCTGGAAAATCCGGCATAGGATGTTTGAGGTTCAATCTCGGTTATTTCACCTTCGGTTAAATTTATCGTGATTTCAAAATCTCTGTAAAACGGATAGGGTGCCCTGCTGGCAGATTGTCCGTTGCTTTTAATTCCTGCTTTTATTCTTACCCTGTGTGAACCCCAATACAGGACGGGAATTTTTGCCGGTGTCTCAAAAACCCCAACCAGATTTTCGTCAACATACACCCAGGCATCAGTTATTTTGGACGCAGAACTTCCCTCCGTACCGTCGCCCTTTACATTCATCACAAAAGGTTTGATATAGATATACGAAGGAATTGGCTCCGGCTTGTTGCAGTTGAATCCGATGAAAGAAAACAAAAATAACAGGAAATATCCCGAAAAATAACGCATAAAAAAAGCCGCCATATCGGCGGCTAAATGTAAGAGATATTGTGTTTGTTCTACCTGTTAATAACAAACCTTTTGGTGTATACTTTACCGTTTACTTTCATTTGGCAGAGATACAAGCCCGAAGAAAGATGGTTGTCGCCTGAGGCAGTTATATCTACCGGAATGATGTATTTACCTGCGGGCTGATGTGTCTCATTAAGGGAGTAAACAAGGGTTCCCATCAGGCTGTACACCTGCAGTTGCATATTGGAATGTTCCTCGGACAGTGTGTATTCCAAATTCATCGTTCCATTGTTGGGGTTCGGATATAATTGAAATCCATCAGTTATCTCTAAAGGTTCGACAACCTGCAGGTCTTCAGCTTCTCTTGCAGAACTATTGGAAAAAGACAATCGCATATTTGCCCTCGCGTAGCTGCGTGTTCCACTGGCATTGGCACATACACCTCCTGAGGCAACATCCTGACGCGTGTAGACTGTGCGGTAAGCGGTTAATGTGGTAGCAAACATGCTGCAGTCGCTGGTAAAGGAACTATTGTTCCAGCAAATGTCTACAAGCAGATTAGAAGTGCCGTTGTAATTAAAAGGCGTGCTAAATGTATGGGTGTTCCAACCGCTCACAGGAGTGTAGTTTGCACTGTAAACTGTTACCGGACTCGTAAGCGCAAGGTAGCTTGTGTTGGAGAAGCTGCTGGCCGTTGTGTGGGCAATCCTGATGGTAAATGCATTCATCGTTTGTCCGCTGGAGCTTGATGCGTTGAATGCGAGTGAACGGATAAAGTTATTTCCGCTTGTCCATCCGCCCGATGTTAACTCTGCAGAGGTAATGATGTATTGTACCCTATGATCCATATAGTATGTACCATAAGGCGCGGTGGTTGTAGTTGATGTAGATGTGCCTATTGTGGCGGTGATTCCGCTACTTCCGCTTGTGGTGGAAAAGTTGTTTGTACCTGAATATGTTCCGGTTGTTGTTCCACAGATGGCTTGCACCCTGAAATTAAATGTTGTTCCTGCGGTAAGACCGGTGACATTTCTGCTTGTGGCTGTTGTATTGACAGTGGTCCATGTACTTGCTGTTGAAGTTTTATAATTCAGGTTGTAGCTGGTAGCGCCTGTTACTGCCGACCATGAGAGGGTGGCAGAGGTAGATGTAATCGAAGATGCTGTTAAACCACTTGGTATTCCACAGGTAGTTGTTCCGCCTCCGGTACATCCTGTAGAGGTGGTTAAGGATGCACGGGCTCCGCCAGCGGCAAACAAAGCCAGCATCCTGGATTTTTGGCCTGGTGTGAACATATACATACAAGCGTCATCTGTGTAATCCATGTAATTCATGAACATGTCACCATTTGGACCATTGCTGCAGGTTACCTTGGGGAAAGTGGGGCATCCATAGTTTGATGTTTGCTGTGTGGGGGTGTCATTCACAAGATCGCTTCCACAATTGGCATCGCCCCAAATGTGGCGGAGATTGAGCCAGTGGCCTACCTCATGTGTGGCAGTTCGGCCTTTGTTGAAAGGCGCAGTTGCTGTGCCGGTATTGCCAAATGCTGTTACATTACAAACAACTCCGTCTGTGTTGGCTGCACCGCCGGGAAACTGCGCGTAACCCAGCAGGCCTCCGCCCAAATTACAAACCCAAATATTCAGGTATTGACCGGTATTCCATGCATCACTTCCACCTTGAGCAGTAAATTTTACCGCATTGTTTGAAGTGAAGGAGGTAACTGTAGTCTGTCGGCGAACAATACCGTTGGTAGCCGCTCCGGTAGGAGAAACGCTTGCCAGGCAAAATTCAATCTGGGCATCTGCAACTAATGTGGTAAAAGCAGATGGAACAAGTGATACATCACTATTTAGCTTTCTGAAATCCTGGTTAAGGATATTGATTTGTGATTGAATTTGTGCATCGGAAATGTTTTGGGAAGTGGTGTTGTAAACCACATGAACCACCACCGGAATGGTATACAAAACCCCCGGGGCCTTAACATTTCCCTGTTGCAGGTAGTTTTGTGTAAAGGCTTCAATCTGAGCCATACGGCTTTCAAGTCCGGCATCTTGCTGTTTTTGCAAAGCCAGATATTCCATGGTGCCGCATCCACGATGATTTTCGGCATGAAGCAAGCCTCCCAGGAGAGAGAATGCAACAAACAAAATGCATAGATTTTTTTTCATGTGATTTTTGTTAACAAACTCAAAAGTAGTGATGTACATTTTATTGCCAAACCTTATTTCAGTCTTTGACAAAATAACTTTTAAACAATTCAAAGAAATATTTGTGAATAAATGTAAAAATATGATTTTGAGCAAAGTAAAATGAAATATAAACTGTTTTACTATATCATTCATGCACAAAGGGGGAGTACGGATACCATATTTGTAATGCTAAGAATCAATCCCTACCCTTTACTTTAATTCATTTCTCCCAAAACATACCTTTGCCGGACATGGAAAAAACTACCACAGAATCCTATCAACTTGTTGCAGGACTCGAAATTCATGCCCAATTGTCCACTCAAAGCAAGGCCTATTGCTCCGATTCCACAGAATACGGTGCTATTCCCAATACACTTGTTAGCCCAATTTCTCTTGGTCATCCCGGAACCTTACCAAAACCAAACAAAAAGGTACTTGAGTTTGCCGTAAAACTCGGAATTGCCCTGCAATGTACCATCAGGCGTGAAAATCAATATGCCCGGAAAAATTATTTTTATGCAGATCTTCCTAAAGGATATCAGATTACACAGGATAAAACTCCCATATGTACCAACGGATTTTTGGAAATCAAAGATGCTGAAGGAAAATCAAAGAAAATCAGGATTCAACGAATTCACATGGAAGAGGATGCCGGAAAAAGCATCCACGATCAATCACCGGACGGAACCCTGATTGATTTGAACAGGGCCGGGGTCGCTCTGCTTGAAATTGTAACTGAGCCCGATTTTCGTAGTGTTCATGAAATCGGTGTTTACCTCACTGAGATGCGTAAAATTCTTCGTTACCTGGAAATATGTGATGGAAATATGGAGGAAGGTTCCATGCGTTGTGATGCCAATGTTTCATTGATGAAAAAAGGGAGTACCGTTTTTGGCAACAGGGTGGAGGTGAAGAATATGGATTCCATCCGAAATGTGCAGAGGGCAGTGGAGTTTGAGGTGCAAAGACAAAAAGCAGAACTCGAACAAGGCAGAACAATCTCCCAGGACACCCGAAGTTTTGATGCAGGTTCTGGCACTACCTTTCTTATGCGTTCCAAGGAGCAGGCCAACGACTACAGATACTTTCCAGAACCAGATCTGCAACCACTTATTGTAGAAGAATCCTATGTTCGGGAAGTGAAAGCCGGCATGCCCGCCTTGCCTTCTGAATTGTTTAGGACATACACCGAGACCTACAATTTGTCGGAATATGATGCAATGGTAATTACCGAAAACAGATTTTTTTCAGCTTATTTTGGAGAACTGATTGGACATGCAGTAAATAACCACAAGGCATGTGCCAACTGGATGATGGGTCCAGTTAAATCATGGCTCAATGAAAACGCCAGGGAAATAACAAGTTTTCCATTGCGTCCGGGCGAATTGTCAACCTTGATTCAATTGGTTGAATCAGGCAAAGTGAGTCATAGTATTGCAGCACAGAAACTCTTTCCCTTGCTGCTGGAAAATCCGATGGCAGACGCGGAGCAACTGGCCTCTGAAAATGGTTGGATCCAGGAGAGCGATAGCCAGCTGCTCATGGCCTTTGTCCGTGAGGTTATTGCTCTTTATCCGGACAAAGCCGAAGCTTACAGGCAAGGAAAGAAAGGATTGCTGGGCCTCTTTATGGGAGAACTGATGAAGCGATCCGGAGGAAAAGCCGACCCCAAGGTGGCTACCGCCCTTTTGCAAGAGGCGCTTGAAAAAACCGTCAGTTGATTATCAAAGGCTTAGTTTTTTTAGGACTTTCTTTTTGAGAGGGGATTTGGAAGGCATGATATTTTCAATAAATTTGATAGAAATTTAACACTAAGCACCATGGAAGTTAACATTCAAACCTTGCATTTTGATGCAGACAAGAGATTGCTGAGCTTTATTCACGATAGGGTGGACAGGCTTAATCATTACCATCAGGGGATTATTCAGGGAGATGTCATCCTGAAACTCGACAAGAACAATGATGCAGAAAACAAGGTAGCAGAAATCAAATTACATGTTTCCGGCAGTGATTTGTTCGCAAAAAGGCAATGCAAATCCTTTGAAGAAGCAGTCGACAATTCAGTTGATGCCTTGCGTAAGCAACTTGAAAAAAACAAAACCCGGCGTTAAGTCAGGCATTTTGCCAAGATTTTGGGTGAGGGCGGTCGAAAGGTCGCCCTTACTTATTCCCATGCGCAAAAACATAAAAAAAATTTTGGGCTGTATCAAAATCATTTCTACATTTGCAGTCCCTTTTTAAAAAGGGGAATTTTGCCGATGTAGCTCAGCTGGCCAGAGCAGCTGATTTGTAATCAGCTGGTCGGGGGTTCGAATCCCTCCATCGGCTCGCTGAATCGTTCTTTGATAAAGGTTAAGGGGGTCAGTACCAGAGTGGCCAAATGGGGCAGACTGTAAATCTGCTGGTTTATACCTTCGGTGGTTCGAATCCATCCTGGCCCACCAATCGAATGTGAATTAGGACAGCAATGTCCCAACAATAAGGGGGGTAACCACCCCTTACAAAAGCGGAAGTAGCTCATTTGGTAGAGCATCAGCCTTCCAAGCTGAGGGTGGCCGGTTCGAGCCCGGTCTTCCGCTCCAGGCCTGATCCTGACTTACACAAGGAAGGAACGGAAAAAGCCGTTGTAGCTCAGTGGTAGAGCACTTCCTTGGTAAGGAAGAGGTCGTGAGTTCAATTCTCATCAACGGCTCAAAAAACCGATCAGACCTTGGGTAATTCGTTCTTTTGAAAACCTATATCAATAAGCGTCAGGCAAAACAGTGCAGTAACAAAGACAAAAACAGAACAACATAATAAACAAAAAATCACACTCACACAATGGCAAAAGAAAAATTCGACCGTTCCAAGCCGCATGTTAACATTGGAACCATTGGTCACGTTGACCACGGAAAAACTACACTTACCGCTGCAATTACCACTGTGCTTGCCGATAAAGGGCTTGCTGAAATCAGGGATTTTGCCTCTATCGACAATGCTCCTGAAGAAAAAGAGCGCGGTATCACTATCAATACTTCACATGTGGAGTACCAAACAGCCAACCGCCACTATGCGCATGTTGACTGTCCTGGTCACGCCGACTATGTAAAGAACATGGTTACAGGTGCTGCCCAGATGGATGGTGCCATTCTTGTGGTTGCTGCCACAGACGGACCAATGCCCCAAACGCGTGAGCACATCCTTCTCGCTCGTCAGGTAGGTGTTCCTAAAATTGTGGTATTCATGAACAAAGTTGATATGGTTGACGATGTGGAACTTCTCGACCTTGTTGAGATGGAAATTCGTGAACTTCTAAGTTTCTATCAGTTTGATGGTGACAACACTCCTATCATTCGTGGATCGGCTCTTGGTGGCTTGAATAAAGACGAAAAATGGGTTCCAAAAATCATGGAACTTATGGATGCAGTTGATACCTTTATTCCAATTCCTCCAAGGGATACTGACAAAGCATTTTTGATGCCTGTAGAAGATGTGTTCTCAATTACCGGTCGCGGAACAGTTGCCACTGGAAGAATCGAAACCGGTGTCATCAACTCCGGAGACGAAGTTGAGATCATCGGTATGCAGGACGAGAAACTGAAGTCAGTTGTAACCGGTGTGGAAATGTTCCGTAAACTTCTCGATCGTGGAGAAGCCGGAGATAATGTGGGTCTACTCCTTCGTGGAATTGACAAGAAAGACATTCGCCGCGGCATGGTTATTGCCAAGCCGGGTTCCATCACTCCTCATAAATCTTTCAAGGCAGAAGTATATGTGTTGAAAAAAGAAGAAGGTGGGCGTCATACTCCATTCCACAACAAGTACAGGCCACAGTTTTACCTCCGTACAACCGATGTAACCGGTGAAATTACCCTTCCAGAAGGTCGCGACATGGTAATGCCCGGTGACAACCTGACCATTACCGTAGACCTCATCATGCCGGTTGCTATGGACAAAGGACTGAGGTTCGCTATCCGTGAAGGTGGCAGAACGGTAGGTGCAGGTCAGG
>JBEICQ010000112.1:0-7122 GCA_040383885.1 Flavobacteriales bacterium | reverse complement strand
GTTGATCGCAGGTTCACAAATCACATCTATGTTTCCTGAGGGCCAGCGCACCACAACAGAGTCAATGGATGTGGCTATTCCAATACCAAAATGTGTGTTGAGCGTACTCATGTATCTAAAACCCATTCCTGAGCGTACATCTCGGATTTGTTTGCCCCAGGCTCCATAGAGTTCAACCCTGGCTCCAATTCCATTGATGTTTGTATTTGTTCCCTTGAGCGTAATCGTTGTCCAATTATTGGAATTGCCACTGTTATAGAATATCTGACTTCCGTTTTGCACATCCAAAAAGCCGTCGTGGTTTATATCTGCTACAGGTCCTACAGACATTGGAAAAGAATAAGTGCTAAAAGTATTATCTCCATTGTTAAACAGGATGTTTCCATTTGTAAACACATCGGCAAAGCCATCGTTATTGAAGTCGTAAGAGGTATACTCAATACTCATTCCTGCATAGATATCTAATCCGCTGCCTGCCGTAATGTTGCTAAATGTACCGTTGCCGTTGTTTCTCATGAATTTATGCATACCATCGGAAGAGGAACTTGCACCCACTACTGCATCCATCCAGCCATCATTGTCAAAGTCATTCCATGCTGCAGACCAGGTTTGGATAGAATCTGCCATGTTCGCCTGAGCTGATACATTGGTAAATGTTCCGTTACCATTGTTTCGATGCAGCTCATTGATTTTGGCTGTGGTATTTCCGCCTCTGCATTTGGCGATAAATAAATCCGGAAGAAGATCATTATTGTAATCCACCCAAATAGAACCATAGTTTCCTCCGTTAGGGTGATTCCCTACCCCGCCCTGATAAAAACTGAGGTTGCCATTTCCGTCATTCAGGTAGTAGACATTTGGTGCCACATCATGACAAACAAATGCATCCAGATGACCATCGTTATTCATGTCAACAAAATTGCTGCGCTGCGAAAACACATACTGAGTGCCTGAAGATTGGATATAACCTGTACCCAGTCCATTCGATTTCATAAAAGTAACCCCGCTGCCTCCACCGTAAAGCAGATCATTGTATCCATCCTCATTAAGGTCACCCATGGCGATGCTCCAGGAGGGTTGATTTGTGGCTGATGTAGTTGGGAAATTTTGAATAGTAAATAAGCCTCCTGTATCCTGAAAGTGTATCTGTATATTGTTGCCGGAAACAGCAACGATGTCATCGAGGTAATCACCGTTCATATCTACCATCGCGTTTTGGTAGGCACCATTGATGGTGGTAAAGTTTTGAGGAACAAACTGGATCAGGTTCGGGTCAGGAGGCGTAATAATATTCTCGGAAAGTTGAAAAACAAATCCCAGGTTACTCCAGCGGTTAACAAATACGATATAATAAGTATTGTTTGCAGTAGCCTCAAAGCTTACTTCACAAAATGATGTACCGTTGCTGTCGTCGTTTCCTGCTATACAATTGAGAGCCCCGCAATTTCCGGTGTACACACTCACTCTGTTATCAACAGGAGTGTTAATAGTTAAATTGGTGGTGATGGTTACCTCACAGTCTTGTGTAGCTACATACATGTACCAGTTGGCGGCAGTGGCGCCGGGACCTCCGCTTGCACAAATTGTAGCCGGCACCTCTGTTCCGTTAATTTGAGAAATTGCGAGAGAACCCGGTGCAACTACTTCTGCAGAATTACAGGTGTTTTGGGTATAAGCCCAATGGGCTCCCATCAAACAGAGAGCCAGGACAAGCATTTTCTTTTTCATATTTCTTTGTGTGAGGTGTTTTTGTATTAATCGCAATTTGTGATGGACAGGATGTAGTCTTTAAGCAATTGCAAACCTTCTTCATGCACAATGGTCCTGCCAAGTAAAGGCATGCGCTTGCTTTCATCAGTAGAATTGAGTCTGTAGTGCATCACTGATTTGGTAAAATTTCCGGGAACAATAATCTTCAGCAGTGAGGCATCTATGTTCTCTTCCGGGCTTATACAAACACCCATATTTGCAGAAAGACTGGTTTCAGAAAAAGCCAGACGCAAGGGTCTGTAATCACAATGACTATTCTCCTGATGGCAATGTCCGCAGTTGATGTCCAAATAGGATCTCAACCTTGTTTTTAAAGGTTGTGAAGAATCATTATAGTCCACGGCAGATTCAAAACCGGAAGGAATGGTATTGCCGAGAATACCCCTGCCTGTCCAATATTGAAGCTGATTTGTGTTTTCTGTGCCATAGTTAAAAATCGTATTCAGGTTTTGTGGCTTGATACCAATGGGCACGGGTTCATTGTTGAATTTATGACAAGTAAAACACTCAGTTTCGGATGGGATGCGGTAGGTGGTGCTCTTTGGCACATTGTTTTGTAACCAGGAGATTGGCGTGTAGGAACCGCTCATCTGTAAATACGCTTCTGTTTGTTCATCATTCCAAACATATTCCGCAAAAATCCAAGCGCCTGCCTTTTTAATCATCAAACGGGTTTCAATCACTCTGGTATTGTTTAAAGGCTGTACATTGTTGTAGTAAAATGTTTTAATTAACACAGAACCTGTGGGCAATTCTAAAGGTTTGTTCACTGCCACAAACTGAGCTTTTTTTCGAAACGGCAACCATACAAACCTTTTTTTAAGGGCATAATCGGTGAAAAGTGAAGAAGCCGGTTTGTAGGGAATTACAGTAGCCGCAGGTAGCTGGTCTTTGAGTGATCCAACAAAAAAACGATATTCTGAAAGCTTTTGATAAGGTACTTTGGATAAGTCAACATTCACACCCTCCGGTGATGGGTTTGGATTAGGCAATGGCAGGGTGCTTGTGTCACCGGGGGACGAAAGTACCGGAGAAGGCACTGAAGGTTGTTTATTGCAGGCAACCCAGATGATAGACAAAAGGGAGATTGCGAGAAAAAAATAAAGTGAAGACTTCTTCATCGTTACACTCAAACTGTTTCAAATTTAGGATAATTTTTTTCTCATGCAGCAGCTTCCATCAATTTCTTTTACGACCGTCTTCCTCGATTCTTCTCCCGAGGCTGCTTAAGGCTCTAAAACTTTTCCGCTTGTATCACAATTGCCGAGATGTGTCTATTTTTTTGCATTTTGCAGCACATGAAAACCATCGTACAAACCAACAATGCCCCGGCCGCCATCGGACCTTACAGCCAGGCAGTAAAAACCGGAAATCTGCTTTTTACATCCGGACAGATTGCCCTCCATCCTGAGAGCGGAAGCATGATAACACAGGACATTGCAACCGAGACCAAACAAGTGATGAGTAACCTGGAAGCAGTGCTGCATGCCGCCGGCACTGATTTTTCAAAGGTGATTAAGACCAGTATTTTTTTACGCGACATGAATGATTTTGAAGTGGTGAACCGGGTATATGCCTCCTATTTCAATGCTCAGTTTCCAGCCAGAGAGACGGTACAGGTCGCACGCTTGCCTAAAGATGCAGGTGTTGAGATTTCAATGATTGCGCTCGTCTGACAGCGCCAGTTTGCGCTGCAGTCGGAGTTTAAGGAACCACAAGGAACAACAGCCAAGCATGATGAAATAAACATATTCCGAGCTCCATATCCATTCAATGGATAGCTGCAGTTTCACCGAAAGCCAGTAAACATAGAGCAGGTAAATTGTAAGCGTTAGCGTTTCTATGATGAGCGAGGCAACAGTAAACCCGGCTCCTGAAATGGCACTCAGGAGGATGTTTACAATTGAAAAGAGGAAGCATGAACCACTGATGACCTGCAGACTGGAAAGGGTATGGGAAATCAATGTTTCGTCATTGGTAAAAATGCCCATGACGAGTCCGGGAAGGGCCATTGTAAACAGTACGATTACCAGGGTACAAATACTGCTTTGCAGACAAATTCTTTTGAGCAACTCAAAAACCTTTTCCGATTCTTTGCGCCCGATCAGGTTGCTTACAAGGGTATTGGTGGCATTGGAGAATCCGAGCAGGGGAATCATCAATACCATGTAAACATTTCTTACCAGGTTAGAAATGGCAAGATTATGAGGACCTGTTTTTTCGATGATCAGAAAAAAGGCAAACCAGGAACAAAGGCTGATAAAAATTTGAAGCATCAGCGGAGAGGATAGTTCAATGAGCTGGCGAAAGGCTCTTGCATCGAAGCGCATTTTTTTAAGCAGTCTGTACTTGCCGGATGTCTTGTCGCTCGCCAGCCACAGCAAGGCGAAGCAAGCCGTAAATGTCTCGGCAAGTGTGCTGGCAAGTCCTGATCCTGAAATACCCATGGCAGGAAATCCGCACTTGCCGAAAACGAGAAAATAGTTAAACAGCATGTTCAGTAAGGCGGTGAGTAAGGTTGTTACAGAAATCATACGGGTATTGGCCGTGCCTGCATAAAAAGACCTTACCCATAAGATGGCAAAGCCCGGAAAAATGCCCCATGAACGATAAGCGATAAAGTCAGTACAAGCTTCTCTTACGGCATCAGAGGCGACAAAAAAATGTAAGAGCCGGGGGCTGAATACCTGCATCAGCAGAAACAATAAAAAAGACAAGGCACCCAGAAAAAACAGAGATTGTTGCATGGTATTACGCACCTCATTGGGGTTACTTTCACCCTCATGTCTTGCCACCAGTATTTGCGTACCAATTCCAAATCCGAGGCCGAGCATAAAAAATGTCACATAATACAAACCCGCGATTGCTGCAGCACCCATGGCAATCTCGCCAATCCTTCCGAGAAAGGCTGTATCTGTGCCATTGATCACAACCTGCGCCACACCTCCCAATACCAAGGGGTAAGCAACACGCCAGATGTGCGCATGACCAAAATCTTCTTTTCGCACGCGATTACCGGCGGACAGAAAGTTTGCTGGATTTTTTTGCTGACTCAAGGGCCACTTTCACGATTGCCGCAGCATCAAATCCACATTCAGCCCAAAGTTCAGGTTGTTCTCCGTGTTCTACAAAACGATCCGGAATACCCAGTCGTTTCACCACAGCGTTGTACCCATTTTCTGCCATAAACTCAGCTACCGCACTTCCCATTCCCCCTACAACACATCCGTCTTCTACCGTAATCACCAAATTAAACTTGCTGAATACTTCATGAAGAATGGATTCATCCATAGGCTTGGCAAAGCGCATATCGTAATGGGCTGCATCAATACCCTGTTCAGCAAGGGTTTCACAGGCCTCTTCGGCAAAGTTACCGGGATGGCCAAGGGTAAGAATTGCCAGATCGTTACCATGACGCAGCTTGCGGCCTTTGCCCGGAATGATTTCGCGGAAAGGTGTTTTCCAGTTCACCATTACTCCATTGCCTCTGGGGTATCGAATGCTAAAAGGGCCATGGTATTTGAGTTGGGCTGTATACATCAGGTTGCGCAGCTCTTCCTCGTTCATGGGTGCTGAAACCACCATGCCCGGAATGCAACGCAGGTAAGCAATGTCGTAAGCACCATGATGTGTGGGGCCATCGGCACCTGCAAGTCCTCCCCTGTCGAGGCAAAACACAACATGCAGCTTTTGCAAAGCCACATCATGAATCACCTGGTCGTATGCGCGCTGCATAAACGAGGAGTAAATGTTACAAAACGGAATGAGTCCCTGTGTGGCCAGCCCTGCAGAAAAAGTTACTGCATGCTGTTCGGCAATACCCACATCAAAAGCCCTTTCCGGCATGGCTTTCATCATGATGTTGAGCGAGCAGCCACTGGGCATGGCTGGTGTAATGCCCATGATTTTTTCATTTTTCTCTGCCAGTTCCACAATCGTATGCCCAAATACATCCTGGTATTTGGGTGGTTGCGGAGAGGCTGGAGCTACCTTAATGATTTCTCCGGTTTCTTTGTTAAAAAGACCCGGGGCATGCCAGAGGGTTTGGTTGCCTTCTTCAGAATACTTGTATCCCTTTCCTTTCTGTGTGAGCACATGAAGAATTTTGGGACCGGGAATGTCTTTCAGGTCATTGAGGACACCGGTCAGGCGGAGCACATCATGCCCGTCTACCGGACCGAAATACCTGAATCGAAGGGATTCGAAAAGGTTGCTTTGTTTGAGTAGCGCGGCCTTTACACCGGCTTCTATTTTTGAAGCCACTGCCTGGGCATTGGGACCAAACTTAGACACTTTGCCTAGCAGGTTCCAGATGTCATCTCTCACTTTGTTATAGGTATGAGAGGTAGTAATGTCGGTGAGGTATTCCTTTAATGCTCCCACATTGGGATCAATAGACATGCAGTTGTCATTGAGAATCACCAGGAGATTGGAGTTTTCGACACCCGCGTGATTGAGACCTTCAAAAGCAAGGCCGGCAGTCATGGCTCCATCGCCAATGATGGCAACATGCTGGCGGGGATCATTCTTGTACCGGTTTGCCACAGCCATTCCCAAGGCAGCGGAAATGGAGGTGGAGGAATGACCTACCCCAAGTGTATCGTATTCTGACTCGTCTCTTTTGGGAAAGCCCGAGAGTCCTTTGTACTTTCTGTTGGTGTGGAAAATTTTCCGCCTACCTGTAAGAATCTTGTGACCATAGGCCTGATGTCCCACATCCCATACCAGTTGATCATGGGGCGTATTAAACACATAATGGAGTGCTACGGTAAGTTCAACCACTCCGAGACTGGCTCCAAAATGTCCGCCTTTTAAAGAAACTACATCGATAATGAAATCACGAAGCTCTTTACATACTTTCGGTAGTTCTTCTTTTTTGAGTGCCCTTAAATCGGAAGGGTATTCAATCTTTTGGAGCAGTTTCCCTACTTTAACATCCATTGTATTTGAGGTAAGTTAGATAAACATCGGCCAAAGGCTTTTGTTTATGTTTTTTAGTGTTGGTGTCCGTGCGGCCCGTGCACATGTCCATGGGTAATTTCATCGTGGGTAGCTTCTCTCACATTCAGAATAATTCCACTGAAATGAAGGTCGCTGCCGGCGAGCGGGTGGTTAAAATCCATTCTTACAAATTCCGGGGTAACCTCATCTACAATACCAAGCAGACGATTTCCATCATTGTCCACCATCGGAAGTTCATTTCCCGGTTGTACCATTTCTTCGTCAATGCTGCCATCCGGTCCCTGGAAGGCCTCGATGGGAATTTCAGCCAACTTGTCGGCATCGTATTCAACGTAAGCATTGGCAGCAGGTATAATAAAATCAAAACATTCTCCGGTTGTTTTGCCAATC
>JBEICQ010000111.1:0-7236 GCA_040383885.1 Flavobacteriales bacterium | reverse complement strand
GCTTCGGCGGGATTTTTTTTTACCCGATGATGTTTACTTCACGCTCAAGCCTGACCCCAAATTTTTCAAACACCTGCCGGAGGATATGATCGGATAAAGCGTAAATATCATCTCCGCTTGCATTACCATGGTTTACTAAAACAAGTGCCTGCATGGTATGTACACCTGCATCTCCCTGTCGGTATCCTTTTAGGCCGCATTTTTCAATCAGCCATCCGGCAGCGAGTTTTTTCATTCCCTCACCGGCATCATACACAGGAGCATCCGCATCCTTTTTTTTAATCATCTCCGCTACTTCATCTGTAACCAAAGGGTTTTTAAAGAAACTACCGGCATTCCCCAATACCGCAGGATCCGGAAGTTTTGATTGTCTCACTGAGATAACAGCTTTTCTGATGTCGGAAATGCCCGGGTGGGTAACCTTCATTTTCTCGAGTTCTTTCTCAAGGTTGCCATAGCTCGCATTGATTTTGGCATGTTTCTGCAAGCGAAAAGAAACTGATGTAATGACAAACTTGTTTTTTGCTTCCTGCTTAAAAATGCTGTCGCGGTAGCCGAACCTGCAATCAGCTGCAGAAAATTCATGCATCATTCCATTCGCAATTTCAATTGCCGAAACTTTTTCACACACATCTTTGATCTCTGCTCCATAGGCACCAATGTTTTGCATGGGAGAGGCACCTACACAACCCGGAATCAGAGAAAGGTTTTCTAAACCACCCCAACCCTTTTCCACAGCAAAGCCAACCAAATCATCCCATTTTTCGCCTGCACCCGATTCAACTACAACATGAGAGGAGTCTTCATCGGTTACACGCATGCCTTTCAAGCAATTGCGCAGAACCATTCCGGGGTAATTGCTGCGGAAAAGCACATTGCTTCCTCCGCCCAAAATGAGCAAGGGTTCATCGGGAAATGCTGTTCTTTCCTGCAAAGCAATTAGTAATTCTTCCCGGTTTTTTACGCTTGCAAATTTTGCAGCAGTACATGTAATCCCGAAAGTGTTGTATGGTTTGAGACCAACATTTTTTTCAATTGTAATCATGGTGTCCTGATAAGCTGCAGAATTGCGCTATGCTGTTTTACTTTTTCTTCTTTTTGTATCCCTTTATGGATTTTTCTGTTTTTGCCTCCGGTGCCTCCGGTTTCCTGAATATATCCCACCTGTTGTATGGCCTGAGTTGACCAAACCAGGTGAATCCGTCAAGCATATTTTCGGCCGGTGAGCTTCCTTTCACCGGATTCATGACGGCATCAGGAGATTGCAAAAATGAAATCTGATGTACTTTTTTATTGGCCATGGTGATATCCATATCGGAGCTTTTGGCATGGTTGATACCCACATAGGAACTGTCTTCATCATCTCTGGCATAATAGATACTCATGGCATTTCCTTTAACCCTGATCAGGTTCAGTTCGTTGTTGAGAAAGAAACCTCTTGTTCTTTTGCCTTTAATTTGATTGTATCTTACAGAGTCGAGTTGAGATGCAATAAAAGCCTTGCCCACCTGGTCGATAAAGTACAATGTTCCTCCGCTCAGTTTTATCTGCATGAAATCTCCATTCAGCTGATTGGCTTCGTTCCACAAAATGGGTGAGGCATACATTTTCATCAGAGAATCATTGCCTGTGTATGCCAATGAGTCGCATACGCCCTGCATATCTTTTCGGTAAAATCTAACATTTTTCCATGCAAGTAATATCCTGTGTTGGTCTGCAAGTGAATCATTTTTAAAAGGTTCCGGAGATGAATTAACTTGTTTACTTCCTTTTTTTTGCGAAGCTTTTTTTTGCATTTTTTCGTGTCTTTTTTTTGCAGAAAAGTACACGCTGTCATAGGTTGATTTTAAGGTATCTGCATGCAGAAACAGCGTATCAGCTTTGTCGTATTGCAACATCATTGCACTGTCTGTGATATAGGAGTAATCCAGTTTTTCAAAAAATTCTGCCAGATGTCCTTTTAAAATAATTTTCTCTGATGTGTCGTGTATGCTCACATGCTTTACAGCCCGACCATACCCCATGGGTTTGTCATAGTAAATACTATCTCCGGTAATGGTTTGGTTTTTGTTTTCAAGCCGCGTGTTTTTCCCAAACCTTGCTTTGTCTGTCTTGCTGTTGTACCAGCCATTCTCACAATAAATCTTGTCCTTTTCAGGAGTTTCCATATAAGTAGGTCCCAAAAAGTAGCTCACCTCTGTTTTGGTATTGTGTTAGAGGGTATCGGTTCTAATGGTGTAATCCGGATTTACAAGCACCACATTTTTGTGGAAATGCAACATTTTTTCTTTGTTGTAATAATAACCAATCTGCGAGGTTAAGGTATTTTCTTCAGTCACTATTTTTCCGCCGGAGGGATAATGAGCGATTCCTTTTTCGCGATCGTAATATAGTTGCTGTGTGGTAAGCGTCATTTTCTTTTCCTGCAAGACCACATTGCGCTGGATATCTGATTTTTTAGTGTTGCCATCATAGTGCATGATTTCACCGGTAAGGGTAACTGTATCTCCCTGCACTACTCTTACATGCCCGAGTGCATCCAGTTTATTGTCATCATAGTAATAGGCACTGTCGCAATACATGAGCGCGCCTTCATGCCTGAATCTCACATCGCCTATCAATCGTTTGGTTTTACCGCCAAGGGTTTCGTCAAACTCGAGCGAGTTTGCATTGAGCAGTTCTATTTCCCTGGCTTTGTTTTGTGCATGGATACATGCAGGAAGCAACAGGGCAAAAATGAATATTCCTGATGCAATTTGTTTCAACGGAATAATGTTTGTTCTCTTCCCGGACCGGTTGATACAAGAGTAACAGGCACCTGAACATAATCTTCAATCAGCCTGATGTATTGTTGCAGCGAGGCAGGAAGATCACGGAAATATTTTACCTGGTCTAAATTTCCCCAACCTTCAAGTTCTTTATAAACCGGTTCTACTTTCTGGTTTTCAAATTGGTAAGGCAGCGTATCCTGCACCCGCCCTTCAATTTTATACGATGTACACACTTGTATTTTTGGTAAGCCACCCAGCACATCTGATTTCATCATGATCAGTTCGGTGATCCCATTAATCATGCAGGCAAATTTAAGTGCAGGCAAATCAAGCCAGCCACAACGCCTTGGTCTGCCTGTGGTAGAACCAAATTCCTTGCCTTTTTCTCTGATGCTGTTGCCTGTTTCGTCATGCAACTCAGTAGGGAAAGGGCCGCTTCCCACACGCGTGCAATAGGCTTTAAAAATACCAATTACATTGCCGATGGCTGAGGGAGGCAATCCAAGACCGGTGCAGGCACCTGCGCAAGTTGTGTTGGAGGAGGTTACATAAGGGTAAGTACCAAAATCGATGTCAAGCAGAGAGCCTTGCGCACCTTCGGCAAGTATTCTTTGTTGTTTTTGCAAGCACTCATGAATGTAGTATTCGCCGCTTACAAGGGGTAATTCACTGATGGCTGCAATGGCAGCAAACCAGGCTTGCTCTTCCTGCAGGAAGCTTTCATCTGTTGCAACATCATAGGCCTTAAGCAACTGCAAATGTTTCGTTTTAAGAGCATCATATTTCTCGCGGAAATTCAATTGCCGGGTATCACCTATGCGTAATCCGTTTCGCCCTGTTTTGTCCATGTAAGCCGGACCAATTCCTTTGAGTGTAGAACCAATTTTGTCTTTTCCTTTTGCCTTTTCAGAAGCGGCGTCAAGCATCCGGTGTGTTGGAAGGATGAGGTGGGCTTTTTCTGAAATCATTAATCTGTTTTTCGTATCCACCCCGTTCTCATGCAAAGCCCTCAGCTCTTTTTGCAGCACGATGGGATCAATTACGACGCCGTTGCCAATCAGATTTTTTGCAGAATTTCTGAAAATGCCGCTGGGAACGGTATGCAATACATGTTTTCTGTCTTCGAAAACGAGCGTATGGCCGGCGTTCGGTCCACCCTGAAATCGTGCTACCAGTTGATAATTTGGTGTGAGTACATCCACTACCTTGCCTTTGCCTTCATCACCCCATTGCAGGCCAAGCAGTACATCTATTTTACTCATGGTGTTTTTTTAAGTGTTTTGTAAACCGGCTAATGCTTCCTCCAAAGTATCACAAACTTTGAATACTGTAATAAGCTTCGTAATGATCAATAATTCTTTAATCTTGGGATTGACATGTGTAATGATGACTTCCCCGTCCTTGCTCCGTGTTTTTGTAAGGATGGTTAGAAACACGCTCAATCCGCTTGAGTTCATATAATCGAAGCGACTGAAATCCAGAATAAAAAGGCAATTGCCTTTCGCGATGTTTTCTTCAACTTGTTTTAGCATGCCTTCAGCCTGGCTTTTTTCTATGAGAGAACCCACGGGCTTGATGACGACTGCACCTTGGTTTATCTCGGATTCAAATGAAAAATTCATGTTGTTTTGGTTTTGTGCTCACAGTTTTCGCCTGAGCGGATTTTATTACAATGTCCGTAAAAATTAAGAGAATGATGAGTGATATTCATGTTTAATAAACTGCCGGCAGTGTTCTGGATATTTTGTATGCGCGGGTCACAAAATTCAAACACTTTCTTACAATCCAGGCATATCAAATGGTCGTGCTGACGGTACTTGAAGGCTTTTTCAAACTGGGCCAGGTTTTTTTCTCCGAATTGATGTTTCTTCACCAACTTACAATCCAGCAAGAGTTCGATGGTATTATAAAGTGTTGCCCTGCTTACCCGATAGCGCTTGTTTTTCATTTTGATATAGAGGGATTCAATATCAAAATGACCATCGTTGGAATAGATCTCGTCTAGTATGGCAAAACGCTCGGTTGTCTTCCGGTGGCTGTGCTCTTTGAGATAGTCCAGAAAGATTTTTTTAACCGTTTGTTTGGTCTCTGTTGATTCTTTCATCAGTTGGAGTCTATTCGCATGGCATGAATAACGCCACTCACTTTTTTAAGTTTCTTGATGAGCTCTGTCAGGTGATTGGTATCGTACACATAAACCATGATGGTACCGTCGAAAAGCCCGTCGTTGGTATCGAAGTTTAGACTCCTCATGTTGATGTTGTATTCTGATGAGATGATGCTTGTGATGTTGTTCACAAGCCCAACCTCATCGGTACCGGTAACCTTAATCCCGGCTAGAAAGGAAACTTTTTCGGTGTTCGACCATTTTGCCTTGATGATACGGAAAGCAAAATTAGACATCAGCTTGATGGCATTTGGACAAGTGGTTCTGTGTATCTGAATTTTTTTCTGGTCATCCAAAAATCCAAATACATCATCACCCCGAATGGGTGTGCAACAATCCGACAAGGCATAATCGAGTGTTTGCAATTTGTCATCCAGTACGAGTGAGTCTGCTTTTCCGCGTACCTGCTTTACCACCTCATCAAAGGATTTATTCTCAGTTTTTGGAATAATCAGGGAATAAGTGCCCGACTTTTTATCCTTCACCACCAGATTTTTCAGGCTTTTAAGATCGATGGCCTGTATCGCAATACGATAATGCAAATCACCAGGTGAACCCACTTTATAATGCGCACATATTTTTTGGATATTGGACTCGGTGGGAAATATTTTCAGGGTCTTTAGTTTTTTTTCCAGCAATTGTTTGCCGCTTGTGGCAAGTTCCTTTTTTTCATCCCTCAGAAACTCCTTGATTTTTGTCCTTGCTTTTGCGGTTATCACAAAGTCGAGCCAGTTTTCTTTCGGAGATTGTTTTTCTGAAACCAGCACCTCAATTTGTTCTCCGCTTTTTAACTGATAACTCATCGGTACGAGTTTGTTATTGATTTTGGCACCAATACATCTGTCCCCAACGCGGGAGTGAATGTCATAAGCAAAATCGAGAGCCGTTGCACCAAAGGGCATGGAACGCATTTGCCCCTTGGGCGTAAAAACAAATATCTCCTCAGTAAACAGATTTAGTTTAAAGTCGTCAATGAAGTCGAGGGCATTGGTATTGGGATTTTCCAGCAGCTCTCTGATGCGCCTCAGCCAGTCTTCAATATTGCTTTCTACAGCTTGGTGCGGTTCTTTGTTTTTGTATTTCCAGTGAGCTGCGTAACCAAGTTCTGCTATCTCATCCATTCTTTGGGTGCGTATTTGCACTTCCACCCATTTTCCGTCCGGCCCCATCACAGTGGTATGCAAACTTTCATACCCATTGGATTTGGGTGTGTTTATCCAATCGCGGAGACGATCGGGATTGCCTTTGTAAAAATCAGTAACTACCGAATAAGCAGCCCAGCAGGCTGTTTTTTCTTCCTCCAGGGGCACATCGAGTATCAAGCGAATGGCAAACACATCATATACTTCTTCAAAGGGAATGTTTTGCTTGCGCATTTTTTGAAGAATGGAAAAAATGGATTTCGAGCGGCCTTTGATATTAAAATTAAATCCTTTTTCGGTAAGTGCATTTACAATGGGGAGACTAAACTTATTGATGTAGCGCATCCTCTCTTTTTCACCGGCTTGCAGTTTACCGGTAATATGCTCAAAAGCCTCCGGCTCCTTGTATTTCAGACAAAGATCTTCCAGCTCGGTTTTGATGCTGTATAATCCCAAACGATGTGCAAGAGGTGCATAGAGAAAAAGTGTTTCGGAAGCAATCTTCAGTTGCTTGTCTCTCGACATCGAATCCAGGGTACGCATGTTGTGCAGGCGATCGGCGAGTTTGATCAGAATCACTCTCACATCATCGGATAGTGTGAGTAGCATTTTTCTGAAATTTTCTGCCTGGATGCTGGTGTCAGGATTGTCAAAAACAACACCTGAGATTTTAGTCAGCCCGTCAATGATGGCGGCCGGTTTTTCACCAAAAATATTCCGTATGTCTTCCAGAGTGGTATCTGTATCTTCAACCACATCATGCAGAAGGGCACAGACAACAGATACAGGCCCCAGCCCAATTTCGTCAACGGCAATTTTGGCAACTTCCAGGGGATGATAGATATAGGGTTCACCCGACTTCCTGCGCATGTCTTTGTGTTGGGCAAGTGCCAGGTCGAAAGCCTTTCTGATCATCGTTTTGTCGCCTTTCTCTAATCGGTTACGGCACGATTTGAGCAGGTCACGATAACGCTTGAGTATTTCTTTTTTTTCTATTTCAGCAGTTTCCATAAAGGATGCCAGAGCGATCGTTACAAACTTAACCTAAAATCGGAAAGAAAATAACTTTTTGCCAAGGAATAAAGCCTTGTCAGAGCTTCTTTTCCATCACAAAATCATTCATCCAGTAGTTGCCGATAGGAATGTCTTCCTCCTG
>JBEICQ010000110.1:0-7262 GCA_040383885.1 Flavobacteriales bacterium | reverse complement strand
TGCAGGTGCTCCCCTTGTTCCTTCCGGCTCAGAGGATGTAATCATTCCTGTTGCTATTAATCAACCACTGATCTATCTTGATGGTGCATTAACGAACAGGCTTACTATCAACAACGGAGCTACGCTCACGCTGAATACGCCCTTTGCTTCTGCCCCTGATTTTACTATTCAGGGAGACCTGATTCTTAATGGAGTTCTTGTTTCAACCGGTGCTGAAGATACTCTGAACATCAAAGGAAACTGGAGCAGAGGAACAACCGGTAATTTTGTGGCCGGTAATTCAATGGTCATTTTCAACGGAACCACCGGATCCAAAACCATCACCGGAAATACCTCTTCCTTCAATAATGTGGCTATTGATGCACCTTTAACTCATCAACTGGGTTCGAATATTTTCATCTCTAAAAATCTGGAGATCAAACAAGGAACTTTAGATGTTACCTCCAGTAATTTTACCATGACCGTAGGTGGCAACTGGACCAATCTCGCCACATTTACCCCCAGGGGAGGGATTGTTAATCTTTCTTGCAGTGGTCCCACTGCATCCATCAACAACGGAACATCCAGGTTTTTCTCTTTGAATATCAATGGAGGAGCCTCCACTATCTTCAGTGTGGTAGGAAATGATTTAAGGACCTCCGGAAACACCACAGTAAATACAGGAACGCTCTTTTTAAACAACAGAACTTTCCTTAACGGCGATAACATTGGGACGGATGCTTTAACCGTTTTCGGAACTTTTGATATGGGTAACAATGGAACGCTGCTCAACGGAACCAATGCTGCCATTACCATCAATAGCGGAGGTAATTTTAAAGCCGTTGGAACATCAAATGCTATCATCAACAATATCGGGCCTCAGGCAAGTGGTTTCTACACCTTTGTGGTAAATTCAGGTGCTACCCTTCAGGCACAGTATTATCGTTTCTCAAATCTCAATGCGGCCGGATTGCAAATCCGACCAAATGCGAACATACACCCGGTAAATAATCTGAGTGATGGTGTTTTTGTGAATGGCGCAATCGGCGGTACTTACCTTGATGTGCAGAATAATTTTACAGATTTCACTATCGACTCTGTTGCTTTTGGGTCCGGACCCACTTTCAATGTTTCACGAATCGTAGGATCGGGTGTGCTTACCTTTCTTGATGCCTCCGGTGCCAGATCGGGCGCTCTGTTCGAAAATGATGACTTGTCTGCTTCAACCGGTAGGGTTCAGTGGACATTTACCAATCCTGCACTCACATGGAATGGAAGCAACAGCACAGAATGGGCAGATCCATTCAACTGGAGTACTTCACTGGGTGGTCCTTCTTCCAATCCCCCGCAAAATATCAATGCGGTTATTATTCCCAATGTCTCCGGAGGTTCAGGAAATAATCCCCTCATAAAAACTTCAAGCGGACCCGCAACATGTTCGAACATGGAAATTTATGCCGGTGGCGTATTGAATATCCAGGAAAACCAATCACTCACAATCAACGGATCCATCACTAATCAGGGTAGCATAGTGGTTGGTGCCACCTCTGCCTCAAACATCCAAGTGATGAATCTATGGTCTAATCTCGGCACTTTTACTGCTGGTGCATCCACTGTATCGCTTCTTGCCAGCAGCGGAAACAAGGACATAGCCACCAACAACCAGGCGTTTAACAACCTGAGTCTCGATGGAGCTGCCGTTTTCCGTACAGTTGATAATGTAAATGTGAACAATAATTTCTCCATCAATGCCGGAACATTCACTGTAACGAATTCCGCACATCAATTGAATATCGGAGGAAATTGGGTAAACAACGGCGTATTCAACCACGGCAACGGTACAGTACTCTTCAACAAAACCCAGGGTACCCAAACCATCTCAGGTTCCACTGCCCAAACTTTCTTTCGCCTAAATGGGTCAAACACCGGTCTTGTTAACAAAATTATTCAGCTCAACTGCAACATCAATATTCTTAATAACCTCACTATTTCAACCACCAGGACAGGCATCAACACAGGAACCAACACGATTGATATCAAAGGCAACTGGTCCAGCACCGGACTTGCAATGGCGGGAACAGGTACGGTTGTTTTCAGCGGTACCAATGTGCAAACAATCGACCGTACCGGCGGAGAATCCATGCATCATGTAACCATCAGCAATCCTGCCGGTGTTTCCCTGATCAACAACCTAAGTGTGGCAGGCAATCTCTCTTTCACCGGAGCGGCAAACCAATTCAACCTGAATGCCCGTACCCTGACGCTTTCCGGTATTGCAACAAACATCAGTGTTTCCAATGCAACAAGAACCATTACAGGTGTAGCCGGATGCGCACTCGCGATCACAACTGGTTTAAAAACAGTAACAGCAAGCGCGGGAGGCAGTCTGATTATTGCAGCGAATGTACCGGTCAACCTTGCTCAAGCTATCAATTTCGGTGCAGGACTTACCACCATAAATGGTACACTGAACATGCAATCAGGGGCATCGGTAAGCACAAATGCACCCATCTTTGGTGCAAACTCTACGCTTGTTTATCTGTCTAACGGACCAGTAAACCGTGGCCTCGAATGGAGCGCCACCTCCGGAGCAGGTTATCCTGCAAATATTACCATTAATACCAGCGCTTCAAATACCAACCTTGATCTGAGTGCAGGTGGTTCGGCACTCAGACAATGTTCCGGAAATTTAACCATCAACAATGCCTCCTTCCTCAGGATGAACGCAATGTCTCATGCACTCAGTGTAAGAGGAAATTTGGTGGTGAATGCCGGTGGCACTTTGGTGCTTTCCAATACTGTAGGTGGTAACCTGATGGTAGGTGGAAATATTACTATCAATGGCTCCCTCACTCACAATAACCGTGAGGTGATTTGTAATGGAACTACCCTTCAATCACTAAGCGGGATTTCTTCAATTCCTTTTTTAACCATCAACAATGCCGCAGGAGGTGCACGCATTCTCCAACAGCTTACCATCTCACAAAGACTCACTTTGGCTGCAGGTGCATTCAATCTGAATGGCTCTAACCTGGTATTGGCAAACAATGCAGTTATTGTTCGCGAGGCTTCAGGGGCAAGCATCAGCGCCGCACCAACCGTAAATCCAGGCGATCGCTATGATGTTTCCTACAACGCAAGTATGTCTCCCGGAATTGAATGGAATTCCATGATGTCTCCTATTCGGGATGTTACTGTATCCGGTGCGGCAACGGTACTCACTTTAAATGCCGACAGAGCTCTGAACCGAAACCTTAATCTACTGGCCGGTGCATCATTAAACCTTAACGGCCGAAACTTATCAATGCTTAATAACAGTGCAGGAACCTTTACCGGAACCATTTTTGTAAATGGGAATTCAATCATCTCTAATTCTGCAGGATTAGGAACCGGAGGACTTCAGATTACCAACAATGAGTTTGGTGCCAACCCTAATTTCTGGACTAAAAATGTAACCAACAATGCCGGTGTGGGAACGCTCACCATTGCATCAAATGTGACCATGACCATTAGCGATGGACTCTTTGATTTTGGCGTTTTTGCCGGAACACCGATTACTACCATGCAAGGTGTTTTTCAGGTAGATGCAGGCGCAAGTGTAGCAACCAATCCATGTATCTATGCAAGCGGATCCACACGCCGGTTTTTTAATGGAAATCAATTTCAGGTAAACAGCGTAAATGCCACTTGGGCCTCGGGTTCCATTGGCTCAGGTTTGCCCGGCATACCATGGAATGTTGAAATCAATGGTACCGGAACACAGGTTAACCTGAATCATCCGCGAGCTGTCCGCAACGACCTCTCCATCAACGGAGGTGTACTTGCACTCTTATACACTGACAATAGCCCCGTGTTTTCCATTGGTGGTAACTGGACAAGGGTGGGAGCAGGCTCTCAGTTTTTTAATCCCAACGGAAAACGGGTAAGTTTTGCCAAGACTACTGCCGGAAACCAAACCATCACTGCCTCCTCAGGTATTACCTCTGAATCTTTCTCAGACCTTCAAGTGAATCATACCGGTGGAGGTAATGTTGTTGCTGCCTGCGACCTCGAAATAACAGATAACCTTCTGCTGGGATCCGGGAAGTTAATCATGAATACAGGGAAAATACTTACCATCGGTACTCCTTCTTCAAACGGAACCATTTCCGGATTTGGTCCTTCCAGCTACATCATTACCTGGGATGGAACTGCTGCAAGTAATATCATTCAGCACTCAAACACGAACACAACATATAATTTCCCACTCGGCGACAATACCAATTACACTCCAATGTTTTTACAAATTACTTCGGGCGCCACATCCGGAAGTATTGTTACCGGTGCCATGACACCAATTGCCCACCCCCAACTGGGTACCGCATCCAACTACATCAAAAGATACTGGTCGATGGAACAATCCGGACTTTTACCCGGCTTTACTTACAATACAGATTATATTTATGTTGATGGAGATATCGTAGGTAGTGAGTCTCTTATCTTTCCATTCAAATACACGCCAGGTGCAGGTGTAGGCACCGGCTGGATTGGTGCAGGTGGTTCAAGTGCCAGTTTCACTATGGGAACGGGAAGCATTATTCCTGCAACAAATACCCTACACTGGGATGGTGTTTACAGCTTCTCCGACCTCACCGGTAGCGGCGGAGGTACGCCATTGCCCGTGAGCCTTGCAGATTTTAATGCACAGAAATCCGGGAAGGCAGTGAAAATTTATTGGGCTACCCTCAGCGAACTCAACAATGATTATTTCACTGTTGAAAGAAGCACCGATTTATCTCATATTGAATCGATCGCTACCGTAAAAGGTGCAGGTAATCACAATGGTCATCTGGAGTATGAAGTGTTTGATGAAAATCCCATGTCAGGAACCAGCTATTACAGGTTAAAACAAACTGACTTTGATGGAAAAACAGAGTACTCTCCATGGAAAGCAGTTTCTTTTGAAACAGATAACACTTCAGCAGTCAAAGTTTTCCCTAATCCTTCCTCTGACGGACAGGTGAATATTTCAGCGGGTGGTTTCAGAGACCAGACAAACCTATATTTCACCATCACCGACATCGCAGGTAAACTGCATGCAGAGGGACAACTCACTGCAGGAGAAAAAGCCATTGCAACCCCAATCAGCATACCGCAATTGTCGCCAGGCATGTATGTAGTTCAGGTGAGGGGTGAAAATACCCTTATCCGAGAACAACTCATCGTGAAGTAAAAGTTGAATAGATATTCCTTAGCCCCGCATGTGCGGGGCTATTATTATTTTGTAAAGGCCGCTGCGGGAGATAATTTCAAAAAAAAAGCCCCTTATCGGGGCTTTGTGGTACCTCCAGGAATCGAACCAGGGACACAAGGATTTTCAGTCCTTTGCTCTACCAACTGAGCTAAGGTACCAACCTTCTCACTTTTCAGCGAGGGAGCGCAAATGTATGAATTATTCGTTTTTTCACAAATATCTTCCGGAATTCTAAAAAAACAACCTGGTTAATCTTCATGCCCTTTTACTTTTTCCAACCTTTTACCGGTGTTCCAAAGGTACTCTTCGGCTTCATTTGCCCGTTTCAGCGAATCTGAAACTTCCTTGCTTTCCATCCTCAGCATATCAGGCTGACCTGCATCAATCCAACATGTCATCCAAACACTGCTCACCATCCGGATGGCTTTCCGCATCCTTCGCTCGGTCATTCCGTTGAGCATGCGGTCGTATTCTCTGCTGTATTCCTCACTGTAAACCCTGGCGGTTGTTCCGCCGGGTTTTGACTCGAGGGCATATTTTCGATCGGGATCAAACTTTCTGTTCAGGGCTGCCTCAAATTTCAAAACGCTATCAGTCGCAAAATGACTTTCTTTGATGGTTTTCCAGGCAAAATCAATGGGAGAGGGGATATATTCCGGTTTGCCTGTCCAATAGTCATAATCTTTCGACATCATCTCGGGCAGCCTCGACTCCCAAAAGCCATGAATGCCTTTTTGATTTGTTAATTGACCATTGTAGTTTTCGGTTGTATGCAAAGGCACATGCGCATCTCCGATGTAATGACCGAGGTCTGCAGAAATTTTCAGGATGCGGTCCACATCTCCTTTTTTGAATGCCTGTGTCAGGCGATTTTTCATCACTTCAATCCACCAGGGCACTATGCCGTATGCCTGAAGGGTGTCTTCAGAATATTTTTTTACGGCATCACTCCATAACACCGGCACTTCACTGAAGGCATTTGCACCATAGTGATCGATATCTATATAATGACGGGCTGCTTCTTCAGGTACCACATTTCTGCGCATGTCGGGATCTACCGCATGTGCGGTTACATATTCAATGTGTTTCTTATAAAAACCAATCAGTCCATCGGGCAGTGACAGAATAGCCATTCTGTTAATCAGTTTGTGGGCATAAAATCCCCACGCCGTAACTTTGTTTCCTGCCGGCAGGCCGGCAGTAAGTAAAATAATCAGGCAGATAATGAATCGTGGATTTCTCACGGTGTCAAAATAAGTAAAAGCACGGTGATGTTGATGTCCGTTCAAAAAAAACAAAAGCTGATTGCCTACCTTTGCAGGTATGAGCGAAACAGCACAACACCTCATACAAAAATTAAGACAAGAGTATGCACATGCAACACTCGATGTAAAAGATGTTGAATCTGATCCGATAGTGCAATTCGACCACTGGATGAATGAAGCCATTCGTGCTCATATTTCTGAACCGCATGCCATGCACCTTGCCACCTGTGATACTCAGGGTCAACCCTCTGTGCGGGTGGTTTTGCTCAGAAAATATGATGCGGGAGGCTTTGTTTTTTATACCAACTATTTCTCGGCAAAAGGACAGGAAATAGCCTCCAACCCCAAGGCTGCCATCAATTTTTTTTGGCAAGCTATCGAAAGGCAAGTAAGAATTTCAGGTACTCTTTCCATGCTTTCACCCGAAACCAGTGATGCCTATTTTGCAAGCAGACCCTACGACAGCCAGCTTGGCGCTTGGGCATCTAACCAGAGCGAAGTACTTCAAAGCAGAGAACAGTTGGAAGAAAAACTGAAGCAGTTAGCAAAAACCTATGCCCCCGGTAATGTACCCCGACCCCCACACTGGGGAGGATACATCCTGCAGCCTCACAAGATCGAATTTTGGCAAGGAAGACCCGGTCGCGTGCACGATCGAATCTTGTTCAGTCGCGAAAATGAAAACTGGAAAATTACCCGCCTCTCTCCATGAGGAATTTGTCTGCATACTTAATATGTCTCTTGTTTGCCTGCGGCTGCAACAAAGAAAAGTCGCCTGATCTGAT
>JBEICQ010000109.1:0-7279 GCA_040383885.1 Flavobacteriales bacterium | reverse complement strand
AGTCTGCCCATTTCAAGCAATAGGAGAACATCCTAAGACATCCAACATTACATGCATCGATTAGGAATATTTTTTCTGACACTTTTCTCTTTGGTAGGCCACAAATATACTCTCGCCTTCTTACCATATCATCCCGTAACCTTTACACTAAGCACCGATAAGGAAAGCTATTATGAAGGTGAAAAAATCACCTTTAACATTACCATCACCAATACCGACAAAGAGCATCCGCACCCTGTTTTGCTTCCTCACACGCAAAATGTTGGACAAAAATTGTTTTATCTGAACGCCTACGACAAAGCAAACAATACCATGTTGTTGAGATATACGGAAGATAAAATGCTCAAAATGATGGTACATGATACAGGAACTGTTCAGATTAGCTACTTAAAGCCGCTCGAACAAATTGTAGTTCCCATTTACCTCAATGATTTTGAAAACTACTATAACTACCATACCCAAAATACCTCCCATCACAGCTTTGGGGTGCCTTTGTTTGCAGGTATATACAGAGTGAATATCACCTATCATCCTCATGGAATAGCATTAGGTGATAGCATCTATACCTATTACAATTACCTGGATAAAAACATAGCAAATAAGGGCAAACAACTTTTGCCTGAGCAAGGTCAAATCACCCAAATGATTGATCTGAAAATAAAACGCCGCGCGGATACCATTGTTACCATCGAGCGCAGAAAGTATTACATCAGCACCGATGGAAATTATTATTACTATCATTCAAGATACACACCCAAGATTTCTACTGATACCAGTTGTTATCACATCAGCAATCTTCCGCCTGATAGTTGTTCAATAAAAAATGAATATTTCTACAGTCATTTCAATGATTTATATGCCGAAGGCATTTTCCGTTTTGATGATGGAGACATAAGAGAATACAGGAAGTTCTCAGATTGGTGCCCGAGTTATTTGTATACCGAGAGATACAATGAATTCAGGCAAAAAACGCATTATGAGCTTCAATTGCCTGACAAAAGATTTTACAGCGTTTCTTATCACCAACCAGGCGGAAAAATTCACCGGGAAACCTACTGTTCTGAGGATGGTACGCTTTGTCATGTAACAACCTACATGTACAACAAAAAAGGAGAATTTGTAAAGAAAAAAATTACACAAACAGAACCCTGTGCAGAGGTCATCATTGATGGAAAGAAAAGAAGTGCAACCCGGGGTTTTAATCTTGAAGGGCAATGAATAGAACAAGCGCCCATCAAAGAACAGGCTGCCACGCTGTTAATTGACAGCACAATTGCCTTTTTACACCCCTGTGCAAGGAAAAGCTATGTAAAACGGATTCCGTTTCTCCGGCGCGGATTCATGAATACACCGCTATACCCCGGCGAGCTGCTATTCCAACTTGACTTTTGTTTCAAACACTTCCTTCCCACTTCCTATTCTCAGCACATATACTCCCCTGCTCAGATGCGTTAAATCGGCAAAAGCCGGCTTCAATGGACTGCACTCGCCTAATGTCTGCTTGTGCACCGGGTAACCCGTGCTTGTAAAAACCTCCAGCATCAGCTGCGTTCTGAGCTCCGAAGAAACTATCCACAAGCTGCCCTGAGTAGGATTGGGATAGACCAGGTAAGTACCCTTAGCATCTACATTCTTTTGCATCAATCCTACCGTTAAGGCAAGGGGTAAAGAAAGTTCAGAACGGCAACCCAAACTGTCGCTCACCTGCACCTGGTAATAACCGGTTAAGGTGGGTACATAAAATGAATCATTCGCCCCTTCTATCTGAGAGTTGTAATAGTACCACTGGTTGCCTGAAGAGGCACTTGAGAACAGTGTATCGTTCAGTTTAGTTATCACGGGTGTTGGCAGTGCCTGATATACCCTTATTGTTTTCTGCGCCGTATCAAAACATCCGTTGATGTAACCGCTTACACGATACTGCGTGTTTGTTTGCGGCGAAACAGTAATACTTTGCGTTTGTGCACCATTGTTCCATACATAGGTATCGGCTCCTGAGGCGCTCAGTACCACACTCCTGCCCTTGCAGATGCTGTCTGTGCCCGATACACTAACCACAGGCGGAGACCCAACCGTAATGCTTCTGATGAGGGTGTCGCTCCCGGCTGCGTTGCTTACCACCAGGCTCACCTGATAGGTGCCGGGGGTAGAAAAAACAAAGGTGGGATGTTGCAAGGAGGAATTTGCCGGATAAGCCCCGGGCACACTCCACCACCAGGTATCAGGTGCGTTCAGTGAATGATCTTCAAATACCCCGGGGTTGTTGCTGCACACCACCATGGCTGAATCGAAATCCGCCTGAGGGGCTTGTATGGTGATGTTGTCATTCCGAGTGTACCAAATGGGTGCAGTCCATATTTTATCACCGTTTGTCTGCACAATATATAAGTAATAGTAGTATTCCTGGTTGGGTGATACATTGTGTGTATAGCTCAGCGTATTGCTGTTGCTCACCGAAGTGATCTGTGTGGGATTGCTGCCACTTCCGGCAACACCCCCGTAAACAACAATGCTGCTCACATTTTCTCCGTCCGGATCGTCTACCTGTACAGAGAGCGTGGGATTTCCTGCCTGTGTAATCCTGCTTCCCATGGGACGGTTTTGTATGCGGAAATTCACTTTTACATTCCAGTCGTCGGAGGCATAAAAGCGATTCTGCCGGAAGGCATTGTAAATCTCTGCCCTGTTGAGCAAGGGGGCAAGCACCACGAGGCGACCGGAGGACTGGCGACCGAAAACACTGTTGTGCGTGTCGTGATCAATGCCCGGACCCAGGTGATATCCTCTTTTGAGTGCATCGTTGTAGCGACTCTGGTAATTGGAAGTAGAGGGATTGGAATAACTACTGTTGGTGGAAAATGCCGGTCCGCTGCGCATGGCCAACCCTACAATGGCCTCATCGGCTGCTGCGTTGTATGCCTGTGTAAACAGGTTGGTATAATCGCCGGATTGGGGATGCGCCAGATAAGCAAAACTGCCGGGTTTTCGGTTGATTACCCGGTAAAGTCGCGCGTAGTCAGCCTCTGCTACCGGAATTTCCTGTTGTCCGAAATCCCAGCCGCAAAGCGAATCAGAGCCGTACACAAGCAAATGACCACCACTCGATATCACGCCCCATTCCATGCCGTACATGGCCACAAAATCGCCATCCACAGTGGCTGCATCCGCATCGTTTAGTCCCCTTCTGTAAAACAGTGGAGAACGCATTCCCGCAGCGTAATGGTTGTGCTCCGAGATTCCGTAAAAATCGATGTGAGAAGATTGTTTGGCATAGTTAAATGCCTGCAGCGGTGTGGTCATTCCGGAGCTTGCACTGTCCTTGTTGCCATCGGAATAAGAGGTGTGCGCGTGGATGTTTCCGTAATAATAATTAAGACTTTGTGCCTGCAGTAAAGAAGTTACTGTAATGAGTATGGGCAGCAGGAAGATTTTACAAAGGTCCGGAAATCGCCCGGTGTATGAAACAGCGCCGGACCGGAAACGAAAGCCTGCTGTCAAGAGAGAGATTTGCTAAGGTTGTTGCTGAGCAGGTTCAGAAAATCATCTGTGTACATGTATTTGTCTTCGGTAACCTTGTCGCCGTAAATGCAAACAGCCAGATCCTTGGTCATGTGTCCTGATTCCACTGTTTGAATACATACCTGTTCCAGCTTGTCGCAGAAGTTCATGAGGGCGGTATTTCCGTCCAGCTTTCCTCTGAAGCGCAGGCCCTGCGACCATGCATAGATGGATGCAATGGGATTGGTACTGGTTTTTTTGCCTTGCTGGTGCATGCGGTAATGACGGGTAACTGTTCCGTGCGCCGCTTCAGCTTCCATGGTTTTTCCGTCGGGGGTGATGAGTGTAGATGTCATCAAACCAAGCGAACCAAAGCCCTGGGCAACGGTATCACTTTGCACATCGCCGTCGTATTTTTTACATGCCCAAACAAAATTTCCATGCCACTTGAGGGCCGAGGCCACCATGTCATCTATCAGGCGGTGTTCATACACGATATGTACTTCATCAAACCGTGACTTAAACTCTTTCTGGTAGATTTCCTGAAAAATATCTTTGAAGCGTCCGTCGTATTTTTTGAGGATGGTATTTTTTGTAGAGAGGTAGAGTGGCCATTTTTTATTGAGCGCCATGTTAAAGCAGGAGCGTGCAAAACCGGCAATAGACTCATCGGTGTTGTACATAGACATGGCTACACCATCGCCTTTAAACTGATAGACTTCAAAGGACTGTGGTTCGCTTCCATCTTCCGGAGTAAAGGTGATGGTGAGCTTGCCTTTGCCTTTGGTTACAAAATCGGTGGCGCGGTACTGGTCGCCAAAAGCGTGTCTGCCAATACAGATGGGAGCCGTCCAGTTGCTTACAAGCCTGGGAATGTTTTTCATTACAATGGGTTCCCTGAAAACGGTGCCGTCAAGAATATTACGAATGGTACCATTGGGGGATTTCCACATCTGTTTGAGGTTAAATTCTTTTACGCGTGCCTCATCCGGTGTAATGGTGGCACATTTAATGCCCACATTGTGTTCGAGGATGGCTTTGGCCGCCTCTGTGGTAACGGCATCAGAGGTGCGGTCGCGGTTCTCAATGCCCAGGTCGAAATACTTAATATCCAGATCGAGGTATGGAAAAATCAATTTCTCCTTGATAGATGCCCAGATGATGCGCGTCATCTCATCCCCGTCGAGTTCAACTACGGGCTTGGTAACCTTAATCTTGTTCATGCTGCTCCGAATTTTGCGCAAAACTAATCAAATCCGAAGATTTGCCTGCGGGTTAATTCCTGCAAAGGCCCATAAACAGAAAGTCCGGCTGCAAGGATTTGTTCTTTGTTGCCGATGACCATGATGATTCCGGGTTTGCCGGAGATGTGTTTGCGGTGGTATTCGGCGAGGTCAGACAAAGTGATTTTTGCGGAAAGTTCAAACACATCTTTACGGATGTCGTGATACAGTCCATATTGTCTGGCCTGGTAGAAGTTGTCGAGCAGTTCGCGCGGGAGCACCCGTTCGGAGGCAATCTTTTGCCTTACCGATTTACAGGCTTCGGTGAACATGGCTGCCTGCAGGGGCATGGTGTCGAGCAAAACTTGGAATCCCCTGAGTGCCTCCGGCAATTTGTCTGCCTGGGTTCCTATGTAAGACACGCTCATCAGCGGCATTTTGCTGTAGCGGGCCGGCGTAAGCTGTGAAAATACCGAATAGGCGAGCGCCCTTGCCTCGCGCAGTTCCTGGCCTACAATGGAATTCAAACCTGTACCGAAATAAGTGCTGTGGATGCGGGAGATGGCAATTTTGCTGGTATCAAAAGCATATCCGCTGCGAATGATCAGTGCCTCGGCCTGCTTCATCGGATAATCGAGGTAGCATACACTGCCTCCCGAAATGTTGCGCGGTTTAAATGGATTTTCAGGGGCAGGTCTCAGCGTTTTAGGCACCTGGTGATGCTTCTGCATCAGTTCCATAGCGGTTTCCGCTGAGGCCGGACCAAAATACCAGAGCTCATGGGCATGGTTGAGGAGGTTCTTTACTTCATCACTCAATTCCTGCGAGGTAAGGGAATTTATCTCATCTGTGGTAAGGGTGTTTCTAAAAGCAGACTGCGGACCAAATCTGCCGTAAGCCGACATGGCCTGCTGAAGAAGTACATTTTTGTTTTCCAGCATCTCCTCGCGCTGCTGCATCTCCTGTCCGATGTATTTGCCAAGGGCTTCCTTGTCGTTTTTCACCTCCCTGAAACAAGCCTCCATCAGCATCAGGGCTTTTTCGAAGTTCTCCGACAGGCCTGATAAGACGAGACGGGTTTCGTTTTCATCCACCACAAAATCATAGCTGCAACCGAGCGTAAAAAATTCTCTTCCGAGGGTCTCGGCATCCCTGCTGTTGGTACCGGCAAATGTTTGGTATAACAGGGCCGGCTCGAGCCTTTTGTCGTGGGCCTTGCCTTTTTTAAGCAGGATGGTCAGCGAGAACAAACTGTTACGCGGATTATGCACATAGTAGCAGGGCACCTGGTTGACTGTTCCTTTTTTTATCTGTTTTCCATAGTCAACAAACACAGGAGAGATGGCAGGCACTTCCTCGGGATGAAAATCTGAGGCGGCTTTTGATTGCTCTGCAGAATTGGTCACCACCGGGGTGATGGGAGGCTTAGAGATTTTGCCGCTCGGGGCGCGCTCTCCATTTTTCTTGATTACAGATACATAGTGCGTGGAGAGCATTTGCTTCACAAAATCCATGAGCATGGGTCGGGTTATTTTTCCCAGTCTTTCGATGAGAGATACTTCTGCCAAACGGGGAGAGCGGTAAAGGAAAGTGCCCAACATGCTGCGCACCCTACCGAGGTTGCTTTCATACTGTCGCATCTTTTCCAGCTTGATGGCATTTACGGAAGCTTGCATGAGCCAGTCGGGGAAGTCGCCGTTTTTTATCTTTTCCAGTTGTTCGAGTACCATGCCCGGAATAAGGGCAGGATCCTGGCCCGACAGGGGTTTTCCCTGCAGCAGGAGCAGGCTGTAATCGGCGAGCAATTCGGTTTCGGCGCTTACCTGTCCGGTTTTCTGCGGAAGGTTGATGCCGGTATCAAACAAACCTGCTTTTTCGTTGTAGAGCATTTTAGAAACCAGCTGCAACATGTCGGCATCGCGGGTATTGGCACCCTGAACGGCAAATCCCATCAAAACAAAAGGAGCTTCCGGACCCGAGATACTCACTTCTTCCGGCGCAGCCCTGACAATGGCAGAGGTAAAAACCGGGGCTTCCTCTCCCCTTGCCGCCCAATCGCCAAAATAGCGTAGGCAAAGTGCGGCAGCTTCATCCGGATTAAAATCACCACTCATGATGAGGGCCATGTTGGCAGGAACATAATAACGCTTAAGGTAGGTATTGATGGCTTTGATGGAAGGATTTTTCAGGTGCTCGGCGGTACCGATGGTGGTTTGCGTTCCGTAGGGATGTGCAGGCAGCAGTTTTTCCAGCAGGTGTTCGAAGGCCTGGTTGATATCTGAATCGAGGCCCCTGTTTTTCTCTTCATACACGGCCTCAAGTTCGGTATGAAACCGGCGAAGCACCGGGTTGCGGAAACGGTCGGCCTCCAGTTTCAGGAAATTTTCCAGTTGGTTAGAGGGAATGTCATTGGTATAAACCGTTTCGTCAAAAGAAGTATAGGCATTTGTTCCCTTGGCACCGAGGCGAGTGATCATGCGGTCGTATTCATTGGCAACAGAATATTTGGCGGCCACTCCCGAGAGGCTGTCGATGAGGTGGTAGATTTTTCTTTTTTT
>JBEICQ010000108.1:0-7304 GCA_040383885.1 Flavobacteriales bacterium | reverse complement strand
TTTTTGGCGTTAATGCAGCAACGGAATCAATCACGATGATATCAATGGCGCCGCTGCGGATAAGGTTTTCTGCTATCTCAAGTGCCTGTTCTCCGTTATCGGGTTGAGAAATGAAAAGATTCTCAGTATCAACACCCAGTTTTTCGGCATAAGACCTGTCGAAAGCATGCTCAGCATCAATAAATGCTGCTATGCCTCCTGCTTTTTGGGCTTCTGCGATGGCATGAATGGTGAGTGTAGTTTTTCCTGATGATTCGGGACCATAAATTTCCACTATTCTTCCTTTGGGATAGCCGCTGATGCCAAGTGAATTGTCGAGTGCGATGGAACCACTGCTGATGACTTCCATTTCTTCAATGGGGTTGTCTCCCATCTTCATAATCGCACCTTTGCCAAAGGTTTTTTCAATTTTGTCTATTGTCAACTGAAGCGCCTTTAGCTTTTCCTTGTTGGCCTCTTTGGTATGAGTTTCTTTTTCTTTGCTTTCCTTAGCCATGATAGATATTTTTTAGTGATACAAAGAAAGGAAATTGCCCACTGCAACACTCAACCAGAGGTAGAAACATTTGAAAATATTTCAACACCAAGTCACTTGTAATTGTATTCCAGAGCGAGGAATCCGTTCAATTGTATCCTGTAAGGATCCATGTCGCTCCCAAGGCAAACAACAGGTAGATGGTGCTTGAAGCCGCTGATGCATAGTCTTTTGCCAATCGCTGTCCAAAAAAAATACCCAACAAGGCAAGATCCATGGATAGAGCTGATTGGCCATTTAAAAAACCTATCGCCTCTGGTAAGCCGGTTCCGCAGGTAAATAACAGCAGATTTAAAAAAGCCAGACTTGAAAATAGAAATGCACAGGCCTCAAGGAAAAATAAAAGTAAAAAGAGTATGCCTGAGAGTTGGTTTAAAGGGCTGTTTAAAAAATATCCCTTCACATAATCTTTGTTCGCCTCCCAGTTAAACAACTTATCAGCTGCAGTTTGTCCGAACAGAATCAGTATGTAGGAGAGTGCAAAAATCTGAAGGAATAGTGGCTGCATCATGGTTGTAAATCTATACAAATTGAAGGAGAGCGGAATTCAACATCAAGTTTTTTTTTTCATCGGCTTTGCTGCTGATTACTTCTTCCATTAAACGCTTCAGGTTTTGGGATTCATTTTGCCATGTAAAGGTTTTGGCTGCATGCATGGCACCTTCCCTGAGAGACTTATTCAAACCCGGAGAATCAAGGATACATTTGATTGCATCTGCAATTTTAGGGGCACTTACTTCGTTTACGATGAGGCCTGCTCCGTAAGCCGAAACAATTTTTTCTATCTCCGGAACGCAGCTTGCAAGCACAGGAATACCGGCATGAAAATAATCGAAGAGCTTGTTGGGCAAACTATTTTGATAATTCAAGCTAAATGGCTTGTCCAATGAGAGGCCGCAATTGCAGTTGCGCGTATGTTCCATCATCAGGCTGTAAGGCATGCGAGGTTTTAACATCAGTCGTCCGGAAACGCCCATAGAGGAGGCAATTTGCGGCAAGGTTTCAAAGACATCACCTCCGCCCATGATGAGCAGGTAAACATCTTCGGGCAACAGTTTTAGCGCAGCGATGGCCTCCTCTGCCCCTCTGTCTATATTAATACCCGCACCCTGCATCACCAGAATAAAGGCATGTTCCGGCAAGCCCAGGGTGCGCCTGTCGGTTTTTTGACTGACCGGCATTGATTCAGGGATATTTCTTATCACCATCCAGGAATTGCCGTAGAGGGTGGAGTAGTTTTTTGCAATGGCCTGGTTTACCGTGATGCAGTGCCTCAGACCGGGTAGAAGGGCTTTTTCGAGCAAGGTCCAGATGCCTCGCTTGATGGGTGCATGCTGAAGTTCGGGCACACCGGTAAAAAATTCATGACTGTCGTACACGATCTTTTTCTTCCTGAAATAGGCCAGCAAACGATTGGGAAGAAGGGTATCGAGGTCATTTGCATAGTAGATGTCTGGATTTTCACGCCAAAGGAATCGCCATAGTCTCCACTGAAACTCGAGATAAAACAAAGGGCCTTTGCGAAACCAAAGAGTTAGCCGGGTGGCTTTGCATGGAAGTTCCTCCATGGCAGGAGAATTGGGTAGTAATCTTCCGAGCAGGTGCACTTCAAGACCCATGCTTATCAACAGACGGCAGGTGCGAAGAACCCTTTGGTCGGTGGCCAGGTCACTAATCACTGATACCACTACACTGATGGGTTTGGGCTGCTGAGACATGAAGAAAATCGGTCAGGGCTGTTGCCTGTTTTAAAAGACAAAGAGAAGGTTATTGTGTAAAAGAGAGATCCCCTTTCGTGAAGAGGCTGGACAAATACACTTCATTTTCCTTTTCGATGCATCACTTTTTGTGCTGCTTCAAAGATGGCTGCCGAATGAAGTCCATATTTCTGAAGCAATTGATCCGGCGTCCCGCTTTCGCCAAAAGTGTCTTTTACTGCAATCATCTCGAGTGGTGCAGGAAATTTTCTGGCAAGTAAACCGGCCACCGACTCACCCAGGCCACCCAATTCCTGGTGCTCTTCGGCGGTTACCACACAATGTGTTTTGTTTACCGAAGCCAGAATAGCTTCTTCATCCAGGGGTTTGATGGTATGTATGTTGATGAGCTCGGCGGAAATGCCCTTTTCTGCCAGCATTACTGCGGCCTCGTAGGCCTTCCAAACAAGGTGACCGGTAGCGAGTATGGTCACATCCGTACCTTTTTCCAGCATCAATGCTTTGCCAATGATGAATGCTTGATCGGGAGCAGTAAAATTGGGAACAACCGGCCTTCCGAACCTGAGGTAAACAGGGCCGTTATAAGCAGCGATGGCAAGGGTTGCAGTAAGGGTTTGGTTATAATCACAGGGATTGATCACCACCATGCCAGGGAGCATTTTCATCAGACCGATGTCTTCCAGAATTTGATGGGTAGCTCCATCTTCACCAAGGGTGAGCCCGGCATGAGAGGCGCATATCTTCACATTTTTACCTGAGTAAGCGATAGACTGGCGGATCTGGTCATAGACCCTACCGGTGGCGAAGTTGGCAAAAGTACCCGCAAAAGGAATATAGCCGCCAATGGTAAGGCCGGCAGCGATGCCCATCATATTGGCTTCGGCGATGCCAACCTGAAAAAACCGGGAAGGATATTCACGGGCAAAGGCATCCATTTTGAGCGAACCTGTAAGATCGGCACATAGACCTACGATTTGGGGATTTTGGCGTGCAGCCCTGAGCAGGCCTTCGCCAAAGCCGCTGCGGGTGTCTTTTTTGTCAAATTGTTGAGGCAGTGTCATTTCAGGTTGTAAACATGGCAAACAAAGCGCAATTACACAAATGAAAAAAAGGTTTGTGCAAAATGAATAATTTTCCGAAATTCGCAGCCCATTTTACAAACAAACAATGGCAACAAAAATCAGGTTACAAAGACATGGTAAGAAAGGCAAAGCCTTTTTTCACCTCGTAGTTGCGGATGGTCGTGCACCACGGGACGGAAGATTCATTGAGAAAATCGGAACCTACAACCCCGTAACCAATCCCGCTACCATTGACATCAACTTCGACCGGGCCGTCTACTGGGTAGGCACCGGTGCAACACCCACCGACACTGCGCGTGCAATTCTTTCTTACAAAGGAGTGATGATGAAAGATCACCTCTTGCGTGGAGTAAAGAAAGGCGCTATGACCACTGAACAGGCTGAGGCAAAGTTTCAGACCTGGCTGAGCGGTAAAGAAGCAGGAGTAGCAGGAAAAATCAAAAGTCTTGCCGACAAGAAGAAAGCCGCTTACGAAGCCAGAATGGCTGACGAAAGTGCCAAGAAACTGTCAAGGGAACAAGCCATTGTAGCTAAAAACACTCCCGCCCCTGTTGAAGAAACACCGGCAGAAGAAGCGCCTGCAGAAGAAGCCAACACCTCCGAAGGTGAAGCTCCGGCAGAAGCCTAAAGCACAAATCATTCACTTAGGAATCCCGCCCATGAGGCGGGATTTTTTTTGTCCTGCAAAAAAGTGACCACCAGAGCATGGGCAGAGCAGGCACCTTGTAGCGCACAAGGGCGCCCAGCACAGGCGTTACAGCACCTGCTGTAAGGAGCAGAAACATTGCAAATATCCACAGATAAATCTCCATGTCTGAAAGCGGAATCTTCGTGTGAAACAAAGCCACATAGGCAAAAAGCAGCGCCATCAAAAGATTTTCAAGAGCAGGCATCCATTGCATGGCATTTTTTATTTCCCTGAGATTGGGACGCAGGAGCGCATTGAAAAGATATTGAGGTGCATGACCTAAAAATGAACCCGGATGGGCATTACAGGCCGGAATCAGGACCCAGCTTCCGGCTTTTTCCGTAATCATGAGCAACACATATTTCTTGTCCTTTATAAGATGCGTGCTGTCTGCATCGGCCAGTTTAACAAATCGCTTTACCAACAAAGAAGAAGAAAAACTTACGGTGTCTCCGGGAAAGGTTCGCATGAGTGGCTTTGCCAGATCAATATCTGCGCGGAAAGTGTCAGTCTCCGATTTCACAAACAAATTGCCCATGGTGGCATTGTTAAACTCATGTTGCTTGTTCATAATGGTTCCTATCCAACGAGGCTGCGTGAGGAAGTATGCGCCGGCATAAAACAAAAGAATAAGCAGGTAAGCCAGGTTGCGGTGGCGGATCAGTTTCAAAAAGAAAAGAACCGGCAAGGAAGCAACCAACAGAATGAGTACATAGAACTTTGAGAAAAACAATCCGGTGCCATACATCATAATTCCGGGCAGGGAAGCCATACTAAAACGGGTAAATGCTGCATGCAGGGAATAGAGAAGAAATCCAAAAAAACCGATAAGCATTCCTTCTTTCAGCATGCCGGAAGTCCAGAACAAAACAGAAGGAACCAGGTAGGCGGCAATCACAGCTTGCAAACGGTGGTTTGGCCTGATTTTTATGAAGAGGTTACATAGTGCAGTTTGACCTGCAAATGCCCAAAAGTTGAGCAGGGCCAGATGGGTAAAAATTTTCCCGCCGGTGAGCGGAAGAAGCAAGAGGTGGTAGCGAATCATCAGCCTGCCATCATTGATCAGGTTGGAACTTCCGTAGAGATACCAATAGGCTGTTTTGCGAAGGAGCATACACAACTCAAAATCATTTCCGTAGGCACCAAAAAGCACTTTTAGATAGCCAACAGGATTTTGCGACAGACCCTTGTGAATATATTTTGCATCATTCAGGTATTTATAGATATCAGCGGCAGCCGGATCGGTATAGTAATAAGTATAAATCCAAACGAGTATCCCTCCAACTGTAATTTTCAGAAGAAACAGCGCAAACAGGATCAGGGGATGGAGCAGATTGTTCTTAAACACGGCAAGTCTGTAGCATCCCAGAAATGCAAGAATCAAAAGGAACAGCCCTGTCATTCTTCGCAATGTAGCAAAAATTAAAGCCCTTATTTTAACTGCCATAATTTTTTTGAATTACCTTTAGCCAATTACATTTCTATGTTAAACGACTCTGCATTAAGCGCACCCGCCGGTGTTGAAACGGCTCAAAAGCTTGGCCTCACCAAAGAGGAATTCGAGCACATTTGCAAGATCATGGGTCGCTCACCCAATTTCACGGAACTGAGTATTTATTCAGTGATGTGGAGTGAACATTGTTCGTATAAAAACTCCATCTTCTGGCTCAAGCAACTGCCCCGCGAAGGCAAGGTAATGCTTGCAAAAGCGGGAGAAGAAAATGCCGGGTTGGTTGATATTGGAGAGGGCCTCGCCTGTGCTTTTAAAATTGAATCACACAACCACCCTTCAGCCGTGGAGCCTTATCAGGGTGCGGCAACAGGTGTGGGAGGCATCAACCGAGATATTTTTACCATGGGTGCCAGACCCGTGGCACAACTCAATTCACTGCGCTTTGGATTTCCCGAAAAAGCCCGTAACCGCTGGCTCATCCGCGGAGTGACCAAAGGTATTGGCAATTATGGCAATGCCTTTGGCGTACCGGTGCTGGCAGGAGAGGTATTTTTTGATGATTGTTATGACCAAAATCCCCTCGTAAATGCCATGAGTGTGGGCATTGTAAAGCACGATGAAACCATTACGGCCATCGCCGGTGGCATCGGGAATCCTGTTTTTATCGTTGGCAGTGCCACCGGAAAAGACGGCATTCATGGGGCCACTTTCGCATCTGCTGATATTACCGAGAATTCTGCTGATGACCTTCCAGCGGTTCAGGTGGGAGATCCATTTCAGGAAAAACTGCTGTTGGAGGCAAGCCTGGAAGTAATTAAAACAGGTGCTGTGGTTGGCATGCAGGACATGGGTGCTGCAGGAATTACCTGCTCTACTTCTGAGATGAGTGCAAAAGGAAATTGCGGCATGCGCATCTTTCTTGACAAAGTACCCATGCGTCAGCAGGACATGAAGCCCTTTGAAATCCTTCTATCCGAAAGTCAGGAACGCATGCTGGTGGTTGTAAAGAAAGGAATGGAAAAAGAAGTTTTGGAGGTTTTTGAAAAATGGGATTTAAACTGCAGTCTTATCGGAGAAGTGACGGAGGGGCCGAACCTCGAATATTTTTTCGGGGGAGAGAAAGTTGCAGAAGTAAATGCAGAAAGTCTTGTACTCGGAGGTGGCGCTCCTGTTTACAAAAGAGAATTCCGGGAACCTGAATGGTTTGGAAGAGCACAAAAATTTCAGTCTGATTCCTTGCCCTTGCCTTCCTCCATTGAAAAGGTTGCGGAAAAAATCATTTCTCATCCGAATATTTGCTCCAAACAATGGATATTTAATCAGTATGATTCCATGATTGGAACCGGAAGTCTCAACATCAATGCCCGCCGCAGTGCCGGCTTATACCACATCAAAGACTCAGGCAAAGCCATTGGCATGACTGTAGATTGCAATTCAAGATATGTACAATGTGATCCGGAAAAGGGAACCGCAATTGCCGTTTTTGAAGCAGCCAGAAACCTTGCCTGCAGTGGCGCCTCTCCCCTCGCTGTTACCAATTGTTTGAACTTTGGCAATCCATACAACACTGAAGTCTACTGGCAATTTGTGCACGCCATTAAAGGCATGTCGCTGGCATGCAAGACACTTGATACACCTGTAACCGGGGGGAATGTAAGTTTCTACAACCAGTATACGCATGCAGGTGTTACTGCACCGGTTTTCCCTACACCAACCATTGGGATGATTGGTATGATAGAGGACATTGATCAGATTGCCGAAATAGGTTTTGGTAAAGCCGGAGATGTCATTCTTCTGCTTGCCAACAATCCCGGTGTTGATGCCAACG